>JAHECC010000063.1 GCA_024641965.1 Rubrivivax sp.
AGTTCAACGGTTCGATCACCAAGATCGACCTGGTGAATCGCAAGGTGCTGGACACGATCCAACTGAGCCAATACTTCAACCGGCCCGAGGCGCTGGCCAAAGTGCAGGCGGGGCTGAAGCAGCCGAAGTTCGTGCCCGACCCGGCACAGATCGGCGGCCAGATCTGCATCACCCCCGGCATGCCGCAGGACGTGCGCGCCTCACCCGACGGCAAGACCTTCTACGTCGCCGACATGATGGCCGACGGCGTGCACGTGGTCGACGGCCACAGCTTCAAGCAGACCGGCTTCGTCAAGACCGGCGTCGGCGCGCATGGCCTGTACCCCAGCCGCGACGGCAAGCTGCTGTACGTGGCCAACCGCGGCAGCAACTACGTGCACGGCAAGCCGCTGGGCAAGGGCAGCGTGTCGGTGATGGACTTCGCTACTGGCATGGTGATCAAGACCTGGCCCATCCCCGGCGGCGGCAGCCCCGACATGGGCAACGTCAGCGCCGACGGCAAGCACCTGTGGCTTTCGGGCCGCTACGACGACGTGGTCTATCGCATCGATACCGGCAGCGGCGCGGTGGACTTCATCAAGGTCGGCAAGCAGCCGCACGGCCTGGCCGTGTGGCCGCAGCCCGGGCGCTACAACCTCGGGCATACCGGCAACCTGCGTTGAGCACCGGCGTCAGGGCGTCAACAGCTCCACCGTCGGAAAGTAATTGCCAAACCGCGCCGCATCGCGCTTCAGCAGCGGCCAAGCGTTGACTGCTGCCTGCGCGCCGATGAAGAAGTCGGGTAGCACCTGCGTCTTGGTGCCGCCACGTCGCCGGTACTGTAGGAAGGCCTTGCCGGCCACGAACAGCGCGGGGCGCGTCAACGGCACCACGTCGAGCTGAAGGCGCGCGACCACCGCATCCAGCGCTTCGAGCGTGGCGAAGGACACCGACAGCTCGGCATAGATCACCGGGTTGATGACCAGCCGGTGCACCTTGGCCTGGGCCCGCAGTGCGGTGATCGACCACTCCGCCCATTGCGGATCGTCCTTCAGCACATCGAGCAGGACGTTCGTGTCCACCACCAACAGGAAGGGCGGCCGGCCCTCGGCGGCGGGCAACGTGCGCGCATAGCCTTCGGCCTGCGCGCGGGCGCGCAGCAATGCGTCGTCGAAGCCCGGGTGTGCGCGCCGGCCTTGTCTGATCTGAGCTTCTTGGCTTCGAGCACGAAGGCGCCGCGCTTGTAGCAGTCGATGAAGCCGACGCTGCTGTGGCCGTCGCCGTGCGCGAAGCTGACGCGGCGCTCGAAGACATAGGGGTTGTCGCGCTGGTCGTCGCGCGACGGCTCGGGCAGCGGCAAGTCGAGCAAGGTGCACAGCTCGGTGACAAACAGCTGGTAGTTGGCACGCTCGCTGCCGCCGGCGGCTTGCCAGCGCTGGAGGAAGGTTTCGGCGTCGGCGTCGGTGGCCATCGGCGGGATCATAGGGGCCGGTGATTGGGCCGCCGCTGCCCTCACGCTGGCCCGCTGCCGGCGGCAGCGGGCGCCAAGGCGGCCGCGCTGCGCGGAAGGCTCACTTCTTCGCCGGCGCCACCTGCTGCTTCATCGCTTCCACCTCGGCACGCGCCTCTTCGGTGAGCTTGTAGGACACGTAGTACTTGTAGATGTTGCGCACGTAGGTGGTGGTTTCGATGCCGACCTTCTCGGCCGTCACCAGCTCGACGTTGTTGAACCACTTGTCCGGGTCGAGGCCGCGCTTGGCGGCTTCCTTGCGCATCTGCGAGATCCTTCCCGGCCCTGCGTTGTAGCTGGCAAAGGCGAACAGCGTGCGGTTGGAGGGGCTGAAGTTCGCGTCCTTGAAATAGCGCGTCATCAGCTGGTCCATGTACTTGGTGCCGCCGTGGATGTTGGGCTCGATGGACTTGATGTCGCCCACCTTCAGCTCGGCGCCGGTGGCCGGCATGATCTGCATCACGCCGATGGCGCCGACATGGCTCTTCTTGTTCTGGTCCAGCGTCGATTCCTGGTAGCCCTGCGCGGCCAGCATCAGCGGGTCGAAGCCGTACTGGTCGCCGTACTTGCGGAACAGCACGATGGTGTCCTGGAAGCGCTTGCGGTCGGCAGCGGCAGCACTGTTGTTCATGGCCTTGATGCGCTTCATGTACTCGCGCTGGCGATAGGGGATGACGCCGGCCGATTTCACCCAGGTGCCGAAGAACTCGTTCAGCACCGCCTGCAGCTGCGGGCTGTTCTTGCGGATCGCCCAACCCATGGGCGTGGCCTCGCGCAGCACCACGTCCTTTTGCAGCTTCAGCTTGGGCAGCACCGAAGCCCACAGCTCGGCCTTCCAGGTGTCCACGACGATGGCGTCGATGAGCCCGGCGTTGACCATCTCGAGCATGTCCTCGTCTTCCAGCGCGTCTGGCACCAACACCAGCTTCACCGGCGGCTTGCCGGCCTGCGTCAGCCGCTGGTTCAAGCCCAGCAGGCTGGCGTGGTAGCTGGACGACCCGCGCACATGCACGACCTGGCCGGACAGTTCGTCCACACTGGCCACCGCAGGGCCCGACAGGCCGGTGACCAGGATCTCGACGTTCACGCTCTTGGCGTCGACGGGCACGAAATCGGCGAGCTGCTTGCGCTCGTCGGTGATGCTCAGGTTGCCCACGGCGATGTCGCTCAGGCCGTCGTTCAGGCCCTTGAACATTTCTTCGCGTGTGGCGGTGGCCAGGTACACGGTGATCGGCCGCTTGCCCAACTGTTTAGCGTAGGTCTTGTTGAGCCAGCGCTCGAAGTCGCGCACCAGCTCGGCACTCATGCCGCGTTCACGGCCCTTGTCGATGAAATACAGCGAGCGGCTGTAAGGCACGGCCACACGGATGCGGCGGCGCTCGAGCATCTGCTCGAAGTCTCCCGTCCAGGCCTTGCCGGCAGCCTTCAGCTGGCGCGGTGCGCTGACCGCGTTGTCCGCCGCGGCCGGCGCCGATGCCGATGCGGCGGCCGCCGCCACCGACGCCACGCCGCACAGCAACAGCGAGCCCAAGCGCAGCGTCCAACGATGCAATGTCCCTGTCGGCATGAAAGTCTCCTTCGATCCGCGGCAACCGTGACAACGGCCCGGCCCAAGCGCCGGCGAGGATACCCCGAAGCCCCGCTACCATGACCTCCCACTTCATTGCGCCCATCCGCCATGCAAACCCTGCCTGACACCCTGGCCCCGCTGCACGCCGACATGCGCGCGTGGCGGCGCGACATCCATGCCCACCCCGAGCTGGGCTTCCAGGAGTCACGCACCGCGCGGCTGGTGGCCGAACGGCTCGAGGCGGCGGGCATCGAGGTGACGCGCGGCGTGGGCAAGACCGGCGTCGTCGGCACGCTGCGCGCCGGCAGCAGCACGCGCGCGATCGGGCTGCGCGCCGACATGGACGCACTGCCGATCGCCGAAGCCAACGATTTCGCGCACCGCTCGCGCCATGCCGGCGTGATGCACGCCTGCGGCCATGACGGGCATACCGCGATGCTGCTCGGCGCGGCGGTGCAGCTGGCGCGCACCCGGCGTTTCGACGGCGTGGTGCACTTCATCTTCCAGCCGGCCGAAGAGGGCCTGGGTGGCGCGAAGGCGATGATCGACGACGGGCTTTTCGAGCGCTTTGCCTGCGAGGCGGTGTTCGGCATGCACAACCGGCCGAACCTGCCGGTGGGCCGCTTCGCGGTACGCGCCGGACAGATGATGGCCGGCGGTGCGTTCTTCGACATCCACGTCACCGGCAAGGGCGCGCATGGCGCGCGGCCCGAGACCGGAGTCGATGCCGCGCTGGTGGCGGCACAGATCGCGGTGGCGCTGCAGAGCATCGTCTCGCGCAACGTCGCGCCGGTGGACACCGCGGTGCTGTCGGTGACGCAGATCCACGCCGGCGACGCCTACAACGTCATCCCGCAGACGGCCCGGCTGGGCGGCACGGTGCGCGCCTTCTCGCGCGAGGTGATGGCGCTGGTGCACGACGCGATGCGGCGCGTGGCCGAGAGCACCGCGCTGGCCTATGGTGCGCGCGCCGAGCTCGACTTCCGCGAGCTGTTCGCGCCGACGGTCAACGATGCGCGGGAAGCCGAGTACGCGGCCATGATCTGCACCGAGCTGGTCGGCGCCGACAAGGTCGAGCGCGACCCGCCGCTGATCATGGCCTCGGAGGATTTCTCATACATGCTCGAGCGCGTGCCCGGCTGCTATCTGAACATCGGCAACGGCGGCGCCGACGGCAGCTGCGAGGTGCACAACCCGGCCTACGACTTCAACGACGACGCGCTGCCGCTGGGCGCGGCCTTCTTCACGCGGCTGGTCGAACGCCGGCTGGCCGCCGCCGGCTGAGGGTCGTGGCTCAAGTGCCGCAAAAGGTGCGGTAGCAGGCCGTCTGCTCCGGCGCGGCCGGCTGCGCGAAGGCATCATCTTCGGCGCGCTCGTCGAAGGGCCGCTGCAGCACCGCCAGCAGGCGCTCGAAAGGCGCGAGATCGTCGTCGTTCACCGCAGCGGCCAGTGCCGCCTCGACCTGGTGGTTGCGCGGGATGTAGGCCGGGTTGGCACGCGCCATCGTGCGCCGGCGCACATCGGCCGGCAGCGGCTGCGCGGCCGAGCGCGCATGCCAGCGCAGCAGCCACGCCGACAGCGGCTCGCCATTGCCGGCGAACAGCGCGCGCAGCGGTGCCTCGTCGCCCGAAGCGGCGTCGAGCAGGCGCCGAAAGCCGAGCGTGAAGTCGACGCGGTGTTCATGCAGCAGGCCCAGGTAGTCCGCGGCCAGGGCTTGGTCGGCCTCGGCGTCGCCGCCCTCGTCCAGTCCCAGCTTGTCGCGCATCACCGACAGGTGCCGCGCGCTGAAGCACGGCGCAAAGGTCTGCAGCACCTCGGTGGCCATCGCCACCGCTCGCTCGTTGTCCGTATGCAGCAGCGGCAGCAGTGTTTCGGCAAAGCGCGTCAGATTCCACTGCGCGATGCCGGGCTGATTGCCGTAGGCATAGCGGCCCTGATGGTCGATCGAGCTGAACACCGTGCGCGGGTCGTAGGTTTCGATGAACGCGCAGGGGCCGTAGTCGATGGTCTCGCCCGAGATCGTCATGTTGTCCGTATTCATCACGCCGTGGATGAAGCCCACGCCCATCCAGCGCGCGATCAGCGCGGCCTGACGCTCGACCACCGCGCGCAGCAGCTCGAGATAGGGCTGATCGCTGTGCGCGAGCTGCGGGTCGTGCCGGGCAATGGCGTAGTCGGCGAGCCGCCGCAGCGCGGCCTCGTCGTCGCGCGCCGCAAAGAACTGGAAGGTACCGACGCGCAGGTGGCTGGAGGCCACGCGCACCAGCAGCGCACCGGGCAACGGCGTCTCGCGCTGCACCGTCTCGCCGGTGGCCACCGCCGCCAGCGCGCGCGTGGTCGGAATGCTGAAGCCGTGCATCGCCTCGCCGATCAGGTATTCGCGCAGCACCGGGCCGAGCGCGGCCTTGCCGTCGCCGCCGCGCGAAAACGGCGTGCGTCCCGAGCCCTTGAAGGCGATATCCCGGCGCCGGCCGTGGCGGTCGATCAGCTCGCCGAGCAAAAGCGCACGGCCGTCGCCGAGCTGCGGCGAGAAGCCGCCGAACTGGTGGCCCGCATAAGCCTGCGCCAGAGGCTGCGCCTGCGCCGGCACAACCGCGCCCGACAGCACCGCCAGGCCCTGTGGCGCAGCCAGCACGTCGGCGTCGAGGCCGAGCTCGTCCGCCAGCTCGCGGTTCAGCCGCACCAGGCTGGGCGCCGGCGGCGGCACCGGTTGCCACGACACATAGAAGCCGCCGAGCTCGCGCGCGTAGCTGTTGTCGAAGTCGAACTGCGGCGCGTCGTCGGCCACTTTGGCCTGCTGAAAGTGCGGGTCGGCGATCAAGTCGCGACCTCGCCGCTCACACGCCGGCCTTGGCGCACCGGCAGCTTCCAGCCCGGGCGCGGGAAATGGCAGGTGTAGCCGCCGGGGTAGTTCAGCAGGTAGTCCTGGTGCTCCGCCTCGGCCTGCCAGAACGGCCCCGCCTGCTGCACCTGCGTGACCACCTTGCCCGGCCACAGGCCGCAGGCCTCGACATCGGCGATGGTCTCGCGCGCCACCTGCTGCTGCTGCGGCGTCGTGTAGAAGATCGCCGAGCGGTACGACGTGCCGATGTCGTTGCCCTGCCGGTCGAGCGTGGTCGGATCGTGGATCTGGAAGAAGAACTCGAGCAGCTTGCGGTATGTCAGCAGCGCGGGGTCGAACACCACCTCCAGCGCCTCGGCATGCGTGCCATGGTGGCGGTAGGTGGCGTTGGGCACGTCGCCGCCGCTGTAGCCGACGCGCGTGCTCACCACGCCCGGCAGCTTGCGCACCAGGTCCTGCATGCCCCAGAAGCAGCCGCCGGCCAGGATCGCGGTTTCATGCGTGTTCATGCTGCAGCTCCTCATTGCTCAATGCGCGCCGTGCGCAACCAAACAGGATTGTGGAACCGATCGCGCCACGGCGTGGCGGCGCGGCGCGAAAGCGCAGATGCGAGCAGTGGCTTGTCAGGCGCCCAGCAACCGTGCCGCCAGACCGTTGTGGCGCTCGATCAGCAGCGGCAGTTCGAGCGTCACGACCTTCCCATCGCGCACCACCGCGCGGCCGTTGACGATGCTGTGCTGCACGCGCGGCACGTGGCAGAAGAACAGCGCGGCCAGCGGGTCGTGCAAAGCGCCGGCCGTGCCGATGTCGTCCAGCGGGATGCACACGATGTCGGCGCTCATGCCTGGCGCCAGCGCGCCGATGTCGTCGCGGTTCAGCACTTGCGCGCCGCCGAGCGTGGCGATCTCCAGCACCTCGCGCGCCGTCATCGCCGACGGGCCCTTCACCGGACCATGCGCCACGCGCTGCAGCAGCAAAGCCAGCCGCGCCTCGCCGAGCATGTGGCCCGAATCGTTGCTGGCCGAGCCGTCGACCGCGATCGACACCGGCACGCCGGCATCGCGCATCGCGCGGATCGGCGCGATGCCCGAAGCCAGCCGCATGTTGCTGCCCGGGCAGTGGGCCACGCCGGTGCCGGTGCGCGCGAAGAGTTCGATGCCGGCGGCGTCGAGCTTGACGCAGTGCGCATGCCACACGTCGGGGCCGAGCCAGCCAAGGCTTTCGGCGTATTCGGCCGGCGTGCAGTTGAACTTCTCGCGCGTGTAGGCGATGTCGTTGTCGTTCTCGGCCAGGTGCGTGTGCAGCGACACGCCATGTTCGCGCGCCAGCGCGGCGGCGTCGCGCATCAGCTCGCGGCTCACCGAAAACGGCGAGCACGGCGCGACGACGATGCGCGTCATCGCGTGGCGGGCGGGATCATGCCAGCGCTCGATCAGCCGCTGCGTGTCCTTCAGGATCGCCGCTTCGTCCTCGACCACGCTGTCCGGCGGCAGCCCGCCGGCGCTGGCGCCCACGCTCATCGAGCCGCGCGCGGCGTGGAAGCGCATGCCGATCTCGGCCGCAGCTTCGATGCTGTCGTCGAGCGTGACCCCGTTGGGGTAGATGTAGAGGTGGTCGCTGCTGGTGGTGCAGCCCGACAGCAGCAGCTCGGCCATCGCCGTCTGCGTGCTCACGCGCACCATCTCCGGCGTCAGCTTTGCCCAGATCGGGTACAGCGTTTTCAGCCAGGTGAACAGCTCGGCATCCTGTGCCGCCGGTACCACGCGCGTCAACGTCTGGTAGAAGTGGTGGTGCGTGTTCACCAGCCCCGGCATGACGATCTGGCCGCGCGCGTCGATGACCTCGTCGGCCGTGGCCGGCAGCTGCACGCTGGCGCCAACGGCCTCGATGATGTTGTCGCGAACGAAGACCGCGCCGTCGACGATCTCGCGCCGCTGCGCGTCCATCGTGACGAGCAGCCGCGCGTTGCGGATCAGCAGCGTGTGCACAAGGTCAATGTGCCTCCGCGGACTTGGCGGCTTCGATGGCACCCGCGGCATCCCCCTTGGCGCCATTGAAGAACAGGTTCAGCAGTACGGCAGCCACCGCCGTGAGCAGGATGCCGGATTCGAGCAGCGGATGCAGGCTGTGCGCCATCTGCTGCGTCCAGCGCGGTGCCACCAGCGGGATCAGCCCGAAGCCGATGGCCAGCGCGACGATGTACAGGTTGTTGCGGTTGTTCTTGTAGTCCACGGTCGACAGGATGCGGATGCCGGTGGCCGCGACCATGCCGAACATCACCAGTCCGGCGCCGCCCAGCACGTACTGCGGAATCGCCTCGACGAAGGCCGCCATCTTCGGCAGCATGCCCAGCACCAGCATGATGATGCCGCCGGCAATGGTGACGTAGCGGCTGCGCACGCCGGTGATGCCGACCAGCCCGACGTTCTGGCTGAAGCTGGTGTATGGGAAGGTGTTGAAGATGCCGCCGATCAGCGTGCCCAGGCCGTCGGTGCGCAGCCCCGCGGCGAGCTGCGGCTGGTCGATCTTCTTGCCGGTGATGTCCGACAGCGCCAGGAACATGCCGGTAGATTCGATCATGACCACGATCATGACCAGCGTCATCGTCAGGATCATGACGATGTCGAAGGTCGGCATGCCGAAGGCGAAGGGCGTGACGATGTCGAACCAGTGCGCCTTGTCCACCTTGTCGAAGTGCATCTTGCCCATGGCGATGGCCAGCACGCAGCCGGCGATGATGCCCAGCAGCACCGAGATGTTGGCGATGAAGCCCTTGGTGTACTTCACCAGCAGCAGCACCATCACCAGCACGAAGGCGGCGATGGCCATGTTGTCCAGCGCGCCGTAGCCCGGGTTGTCGACCATCGGGATCGGCCCGAGCTTGATCGGTGCCGACGCCGCCGCCGCAGCGGCCTTGGCGCTATCGACCATCTCCACCAGCTTGGGCACGTCGGTGCGCTGCGCCAGGAAGGCCGGTCCGCCCATGGCCCAGCCCACGCCCACGCGCATCAGACTGACGCCGATGATGGTGATGATGGTGCCGGTGACCACCGGCGGGAAGAAGCGCAACATCTTGCTGACGACGGGCGCGATGATCATCGAGATGATGCCCGCGCCGATGATCGCGCCGAAGATCGCGCGTGCCCCATCGACCCCCGGCTGTGCATTGGCGAAGGCCACCATCGGCCCGACGGCGGCGAAGGTCACGCCCATCATCACCGGCAGCTTGATGCCGAACCAGCGGGTCACGCCCATCGACTGGATCAGCGTGACGATGCCGCAGGCGAACAGGTCGGCGCTGATGAGCAGCGCCACCTGCTCGGGCGTGAGCTTCAGCGCCCGCCCGACAATCAGCGGCACGGCGATGGCGCCGGCGTACATCACCAATACATGCTGCAGGCCCAACGCGGTCAGGCGTGGCAGCGGGAGCTTTTCGTCCACCGGGTGGACGGGCGTGGTCGTGGTCATCGGTTCTTCTCCTCGTTGGAAGGCGGGTCAGTTCACCGGGGCGCCGGCTTCATACCAGCGCTTGATGAGTGCTCTTTCGGCGTCGGTGATCTGCGTGGCGTTGTTCAGCGGCATGATCTTCGTCACCACCGACTGCTGGTAGACGTTCTGCGCGTGCTGCTTGAGCAGTTCGGGCGTGTGCAGCGCGACGTTCTTCTGCTGCACCTGGGCGTTGTGGCAGATGGCGCAGCGCTGGTCGAGCACCGCGCGCACTTCGGCATAGGTGGCGGCCGGCGCCGCAGCGGCGGCCGCCTGCGGCGCCGGGGCCAGCGCCACGGCCAGGCCGATGATGATCAGCGTGCCCGCGCCGGCGAACTCCCAAGGCACGCGCTTGCCGGCCACCAGCGCCTTGTGGCGGGCGACGAAGGAATGGCGGATCAACGCGCCAGCCAGCATCAGCAGCACCAGCACCAGCCAGTTGTTGGGCGCCTGGTACAGCCAGCCGTAGTGATTCGACAGCATGGTCACCAGCACCGGCAGCGTGAAGTAGGTGTTGTGCACGCTGCGCTGCTTGGCGCGCTGGCCGTGAATCGGGTCCACCGCCTGGCCGGCCTTCATCTGCGCGATGACGGTGCGCTGGCCCGGGATGATCCAGAAGAACACGTTGGCGCTCATCGCGGTGGCGATCATCGCCCCGACCATCAGGAAGGCCGCACGCCCGGCGAACAGGTGGCACGCGACCCAGGAGGCGACGATGACGAACACGAACACCCCCACGCCGACGATCAGGTCGCCGTTGGCCTTCTGTGCAAAGGCGCGGCAGATGAAGTCGTAGACGAACCAGAACACCGCCAGGAAGGCCAGCGCGGCGACCACCGCCGCAGTGGCCGACCAGTCGTGCACGTTCTTGTCGACCAGGAAGCTGCCAGCGTTGAACAGGTACAGCACGACGAACAGTGCAAAGCCGCTCATCCACGTCCAGTAGCTCTCCCAATAGAACCAGTGCAGGTGCTCGGGCAGCGTCTTCGGTGCGACCAGGTACTTCTGCGGGTGATAGAAACCCCCGCCGTGCACCGCCCACAGTTCGCCGTCGACGCCCTTGGCCAGCAAGGCCGGGTCCTTCGGCTTGGTCAGGCTGAAGTCGAGAAAGACGAAGTAGAACGACGAGCCGATCCAGGCAATGCCGACGATGATGTGCGTCCAGCGCAGCAACAGGTTGACCCAGTCGAGCAGGTAGCTTTCCATCGATCACTCCTCTCGTGCTCACCACCGCGGGCGCTCTGAGCATCGCTTCATGGGTCGCGCACAAGGCCACCGGGTATTGAAGGTGCCGGCCTGCGCCGCTGCGACGTGTACACGAAAGTGTATACAGTTTGTGGATGGCGCCACATCGGGTTAACCCTGTCTTGATGCATGTGCGGCAGGTTCACGCCACGCGTTGCTGCAAGAGCTGGGCCACCGCCGCAACGGCGATGACCTCGGGTTCCTTGCCGATCACGCCGGCCACGCCAATCGGGCAGGTGATGCGCGCCAGTTCGTGCTCGGCATGGCCGCGCGCTTCGAGACGGTGGCGGAACGCGGCCCACTTGCTCTTGCTGCCGATCAGCCCGATGAAAGGCAGGTCGTCGCTTTCGTGTGCGCGCTGCAGGCAGGCGGCGACGATGTCCAGGTCCTCGGCGTGGCTGAAGCTCATGATGAGCACGTGCGAGCCAGGAGCAAGCGTGGGCACCGCCCGGTGCACCGGCTCGGAATGCTCGGCCGTCGCATTCGCCGGCAAGCGCTCGGGGAAGACTTCGTCGCGGCTGTCGATCCAGTGCGTGCGCACCGGCAGCGTGCCCAGCAGTTCGACGATGGCGCGGCCGACATGGCCGCCGCCAAACAACGCCACAGGCATGTGGCGCTGCAGGCTGCCGAGCAGCCGCGTGCGCAGGCGCTCGCGGTCGGCCGCGCCGATGCGCTCGAAATCGAGCCACACCACGCCGCCACAGCATTGGCCGAGCGACGGACCCAGCGCGTAGCGACGGCGCGACTCGCCGGCCTGCCCGCGCAACAGCACACGGGCATGATCGACGGCGTCGAACTCGAGCTGGCCACCACCGATGGTGCCCACCAGCACGTCGTCGAACACCGCCATCCAGGCGCCGGTCTCGCGCGGGCCCGACCCGTCGACGCGCGCCACTTCGACCCACACCGCATCGGCCAGCGCCAGGCGCTGCAGCAACCGATCGGCAGGGCCGGCCAGGCGCATGTCGCCGCCCTCAGCTGCCGCGATAGGTGGAATAGCTCCAGGGCGAGGCCAGCAGCGGCACGTGATAGTGCAGCGCCGCGTCGGCGATGCCGAAGTCCAGCGGCACTTCGTCGAGGAAGGGCGGCTCGGGCAATTCGACGCCACGGTCGCGGAAATACGGCGCCACGCTGAACACCAGCCGATAGCGCCCCGGTACCATGGTGGCGCCGTCCAGCAAGGGCCTGTCCGCACGACCGTCATGATTCAGCCGCAACTGCTGCAGCGGCTCGGCGGCATCGAGGTCCATGCGGTACAGGCGCACGGCCATGCCCGCGGCTGGGCATCCGTTCATCGTGTCGAGCACATGCGTGGTGAGTTTTCCCATCGAAGCTCCCGGCTGAGAATTGGCGCAACATGCTTGCGCACCCCGACAAAGTGTATACACTTCAGAATACAGCGCAAGCCCCCAGGCTTCACCCGCACTTGCCCAAGCCCCACGCCATGGCCCGCCACACTGCGACCGCACCCGCCCTGCGCCGGCCCCGCCCCGCGGCGCGCACGAGCGTCGCACCGCTGACGCTCGAAGCACCCGGCAGCGGCTCCACGCAACGCATCGTCGAGTCGATCACCGCCGCCATCATCGAGCGCCGCCTGATGCCCGGCACCAAGCTGGCCGAGCAGCAGATCGCCGACATCTTCGGCGTCAGCCGCACCGTCGTGCGCCAGGCACTGAACCAGCTGAAGAGCGACCGCCTGGTGACACTGGAGCCGGCGCGCGGTGCCTTTGTCGCCAAGCCTGGCGTGGAAGAGGCGCGCCAGGTGTTCGAGGTGCGCGCGATGCTCGAAGCAGCCATGGTGAAACAGCTTTGTGCGGTGGTCACCGATGCGCAGATCGCCGAGTTGCGCGGCCACCTGAAGGCCGAGGCCTCGGCCGTGGCGCGCAGCGACGTCAGCGGTCGCACGCGGCTGCTGGCCGACTTCCATGTGGTGCTGGCGCACATGCTCGGCAATCAGGTGCTGGCCGAGATGCTGGTGGATCTGCTGACACGCAGCTCGCTGATCGCGCTGATGTACCAGTCATCGCATTCGGCCGAGCATTCGCAGGCAGAGCATGTGGCCATCGTCGACGCGCTGGAGCGGCGTGACGCACGCGCCGCCGTGCGGCTGCTCGAAGCGCACCTCGGCAACGTTGAGCGCAACCTGCGCCTGAGCCCGCGCGTGTCCGACCTGGCCAGCGCGCTGCAGCCGGCCTGAGGCCCCACCCGACACGCACACCGCAATGGCTCGAACCCCTGCACCCGCCGTGCCACCCTACCCACGCGACCTGCAAGGCTATGGCCGCCAAATGCCGCACGCGCGCTGGCCCGGCGGCGCGCGGATCGCCCTGCAGTTCGTGCTGAACTACGAGGAAGGCGGCGAGAACTCGGTGCTGCACGGCGATGCCGGCAGCGAGCAGTTCCTGTCCGAGATGTTCAACCCGCCGGCCTTCGCCGCGCGGCACCTGAGCATGGAAGGCATCTACGACTACGGCGCCCGCGCCGGCGTGTGGCGGCTGTTGCGCGAGTTCGAGCGCCGCGGCCTGCCGCTGACCGTCTTCGGCGTGTCGATGGCGCTGCAGCGCTGCCCGGACGTGACGGCCGCCTTTCGCGAACTGGGCCACGAGATCGCCTGCCACGGCTGGCGCTGGATCTCCTACCAGCAGGTCGACGAGGCCACCGAGCGCGAGCACATGGCGCGGGGCATGCAGATCATCGAGCAGCTCACCGGCGAGCGAGCGCTGGGCTGGTACACCGGCCGCGACAGCCCGAACACACGCCGCCTGATGGCCGACCACGGTGGCTTCGAGTACGACAGCGACCACTACGGCGACGACCTGCCGTTCTGGCTGCAGGTGCGGCGCAGCGACGGCACGATGCTGCCGCACCTGGTGGTGCCCTACACGCTCGACACCAACGACATGCGCTTCGCACTGCCGCAGGGTTTTGCGCAGGGCGACGATTTCTACACCTACCTGCGCGACAGCTTCGACGTGCTCTATGCCGAAGGTGACGCGGCCGGCGAGGATCGACCGAAGATGCTGTCCATCGGCATGCACTGCCGGCTGCTCGGACGGCCCGGCCGGATGCGCGCGCTGCAGCGCTTTCTCGACCATGTGCAGGCGCACGAGCAGGTCTGGATCTGCCGACGCATCGACATCGCGCGCCACTGGAAGGCCATGCACCCCTTCGACCCGGACACCGCTTTCGCCTGGACCTGAACATGATCACACTCGAACAACTCAACGCGGCCTCCCAGGCCGAGTTCGCGACCCTGCTCGAAGGCACCTACGAACACTCGCCCTGGATCGCTTCTGGTGCCTGGCAGCACCGGCCCTTCAGCAGCCTGGCGCAGCTCAAGCGTGCCATGGTCGAGGTGCTGCGCGAGGCCGGCGCCGAAGCGCAGCTGAAGCTGATTCGTGCGCACCCTGAACTGGCGGGCAAGGCGATGGTCAGCAAGACGCTGACCGCCGAATCGACGCACGAGCAGGGCAAGGCCGGCCTCACCGATTGCACGCCAGAGGAGTTCGCCAGCATCCAGCGTATGAACGCCGACTACAACGAACGCTTCGGCTTTCCCTTCATCCTGGCGGTGCGCGGGCCGCGCGGCACGGGTCTGGACAAGGCCGAGATCATCGCCACCTTCGCGCGCCGCCTCGAAAACCACCCCGACTTCGAGCGCGCCGAATGCCTGCGCAACATCCACCGCATCGCCGAGATCCGCCTGAACGACAAGTTCGGCCACGTGCCCGAGCGCGGCAACCTGGTGTGGGACTGGGCCGACAAGTTGGCCGCGCACAGCGACCCCGGCTACGCCGAGCGCGGCGAACTCACCGTCACCTACCTGACCGATGCGCACCGCGCCTGCGCACAGCGGCTGGCGCACTGGATGCGCGCCGACTGTGGCTTCGACGATGTCGAGATCGATGCCGTCGGCAACGTCGTCGGCATCTATCACGGTGCCGACCGCGCCGCCCGGCGGCTGCTCACCGGCAGCCACTACGACACCGTGCGCAACGGTGGCAAGTACGACGGGCGGCTCGGCATCTTCGTGCCGATGGCCTGCGTGCGCGATCTGCACCGCGCCGGCCGGCGCCTGCCCTTCGGGATCGAGGTGGTGGGCTTTGCCGAAGAGGAAGGCCAGCGCTACAAGGCGGTGTTCCTGGGCTCGGGCGCGCTCACCGGCCACTTCGACATGGCCTGGCTGGCGCAGAAGGACACCGGCGGCGTGTCGATGCGCGAGGCCATGCAGCACGCCGGCCTGTGCATCGACGACATCCCCAAGCTGCAGCGCGACGTGTCCAGGTACCTGGGCTTCGTCGAGGTACACATCGAGCAGGGCCCGGTGCTGAGCGAACTGGACCTGCCGCTGGGCATCGTCACCTCGATCAACGGCAGCGTGCGCTACCTGGGCGAGATTGTCGGCATGGCCAGCCATGCGGGCACCACGCCGATGGATCGGCGCCGCGACGCCGCTACCGCCGCGGCCGAACTGGCGCTGTATGTCGAAAAGCGCGGCGGCGCCGTGCCCGACCTGGTGGCCACGATCGGCCTGCTCGAAGTGCCCAACGGCTCGATCAACGTCGTGCCGGGGCGCTGCAGCTTCAGCCTGGACATCCGCGCCACCAGCAACGAGGTGCGCGACGCCTGCGCGCAGGACGTGCGCGACGAACTGAACAGCATCTGCAAGCGGCGCGGGCTGCACTTCAAGCTCGAGGAAACCATGCGCGCCGCGGCCGCGCCGAGCGCCCCCGAATGGCAGCGGCGCTGGGGCAGTGCGGTGCAGGCGCTGGGCCTGCCGCTGTTCCTGATGCCCAGCGGCGCCGGCCACGACGCGATGAAGCTGCACGAGGTGATGCCGCAGGCGATGCTGTTCATGCGCGGGCTGCATGCGGGCATCAGCCACAACCCGCTGGAATCGATCACCAACGACGACACCGAGCTGTGCGTCGGCGCCTTCGCGAACCTGCTCGACCAATTGACACTGGAACTGTCATGACCTCTTCCGCTTCCGCTTCCGATAGCGCCTACGCCGCACTCGACGCCTGGGTCGATGCGCATTTCGATGAACAGGTGAAATTTCTGCAGGAACTGGTGCGCGTGCCCACCGACACGCCGCCGGGCAACAACGCGCCCCACGCCGAACGCACGGCCGAGCTGCTCGCCGGCTTCGGCTTCGTTGCCGAGAAGCACCCGGTGCCGGCGGCGACGGTGCGGGACTACGGGCTCGAATCGATCACCAACCTGATCGTGCGCCGGCCCTATGGCCCGGGCCCGACCATCGCGCTCAACGCGCACGGCGACGTGGTGCCTCCCGGCGAAGGCTGGACGCACGACCCCTACGGCGGTGAGGTGGTGGACGGCAAGCTCTACGGCCGCGCATCGGCGGTGAGCAAGTGCGATTTCTCGACCTACAGCTTCGCGGTGCGCGCGCTCGAATCGCTGCGCGCGCCGCCCGTACCCGGCGGCCAGCCGCTGGCGCGGCTGCGTGGCGGCGTCGAGCTGCACTTCACCTACGACGAAGAGTTCGGCGGCGAACTCGGCCCGGGCTGGCTGCTGAAGAACCAGCTGACGAAGCCCGACCTGCTGCTGGCCGCAGCCTTCAGCTACCAGGTGGTGACCGCGCACAACGGCTGCCTGCAGATGGAGGTCACGGTGCACGGCAGGATGGGCCACGCGGCGGTGCCCGACACCGCCGTCGATGCGCTGCAGGCGGCGACGAAGATCCTGAACGCGCTGTACCAGCAGAACACGCTGTACAAGCAGATCAGCAGTGCGGTGGCCGGCATCACCCACCCCTACCTGAACGTCGGCCAGATCAGCGGCGGCACCAACACCAACGTGGTGCCGGGCAAGGTGGTGATGCGGCTCGACCGGCGCATGATCCCGGAAGAGAACCCGGCCGAGGTCGAGGCGACGATCCGCCAGGTCATCGCCGATGCGGCGGCGCAAAGTCCCGACGTGCGCGTGGACGTCAAGCGGCTGCTGCTGGCGAATTCGCTGCAACCGCTGCCGGGCAACGAGGCGCTGGTCGAATCGCTGTGCCGGCACGCCAGCGCGCTTTTCGGCGAGCCGGTGCCGGCGGGCGGCACGCCGCTGTACACCGACGCTAGGCTTTACAGCGAACAGGGCATCCCCGCGGCGCTGTATGGCTGCGGGCCGCGCACCGTGCTCGAAAGCAACGCCAAGCGGGCGGACGAGCACATCCGCCTCGACGACCTGCGGCGCGCCACGAAGGTGGTGGCACGCACCTTGTTTGACCTGCTTCAGGGCAACAACGCACCAACGTAGCGAATCCCCCGATTCTTTTGGGGCACGGGTTGCGCACAGAATTTGCTATTGGTACGGCAGCCGATTCGGCCGCACCCAAGTCTCAACCCTGGAGCCCTTCATGCAACTGTTCTCCCTGACCCGTCGGCATGCGCTGGCCGCTGCCCTGGCCACCGGCCTGGCCGGCATGGCCCATGCACAGGAAACCACCATCAAGTTCCAGCTCGACTGGCGCTTCGAGGGCCCGGCGGCGATGTTCCTGGTGCCTGTGGCCAAGGGCTACTTCAAGGCCGAAGGGCTGAATGTCGTGGTCGATGCCGGCAACGGTTCGGGCGGTACGGTCACGCGCGTGGCCTCGGGCGCCTACGACATGGGCTTTGCCGACCTGGCGGCGCTGATGGAGTTTCACGCCAACAACCCGACCGCGCCGAACAAGCCGGTGGCGGTGATGATGGTGTACAACAACACGCCCGCTGCGGTGCTGGCGCTGAAGAAGAACGGCATCAAGAGCCCGGCCGACCTAAACGGCAAGAAGCTCGGCGCACCTGTGTTCGACGCCGGACGCAAGTCCTTCCCGATTTTCGCCAAGGCGAACAACGTCAACAACGTGACCTGGACCTCGATGGACCCGCCGCTGCGCGAGACCATGCTGGTGCGCGGTGACATCGATGCCATCACCGGCTTCGGCTTCACCTCGATCCTGAACCTGGAGGCACGCGGCGTGAAGGCCGAGGAGATCGTCGTGCTGCCCTACCCGCAATACGGCGTCAAGCTCTACGGCAACGCCATCATCGCCGGCGAGGAGTTCTTGAAGAAGAACCCCGACGCGGTGAAGCGCTTCCTCAAGGCCTACAGCAAGGGCATGAAGGACGTGGTCGCCGACCCGGCCGCGGCGGTGCTGACGGTGAAGGAACGCGACGGCCTGATCAACGAGAAGCTGGAGCTGCGACGCCTGAAGCTGGCGCTGGACGCCACCGTGCTCACGCCAGACGCCAAGGCCGAAGGCTTCGGCAACGCGCTGGCGCCGCGCCTGACGCTGATGGCCAGCCAGGTGTCGGACGCCTTCAACACCAAGGAGCGCATCAACCCGAGCACGGTATGGAACGGCACGTTCCTGCCCACCGACGCCGAGCGCAACATCTTCGCGGCCGCGAAGAAATAGTCCGCGGGCCGACCCGTCAGTGCAGGTCGATGGCCACCTGGAACATGATCCCGGCGCTGCCCAGGAAGATGGCCTGTGCCGAGAACTCGCGCGTGAACTGCCAGCCCAAACTCAGCGTCGCCCCGGGCGAGAAGCCGTTGTGGTTGAACGGCACCTTGTCCTCGTAGGGGTACTTGTAGCCGTACAGGATGCCGGCAGTCCATTGCACGAACAGCGGGTCCCAGCGGCTGAAGTGGGTGATCTTCTCCCCCAGGTACACATAGCCGCTGGGCTGGCCGAAGGAGTTGCTGAAATAGGTGCCGCCCCAGACCCAGCCGTCCAAACGCTGGCGCTCCAGGCCGATCATGTAGATCGGCTCATGGTCGCCGTTGTCGTCGGAGTGGTAGTGGAGCGTATAGGGCGAGCCCATCAACCGCCAGAAGCCCGGGCCGAGCAACTCGTCCGACACCGAACTCTCGTCCGCGGGCTTTTTCGCGGCATCGGCCTGCGCGCGGGCCACCGGCACGGTGCCGGCCAGGGCCGCCGCGAGAAGAAGGGACAGGACTTTGTTGTTGTGCATGGGGTGCGGTCGACGGGGACACGGCGAGCGAAATGGCCGGCGCATTATCCCTGCACCGGCAACACCCCTGCTGCGGCCCACCCAACAGCCGGCGCCACGCTGCGTCCCGCCCCATGACCCATTTCGTCGATTTCCGCAACGTCTGGCTGGCCTACAACCAGGAGTTGCTGGCCCAGGGCACTTTCGCGGTCGAGGACATCACGCTGCAGATCGGCGAAGGCGAGTTCATCGCCATCGTCGGCCCATCGGGCTGCGGCAAGAGCACCTTCATGAAACTGACCACGGGGCTGAACATGCCCAGCAGGGGCACGATCCACATCGATGGCCAGCCGGTGACCGGGCCGCTGAAGATCAGCGGCATGGCCTTCCAGGCGCCGAGCCTGCTGCCCTGGCGCAGCACGCTGCACAACGTGCTGCTGCCGCTGGAGATCGTCGAGCCCTACCGCTCCACCTTCCGCGCGCGGCGCGACGAATACGTGGACAAGGCGCGGCGGCTGCTGCAAAGCGTGGGCCTGGGCGGTTATGAGGACAAGTACCCGTGGCAGTTGTCCGGCGGCATGCAGCAGCGCGCCAGCATCTGCCGCGCGCTGGTGCACGAGCCGAAGATGCTGCTTCTCGACGAGCCCTTCGGCGCGCTCGACGCCTTCACGCGCGAGGAGCTGTGGTGCGCGATGCGCGACCTGCAGGCAGCGCAGAAGTTCAACGTCATCCTGGTCACGCACGACCTGCGCGAGAGCGTGTTCCTGGCCGACACCGTGTACGTGATGAGCAAGAGCCCCGGACGCATTGTCGTCAGGCGTGATATCGATCTGCCGCGCCCGCGCGACCTCGAGGTGACCTACAGCTCGCATTTCATCGGCATCGTGCATGAGCTGCGCGGTCACATCGGCGCCATGCGCCAGCCCGTGGGCGCAGGCGCAGGAGCTGCGCCATGAACCGAACCGCAGAGCGCTTCGCGCCGCTGATCCTGCTGGCCATCACGCTGGCGCTGTGGCAGCTGATCTGCAGCGCCTTCGACGTCAGCGAGTTCATCTTCCCCAGCCCGTGGCGCATCGTCGAGCAGACCTGGGAGCACCGCTGGACCATTCTGGGCCATGCCTGGCGCACCTACTGGGTGACGATGGTCGGCTTCGCGCTGGCCATCGTGGTGGGCGTGCTGCTGGGCTTCCTGATGGGCAGCTCGCGCCTGGCCTACAACGCCATGTACCCGCTGATGACCGGTTTCAACGCGCTGCCCAAGGCGGCCTTCGTGCCGATCCTGGTGGTGTGGTTCGGCATCGGCGCCGGCCCGGCGATCCTGACCGCCTTCCTGATCAGCTTTTTCCCGATCATGGTCAACATCGCCACCGGCCTGGCCACGCTGGAGCCGGAACTGGAGGACGTGCTGCGCGTGCTCGGCGCCAAGCGCTGGGACGTGCTCACCAAGGTCGGCCTGCCGCGCTCGATGCCCTACTTCTACGGCAGCCTGAAGGTGGCCATCACGCTGGCCTTCGTCGGCACCACGGTGTCGGAGATGACGGCCAGCAACGAAGGCATCGGCTACCTGCTGATCAGCGCCGGCAGCTCGATGCAGATGGGCCTCGCCTTCAGCGGCCTGGTGGTGGTGGGCATCATGGCGATGGCGATGTACGAGCTGTTCTCGGTGATCGAGAAGCGCACCACCGGCTGGGCGCACCGCGGCAGCCAAGGGCATTGAGCATGAGCCACACGCGGGCCGGCTCCGACCCGCCGACGGATCAGATGCTGCGCCACTTGCGCCGCGCCAACGAAGTGGCACGCGCCGCGATGGTCGCCGGGCACCACCCCTTCGG
>JAHECC010000064.1 GCA_024641965.1 Rubrivivax sp.
AGTGCTCGCCCGTTGTTTTCAAAAGGCTGACAACTGGCTCCTTTGGCCCTCAGCCGAAAAACGCACGCAGCGCCCCACCGAAGACCCCCGGCTCCACCAGAGCCACGAACACCACACCCGCTACTGCGCCGGAGAAATGCGCATCGTGGTTGATGCGCCCACGCGCCTGACGCGACGCGTACCAGGTGTAGGCCAGGTAGGCCACCGCGAAGATCGGCGCCGGGATCGGCACGGGGATCGGCAGGATGAAGATCGACGCACCGGGGAAGTACAGGATTGACGCGAACAGCACCGCCAGGATCGCACCTGACGCGCCCAGCGTGCGGTAGCCGGGGTCGTGCCGGTGCTTGAACCACGTGCCGGCATCGCTGGCCAGCAACCCCGTGGCATACAGCGCCACGAACATCGGCGTGCCCATCGCGCGCTCCAGCCCGAAGCCGAAGGCCCAGAAGGTGAAGCCGTTGAACAGCAGGTGCATCAGGTCGGCGTGCACGAAGCCGCTGCTCACCAGCGTCGCGTACTCGCGCCGCGGCAGCAGCCAGTGCGGCCTGAACAGGCAGCGCTCGATGAGCTGCGGGGCCGCATACAGCGCCAGCAGGCTCACCCCAACCATCGTCGCCAGCAGCAGCGTGGCGGCGGGGGCGCCTTGGGTCAGGTCGGTGAGGGATGGCAACGGGGCAGCTCTTGCGGGCCGGCGCGCTCGCTGCGCCTGGGCCCGTGGTCGGCGATTGTCGCCGGCTGCCGGGCCGCGCCGCCATGGGCCAGCCGGCGGCGGCCGTCGGGCCTCGTTAGACTGGCTGCCCGCTCCCACCCTTGTAAAGACCCCCATGATCCAAAGCATCGTCGCCACCGTCAAGGCCAAGGCCGGCCGTGAAGCCGAGTTCCAGGCCGCCGCGCTGAAGCTGGTGGCCGCCGTGCGCGCCAACGAGCCGGGCTGCCTGATGTACACGCTGAACCAGGGCGATTCGCCCGGCAGCTTCGTGTTCATGGAGCGTTATGCCGACGAAGACGCGCTCAAGACGCACCGCGGCACCGATCACTTCAAGACGCTGGGCCGCGCGATGGGCGAATTCATGGACGGGCCGCCCGCCGTGTTGCGCATGCGCGAGATCGGCTGAACCGCCATGGCCGACAGCGACGTCCTTTACGAGGTGTCCCAGCGCATCGCCACGCTCACGCTGAACCGTCCCGATCGCCTCAACGCCTACACCGCCGGCCTGGGCGACGCGTTGCGTGCCGCGGTGCGCCGCGCCGCCGCCGACCCGGACGTGCGCGTCATCGTGCTCACCGGTGCAGGGCGGGGCTTCTGCGCCGGCGCCGACATGGACAGCCTCAGCGCCGGCAGCGCCAGCGGCGGTGCGTCGCTGGCCGCAGCGCCGCCGGCCGACCCTTTCGATGCGCAGTCCAGCGCGGACTACCAGACGCCGCATTCGTACTTCCCGGCCGTGCCCAAGCCGATCATCGCGGCCATCAACGGCGCCTGCGCCGGGTTGGGCCTGGTGTACGCGCTGTACTGCGACCAGCGCTTCGCCGTGGCAGGCGCCAAGTTCAGCACCGCCTTCGCGCGCCGCGGCTTGATCGCCGAGCACGGCATCAGCTACACGCTGGCGCGGCTGGCCGGGCTGTCGGCGGCGCTGGACCTGCTGATGTCGGCGCGCAAGTTCGACGCCGACGAGGCGCTGCGCCTGGGCGTGGTCGACCGCGTCGTGCCGGCCGATCAGCTGATGCCCGCGGTGCGCGCCTATGCGCTGGACCTGGCCGACAACGTGTCGCCGCGCTCGATGGCGGTCATCAAGCGCCAGTTGTGGGCGGTGGGCCAGCAGTCGCTGCGCCAGGCGGTGGACATCGGCGACCGCGAGATGCGGGCCAGCTTTGGCAGCGAGGATTTCAAGGAAGGCGTGGCGCACTTCGTCGAGAAGCGCGCGGCGCGCTTCAAGGGCCGCTGACGCTTGCATGGACACGCCGACCGTGTATGAGCGCCTGGGCGGCGCCGAGGGGGTGCGCGAGCTGGTGCAGCGCTTCTATGCGCTGATGCATGAGCGGCCCGAGGCCGCCGACGTGCGCCGTTTGCACCCGCATGACCTGGCCGACAGCGAGGACAAGCTGTACAAGTTTCTCTGCGGCTGGTTCGGCGGCCCGCCGCTGTACATGCGCGAGCGGGGCCACCCGCGGCTGCGCATGCGGCACCACCCGTTTCGCATCGGGCCGGCCGAGCGCGACCAGTGGCTGCTGTGCATGCGCCAGGCGCTGGACGAACAAGTGGGCGACGCGGCGCTGCGCGCAGCGGTGTTGCGTGCATTCGAGGGCATGGCCGAGCATCTGGTCAACGCCGATTGAGGCGGCGCCCGCCCGCACTGCACAATGACGACGATGCCGCACGGTCTGAGCTCCGCCTTGCTGTCCTGGGCCACGACGGCGTTGTCCTTGTGGGCGGCGAGCCACATCTTCCGCGGCTTGAAATTCGACAGCGGCGCGTCGCTGCTCGTGTCGGCGTTGCTGCTGGGCCTGGCCAACGCCGTCGTCAAGCCGCTGCTGATCATGCTCACCCTGCCGCTGACGCTGCTGAGCTTCGGGCTGTTCCTGCTGGTCATCAATGCGCTGATGATCCTGCTGGTGGCCAAGCTGGTGAAGGGCTTCAAGGTGTCGAGCTTCTGGACCGCGCTCTTCGCCAGCATCTTCATCTCGATCCTGGGCATCGCCATCGGATCCTTCTTCGGCGGCAGCCCGGAAATGACGATCCGGATGTCGCCGCGCCACGGCTGGATCTGAAGCGCACAGGCGTCGCCATCGGGACGGCGCGCACCGAAGTGGAAAAGTAAAACATGGCGATGGAATTCGACGAAGTGGTGCAGGGGCGCCGCAGCATCCGTGGTTACCTGAACAAGCCGGTGCCCAAGGCGCTGATCCGCGAGATCCTGCAGCTGGCGATGCGTGCGCCCACCTCGCTCAATACCCAGCCCTGGAACTTCTACGTCGTCGTCGGCGCGGTGCTCGACCGCATCCGCAAGGGCAACGTCGAGCGCAACCTGGCCGGCGTGCCGCATTCGCGCGAGTTCCGCATGGGACCGGGCTACGAAGGCCTGCACCGCGAGCGGCAGATCGGCATCGCCAAGCAGCTCTTCGCGGCCATGGGCATCGCGCGCGACGACAAGGCCGCGCGGCAGGATTGGGTGCTGCGCGGCTTTCGCCAATTCGACGCGCCGGTGTCGATCGTCATCACCTACGACCGTTCGATCCACGGCAGCGACATCGCCCCCTTCGATTGCGGCGGCGTGGTCAACTGCCTCGTCAATGCCGCCTGGTCGCGCGGCCTGGGCTGCGTCATCAACAGCCAGGGCATCATGCAGTCGCCCGTGGTGCGCGCCGAAGCCGGCATCCCCGACGACCAGGTGATCCAGACCTGCGTCGCCATGGGCTGGCCAGACGACAGCTTTCCCGCGAACGCGGTGGTTTCGCAGAGGAAGTCGGTGGACGAGGCGGCGGTGTTCGTCGGTTTCGACGACTGAAGCGCGACCACGCGCCTGACAAGCAACAAGAACAGGACATCACCGATGCTTAGCGACATCGAAATCGCCCAGCGCGCCAAGCTGCGGCCCATCACGGACGTGGCGGCGCGGCTGGGCGTTCCCGACGACGCGCTGGAGCCCTACGGCCGCTACAAGGCCAAGCTGACGCTCGAGGGTTTGGGGCGGCTGCCGGGCCGGTCGAACGGGCGGCTGGTGCTGGTGACGGCCATCAGCCCCACGCCGGCCGGCGAAGGCAAGACGACCACCGTCGTCGGCCTGGGCGACGCGCTCAACCGCCTCGGCAAGCGCGCCGTGATTTGCCTGCGCGAGCCCTCGCTGGGGCCGGTGTTCGGCATCAAGGGCGGTGCTGCCGGTGGCGGCCATGCGCAGGTGGTGCCGATGGAGGACATCAACCTGCACTTCACCGGCGACTTCCACGCCGTCGCGGCGGCCAACAACCTGCTGGCCGCGTTGATCGACAACCACGTGCACCATGGCAACGAACTCGGCATCGACGTGCGCCGCATCGCCTGGAAGCGCGTGGTCGACATGAACGACCGCGCATTGCGCGACATCACCGTCGGCCTGGGCGGGCCGGTCAACGGTTTTCCGCGCCAGGACGGCTTCGACATCGTCGTGGCCTCCGAGGTGATGGCGATCCTGTGCCTGGCGGAGTCGCTGGAGGATCTGAAATCGCGCCTGGCGGCCATCGTCATCGGCAGCACGCGCGACAACCGACTGGTGCGCGCCGGCGACCTGAAGGCCCACGGCGCGATGGCGGCGCTGCTGCGCGACGCCATCAAGCCGAACCTGGTGCAGACGCTGGAAGGCAACCCGGCGCTGCTGCATGGCGGGCCCTTCGCCAATATCGCGCACGGCTGCAATTCGGTGATCGCCACGCGGGCCGGGCTGCAGCTGGGTGACTACGTCATCACCGAGGCCGGCTTCGGCGCCGACCTGGGTGCGGAGAAGTTCATCGACATCAAGTGCCGCATGAGCGGGCTGCGGCCCGACGCGGCGGTACTGGTGGCCACCGTGCGTGCGCTCAAGTTCCATGGCGGTGTCGCACTGGCCGAGCTGGCGCGCGAGAACCTGCCGGCGCTGGAAAAGGGCATCGCGAACCTGGAGCGCCATCTGCACAACCTGCACGACGACTTCGGGCTGCGCTGCGTGGTGGCGATCAACCACTTCGAAGCCGACACGGCGGCCGAGCTGGACCTGCTGCGCAGCCGCCTTGCACCGCGCGACGTGCCCGTGGTGGTGGCGCGGCACTGGGCCGACGGCGGCGCCGGCGCCGAGGAACTGGCGCATGCCGTGGTACAGGCCACCGACCGCGCGAGCAGCCCCTTGCGTTTCATCTATGAAGATGCCGACACGCTGTGGGACAAGGTACTCAAGATCGCGACGACGGTCTACGGTGCGGCCGAGGTGACGGCCGAGCCCAAGGTGCGCGCGCGCATGCGCGAACTGCAGGACCAGGGCTTTGGCCACTTGCCGGTGTGCATCGCGAAGACGCCCTATTCCTTTGCGAGCGATGCAACCCTGCTCGGCGCCCCGAGCGGACATGTGCTGAACATCCGCGAGCTGAGGCTCGCCGCCGGTGCCGGCTTTGTGGTGGTGATCTGCGGCGATGTGATGACCATGCCGGGTCTGCCAAAGCGGCCGGCGGCGGCGCAGATCGACGTTTTGCCCGATGGCCGCATCGTCGGCCTGTTCTAGTGCCGGCAGCGCACCCCGGCGGTAGCGCGCCCGCGCCGCACCCCGCCGCGCCGGCTGCCCCACTGCCCCCGGGCGCGATCCTGTGTTTGTCGCTGGCCGCTTTCGGCAGCGGCTTGTCGCTGCGCATCAATGATGCACTGCTGCCGAAGCTGGCGGCCGAGTTCGCCATCACGCTGGGCCAGGCTTCGCAGGTGGTCAGCGCGTTCGCCATCGCCTATGGCGTGGCGCAGCTGCTGTTCGGGCCGCTGGGTGACCGTTTCGGCAAGTACCGCGTGATTGCGTGGGCCACCCTGGCCAGCGCCGCCGCGGCACTGATGTGTGCGCTGGCGCCCGGCTTCGTGGCGCTGCGCGTGGCCCGCGTGCTGGCCGGCGTCAGCGCCGCGGCGATCATTCCGCTGGCCATGGCTTGGATCGGCGACGTGGTGCCCTATGCGCAACGCCAGCCGGTGATCGCACGCTTTCTCATCGGGCAGATCACCGGGCTGTCCGTCGGCGTCGGCCTGGGCGGCATCGCTGCCGACTACATGAGTTGGCGCATGCCCTACTTCGTGGCGGCACTGTTGTTCGGCGGCGTCTGCGCGGCGCTGTTCGTGTTGCACCGACGCCTGCCGCCGCGGGCGCGCACGACCCGGCCGCGCGGCGCGGCGCCGGTGCGCCAGGCAGCGGCGGAGTTTGGTCTCGTGCTGGCCGACCCCTGGGCCCGCGTCATCCTCGCCCTGGTTTTCTTGGAGGGCATGTGCCTGTACGGGCCCTTTGCGTTCATCGCCGCCCACATGCACCGGGTGTTCGGCCTGTCGCTGGCTGCATCGGGCGCGGTGCTGATGTTGTTCGGCGCTGGCGGGCTGGCGTTTGCCATGGCGGCGCGCGCACTCGTCGGCCGGCTGGGCGAGCCCGGGCTGGCCTGGTGGGGCGGCGTCGCAATGTTCGTGGCCTACATCGCGGTGGGCTTCGGGCCCACGTGGCCCTGGCCGCTGGCCGCGTGCTTTCTTGCAGGCATCGGTTTTTACATGATGCACAACACGCTTCAGGTCAACGCCACGCAGATGCAGCCCGAGCGCCGCGGCGCCGCCGTGTCGGCTTTTGCCGCCTGCTTCTTCCTGGGCCAATCGGCAGGCGTGGCGCTGGGCGCCTGGTGGGTCGAGGTTTTCGCCATCCGCTGGCTGCTGGCGATCGGCGGCCTGGGGCTGCTGGGTCTGGCGTGGCTGTTCGCGTCGCGGCTGCGACGGCGTGCAGGCTTGCCGACGGGCCGTCGCTGAGCGCGACCGCTGCTCCAGGAACTGCTTCAGCGCCTTGTCCGGTGGCCTGGCGTCGTCTCAGAAGCCGACCACTGCATGCGGCCGATAGGGCGCCTGCAGCGCTGCGATCTCCTCGCTGTCGAGTTTCAGGGCCAGGGCCGCGACCGCATCGTCCAGTTGCGGCGGCTTCGACACGCCGACGATCGGCGCGGTGACGCCGGGCTGGGCCAGTACCCAGGCCAGCGCCACCTGCGCCAGCGGCGCGCCGCGCGCACCCGCCACCGCGGCCAGCGCGGCGGCGACCTCGCGGTCGTTGTCTTCGGTCTTTGCGAACAGCGTGCTGCCGAAGACGTCGCTCTCGATGCGCGCTGTGGCCTGGCCCCACGGCCGCGCCAGCCGGCCGCGTGCCAGCGGGCTCCACGGGATCACGCCCACGCCCTGGTCGCGGCACAGCGGCAGCATCTCGCGCTCTTCCTCTCGGTACAGCAGGCTCAGCTCGGGCTGCATGCTGTCGAAGCGCGTCCAGCCATGGCGCTCGGCCACGGCCTGCGCCTTGGCGAACTGCCAGGCCCACATCGACGAGGCGCCGAGGTAGCGCGCCTTGCCCGCCTTGACGACATCGTGCAGGGCCTCCATCGTCTCCTCGATCGGCGTGCCCTCGTCCCAGCGGTGGATCTGCAGCAGGTCGACATAGTCCATGTCCAGGCGCTTCAGGCTGGCGTCGATCTCCGCCAGGATCACCTTGCGCGACAAACCCCCGCTGTTCGGCCCCTTGCGCCAGCCGTATCGCAGCTTGGTGGCGACGACGATCTGATCGCGCTGTGCAAAGTCGCGCAGCGCGCGGCCGACGATCTCTTCGGAACTGCCGTTGGAGTAGATGTTGGCGGTATCGAAGAAGTTGATGCCGGCTTCGACCGCCGCGCGGATCAGCGGGCGGCTTTGATCTTCAGACAGCGTCCACGGGTGCGCGCCCAGCGCCGGGTCGCCATAGGTCATGCAGCCCAGGCACAGGCGTGAGACCTGCAAGCCGGTGCGGCCGAGTCGGGTGGTGTCCATCGTCGCCTCCTTGTCGTCAGTGCGCATCGTATCCGCCATGTGCTGCGGCGGTTTCGTGCGTTGCCGCACGCGCGCGCGCTTCGCCGGTGTTGCATGGCCGGCCGCAATGTGCCGAAATGGCATTTGACGCCATACCGGGGCCGCTGGCCCGCTCGCACCATGCAAACCCACCGCCTACTGAAGATGCATCGCAGCGCTGTCGTCGCGACGCTTCTGGCCTGCGCCGCCTGGGCGCTGGCCGGGTGCGGCGCGGAGGTGGCAGGTGCCGCCGCCACGGCCGGCAGCCTGTCGGCCACTTCGGCCAAGCAGGCCCAGGCGCAGCAGAAGCAGATCGTCGAGCAGTTCAAGTCGATGCAGGATGCCGGCGTCGCGCGTGCCGCCAGCGCCGCCGATTGAGCAGCGCCCGCCGGGTTGACGGAAGGGGGCCGCCGCCCGGCTGATCGTGCCGGAGAATGTGGCCGGCGGGGTGCGCACCAGCGCCCGCGCGATGCCACCATCTCCACCCCGCGCACGCCTTGAGCCGCCCCAGCTATCCGTTCACGGTGCAGTCCAGGGACGTCTGGCGCATCGCGCTGCCGGCGTCGGTCGCCTTCATCACCGAGCCTCTGGCCGGCCTGGTCGACATCACTGTCATCGGCCGGCTCGGCGATGCCGGCCTGCTCGGCGGGGTGGTGATCGGCGCGCTGGTCTTCGATCTGATCTTCGCGCTGGCCTACTTTCTGCGCATCGGCACCGCGGGCCTCACGGCCCAGGCCGTGGGTGCGCGTGACCCGTGCGACGGCGCGCTGCATGCCGTGCGCGCGATGGCCGTCGCCATCGTCGCCGGCGCGCTGATGATCGTGCTGCAGGTGCCGCTGCTGTGGGCCTGCACGGCGCTGATGGCGCCCGAACCGGCCGTCGCCTCGGCCTTCGCGGCCTATTTCGGCATCCGCATCTGGGTGGCGCCGGTCTCGTTTCTCAACTACGCGCTGCTCGGCTGGTTCTACGGCCGCGCCGCGGCGACCACCGGCATGTTGCTGCAGATGGTGATGCACGGCGTCAACATCGTGCTGTCGGTCGTCTTCGTGTACGGCCTGGGATGGGGTATCGAGGGTGTGGCTGTCGCCACCGTGCTCGGGGCGCTGGTCAGCTGCGCTGTCGGCATGGCCCTGTGGGCCCGCCACTTCGGCGGGCTGCGCAGCCTGTGGGCCCGCATCCACCCTGGTGAGCTGCTCGATGCCGCGGCGCTGCGCCGCATGTTCAGCCTGAGCCGCGACCTGATGATCCGCTCGATCGCGCTGATGGGCGCCTACGCCTACTTCGCGGCGCAGGGCTCGCGCATGGGGGCGGTGCCGCTGGCGGCGAATGCGATTTTGCTGAACTTCCTGATGATCGGCGCGTTCTTCCTCGACGGTGTGGCGCAGGCGGCCGAGCAGCTGTGCGGCAAGTCAGTGGGCGCCAACTGGCGGCCTGCCTTCGACCGTGCCTATGCGCTGTCGTTCCTGTGGGCGCTGGCGCTGGCCGTCGCGTTGGCGCTGTTCTTCGTCATTGGCGGCGGCTGGCTGGTCGACTTCATGAGCACCCACGATGCGGTGCGCGCCCACGCCCGGCAATTCCTGTGGTTCGCGGCCTTCACCATGCTCACCAGCATGCCCGGTTTCGTGTACGACGGCATCCTCACGGGCGTGACGCTGAACGTGGTCATGCGCAACGGCATGCTCGTGTCGCTGGTGGTCTTTCTCGCCGCGGCCGTCGCGCTGCGGCCGTCTTTCGGCAATGCCGGGTTGTGGATGGCCCTGCACCTGTGGTTCGTGACCCGCGCCGTCTTCTACTGGTGGGCGCTCGAACGCAAACGCGCCGGGCTGTTCAGCGCCTGATGCTCGCGGCCGCGTGGCGCTCGAAGCCTGTCTTGCGCAGTGCGCAGGCCGGGCAGCTGCCGCAGCCGTAGCCCCAGGCGTGGCGCAGTCCGCGCTCGCCGAGATAGCAGGTGTGGGTGTGCTCGGTGACGATCTGCAGCAGCGCCGGCCCACCGAGCGTTTCGGCCAGCGCCCAGGTGGCAGCCTTGTCCAGCCACATCAGCGGGGTTTCGATGACCATCGGCGCATCCAGCCCCAGGCTCAGCGCCACCTGCATCGCCTTCAGCGTGTTGTCGCGGCAGTCGGGGTAGCCGGAGTAGTCGGTCTCGCACATGCCGCCCACCAGTACCTGCAGCCCGCGGCGGTAGGCCAGCGCCGCCGCGAAGTTCAGGAAGATCAGGTTCCGCCCCGGCACGAAGGTGTTGGGCAGGCCGTCGCGCTGCAGTTCGACGGCCTTGTCCTGCGTCAGCGCGGTGTCGCTGATCTGGCCCAGCAGCCGCAGGTCGAGCAGGTGGTCGTCGCCGAGCCGGGTGGCCCAATCGGGGAACGCGCTGCGCAGTTCGCTCAGCACCGTCTGCCGGCAGGCCAGCTCGACGGCGTGGCGCTGGCCGTAGTCGAAGCCGATGGTCTCGACCTGGGCGTAGCGCTGCAGCGCCCAGGCCAGGCAGGTGGCCGAATCCTGCCCGCCGGAAAACAACACCAGTGCCTGGCCGTTCATGGCCCGATCAGTAGTAGATGCTGCGCGGCGCGCCACCGCCGGCGACGATGGCATCGCCGTTGATGGCGCGCGACTTGGGCGAGCACAGGAAGGCCACGACCCAGGCCACCTCGATCGCGTCCACCAGATGCTGGATCGAGTTGCCGGCCGCCATCTGCGCCTCCACCTGCCGTGCACTCACGCCCTGCGCCGCGGCGCGCGCGGCCACCAGCGGTGCGGTGCGCTCGGTGCGCGTCAGGCCGGGGTGCACGACGGTGACCTGGATGCCGCTGGGCCCCAGTTCGTCGGCCATGTTCTTGGTCAGTGCCGACACCGCGATGTTGCGCATGCTGCCCACGGCGTTGCCGGTCTGGCGCGCGCCCAGGCCGCTGATGTTGACGATGCGCCCCCAGCCACTGGCGCGCATGCCCGGCACCACCTCGCGCGCGCAGCGGATGTAGCCCATGACCTTGGTGTCCATCTCGGCGTGGAAGTGCTCGGCGCCGATGTGCTCCAACCCCGGCGGTGCGGCATAGCCCGCCGGCTCGGCGGCGGCATTCACCAGAATATCGATGCTGTTGCCGAGCTGCTGCGCGGCCAGGGCGACCGCCGCACGCACCTGCTCGTCGCTGGTGGTGTCGGCGCGCACGCCCACCACCTTGCGGCCGGATTCGGCGGCCAGTTCGGCCGCCGCCGCGCGCAGTACCTGTTCATCGCGTGCCAGCAGCGCCACGTCGGCGCCTTCGGCCGCCAGCACACGGGCGATGGCCTTGCCGATGCCGCGGCTTCCGCCGGTGACGAGCGCGCGCTTGCCGGTCAGTTCGAGGTCCATGAGGTCTCCTGCAGCGGTTTGGATGGCGTGATCATGCCGCGAGTATCGGCGCCGCGCTTTCATCATTCATGCCAGGGGACGGCTCGACGCCGGCCTGCGCACGGCCGCCAAAGTCCGGCGCAGGCTGCCTTGTAACTGCGGGCAGGGGTGCCCCCCGAGCGCGTGTGTCCTGCCCGGCGGACGTGAATTCGATCATCGACAGTCGGTGGCGGCTGCGCCTAAGCTTGAGCCGGCATTTAGAGGACGGGCCGCGCCGACGGCGCAGCCACGCGGCAACACGGCGCGCTCTAGGCCGAAGGAGCTGGCTCATGAACCGCAATCCCAACGACGACCCCGCCAAGTTGGATGGCCTGATCGAATTCGAGCTCACCGGCATCGAAGAAGCGCGCATGGCGCACGAGACCCTGCCTGAAGGCGTCGAAAGGCTGCCCGAACTGGCGCCGGGCTACTGGGAGGAGCGTCGGCGCAAGCCATGCCCGACCGATCGAGCGCTGGCCGGCACGACCATCGATTGGTTGCTTACGCTGCCGGCCAACCTGCGGCCGACGCAGCTGTGCGAAAGCTACCCGCGCGCCGCCAATGCCATTGCCGCGGCCTGGTACCGGCCCGAGCGCGTGGCGATGCTGGACGATCTGCTGACCGACCGACGCGGCAAGCGCCGCGGCTTTCCTGTCCGTGTGCGCGTGGAGATCGAGGCGCTGCGCAACGCGAAGGGCCCGAGCGATTGAAAGACCGGCGCCTGTTGCCTCAGGCACCACCCCGGGCCGGATAGCTCGCTCCCAGGCCGGCGCGAGCGTCGGCCTGGATGCCGTATTGCGGTATCGGATAGCGCAGCCCGTTGTTGGCCAGGGCCTGCATGCCGGCAATGGCCTTGGGCAGGTCGGCCGGCGGCAGCGCCATCAGCAATTCGTCGTCGAGCACGCCGCCGTAGCGGCGCTCGGCATAACACGGTATCGACAGGCTGGCCTGGCCGGTGGCGAGCGCGCGACCCCAGGAGTCTGCGCACGAGGATTCACCGACCACGCTCCAGTCGAACTTCTGGTATCCCGACCATTGCAGGCCGTTGATGAGCAGGATCATCTGTCCCGGCGTGGCATAGATCAGGCAGATGTCCGGCGCTTCGAGCCGGCCGCTGGCCAGCGGCGACACCGCCATCGCGGTGTACTTGCCGAAGGGCACCACCGGCATCGCGCGCTGGTGCGCGGCCGAGTCCTCGACCGTCGCGAACCACACGCCGGCCATCGCCTGGCCCGATAGCCATTCCTCGTCCTGCGGATGCAGCCCGATGACCGCGCCGCATTGCGCGCCGACCAGGTCCTCGCGCGTGATGCCGATCGTGAAGCCCAGCCGAGCTGCTTGCGCCACGACCTGGTCGGTGGTGTGGATCGCCTTCGGGCGGCGGATCTTCGGCACCGCGAGCATGTCCTCGACGCGCTCGAACAGTTTCATGCCGATCGGCGTGGTCTTCAGGCGCAGCGCTCGGTTGAGTTCGTCGACCAGTTTCTGCCAGTCGAGTCCGGAGTTCGCGGGGGTGGCCATGCAGGTCTCCTCGGGTCGCTACGCTTGCACTATGCCGTATCGGCGCCATCTGTCGGAGATGGACGAAGAAGGACAAGCATGTTCAAGACATTGTTGTGGGCACTGGCGCTGACGCTGGCGGGTCCCGCACAGGCACAACGTGTGGGCGAAGTCGACACGGTGTTCCAGTGGATCGGCCCGGACCACAAGATCGTCGTCGATGCCTACGACGACCCGAAGGTGGCGGGCGTGACCTGCTATGTGTCGCGCGCCAAGACCGGCGGCATTTCCGGCGGCCTGGGCCTGGCCGAGGACACGGCCGATGCCTCGATCGCCTGCCGCCAGGTCGGGCCGATCCGAATCAATCAGCCGCTGCCTCGGCAGGAGGACATGTTCACACAGCGCATCTCGCTGGTGTTCAAGAAGCTGCGCGTGGTGCGCATGGTCGACGAGAAGCGCAATGCGTTGGTCTACCTGACCTACTCCGACCGGGTCATCGAAGGCTCGCCGAAGAACAGTGTCAGCGTCGTCGCCGTCGATCCGGGGCTGCGCATTCCACTCCGGTAGTGGGCGGTGTTGCCGCCGCTTCTTGGCGGATCGGACGGGGATCCGCACGTGCATGCTCGCCCTGTGTGCGTGTTTCGCCTCTTTGTCACACACGCAGCCGACCATCGCTTCAACCGCGCACCGCCCTGTGCCGTTGAACCCTGAGACCCACATCGTGATCACGGCCCGGACAAGGCCGACGCTTTTCATGGAACCTCGACACCTGCGACGCCTGAGCTGTGGCGTCGTCATCCTGAGCGCGCAGCGCGAGCTGCTGCTGTGCCACGTCACCGGCCAAGACCATTGGGATCTGCCCAAGGGCGGCATGCACCCGGCTGAAAGCACGCTGCAGGCGGCGCTGCGCGAGACGCGCGAAGAAACCGGCCTGCGCCTGGACCCACGCACGCTGCTGGACCTGGGGCGCCTGGACTACCGGCCGAAGAAGGACCTGCACTTGTTTGCGACGCTGATGCCGCGTTTCGACGTGGCGGGCCTCAGCTGCGAGAGCCACTTTTCGCAGGCCACGACCGGCCAGCAGCTGCCCGAGATGGATGGCTACGCCTGGTTCGGCTTCGACCGTATCGCCCCGGCCTGCACGTCCAAGATGGCGGCGGTACTGTGCGGCCGCCTCGATCTGGCGCAGGTGCTTGCGCGCCTGCTGGCGCAGATGCAGGCACAGGCGGTCGAGGCGCTGGCCGCGTAGCCGCGCCGGGCTCCGCCAGAATGGCCGCATGTTCGCGGCCAACGAGACGATCGCTGTCATCGACTTCGAGACCACCGGCATCTCGCCGGGACAGGGTGCGCGCGCCACCGAGATCGCCGCGGTGCTGGTATGCGGCGGGCAGGTGATCGACCGCTACGCCAGCCTGATGAACAGCGGCGCCTGGGTCAGCCCCTTCATCGAGCAGCTCACCGGCATCAGCAACCGCATGCTGCGCTCGGCGCCGGGCCCCGAACAGGTGATGCGCGAGGTGCTGCAATTCACGCGCGGCCGGCCGCTGGTGGCCCACAACGCGGCCTTCGATCGGGTGTTCTGGCAGGCGGAATCCCGCCATGCGGGCCTTGAGGCCGAGGCGGCCATGCCCTTCGCCTGCACGCTGCTGCTGTCGCGCCGCCTGTATCCGCAGGCGCCGAACCACCGCCTGGGCACACTCGCCGCGCTGCACCATTTGCCGAACAACGGGCGCGCGCACCGCGCCCTGGCCGATGCCGAAACGACGGCGCAGCTGCTGCTGCGCATCCAGCACGACGTGGGTCACCGCTTTGGCGCAGAGCTCGCGCATGCGCCCGTGGACCACGCGTTGCTGATGGGCCTGCAGCGTGCCCCGACACAGCAGCTGTGGCGCTGCGCCGCGCGCCATGGCCGCGCACATGCCGGTATGGCGGAGCGACCTTGAGCCCTGCCGGATCGCGCGATGCGTGCGTGCTGTGCCCGCGGTTTGCGCTGGATCAACAGGCCCGGCCCCGGCTGCTGTTGAAAATGAAGGCGCGGGTGGCAGGCAGTGCTTCTGCCGCGCGACATGTGTGGCCAAATGCCCTTGTCGAGGCGCGCGTCGGCCCAGAACCCATCGAACCGGCGCATGTGCCATGCCGGCCGGAAAGGACCCCCCGAACATGAGCCTGCAACCGCAACTGCTGCAATCGCTGCGCGAACGGCGCGCCACCATCATGGCCGGCGGCGGTGCCGAGAAGATCGCCGAACGCCATGCGAAAGGGCTGCTGTCGGCTCGTGAACGGCTCGAGGCGCTGTTCCAGCCAGGCACTTTCCAGGAAATCGGCATGCATGTGCGCCACGGTGCGCACCACTTCGGCATGGCGAAGAAGGACTTCCCGGCCGATGGCGTGATCACCGGCACCGGCTTTGTCGATGGCGAACTGGTGGCTGCGTACAGCCAGGATTTCACCGTCGGCGCGGGCACGCTGGGCAAGGCGCATGCACAGAAGATCGTGCGCCTGATGCAGTACGCGCTGAAGCTCGGCGCGCCGGTGGTGTCGATGCAGGATTCGGGCGGTGCGCGCATCCAGGAGGCGGTGGATGCGCTGTCGGGTTATGGCGAAGTCTTCTATCAGAACGTGCTCGCTTCGGGCGTGGTGCCGCAGATCGCGCTCGTGCTCGGCCCCTGCGCCGGCGGCGCGTCGTATTCGCCGGCGCTGACCGATTTCATCGTCATGACGCGCAAGAACGCGCACATGTTCATCACCGGGCCCGAGGTGATCAAGGCGGTGAGCGGGCGCACGACGACGATGGACGAGGTGGGCAGCGCCGAGATGCACGCCACCGTCAGCGGAAACGTGCACTTCATCGCCGAAGACGACGGCCACGCGGTGCGCATCGCGCAGCAGCTGCTGTCGTACCTGCCGCAGAACAACACCGAAGAGCCGCCGCACCGCCTGTCGGCCGCCCTGGTGATCGGGCACGACGAGGCCATGAACGCGCTGGTGCCGGGCGAGCCGAGCGAGCCGATGGACGTGCGCAGCATCATTGCCCACCTGGTCGACGGCGGCGAACTGCTCGAGGTGCATGCCGGCTGGGCGCGCAACCTGATCGTCGGCTTCGCGCGCATCGAAGGCATGGTCGTTGGCCTGGTGGCCAACCAGCCGATGGAGCTGGCCGGCGCGCTGGACATCAATGCCTCGGACAAGGGTGCGCGCTTCATCCGCTTCTGCAACGCCTTCAACATTCCGATCGTGACGCTGGTGGACGTGCCGGGCTTTCTGCCCGGCGTCGAGCAGGAGCGTGGCGGCATCATTCGCCACGGCGCGAAGCTGCTGTTCGCCTATGCCTCGTGCACCACGCCGAAGATCACGCTGATCCTGCGCAAGGCCTATGGCGGCTCGTACCTGGCGATGTGCAGCCAGGAGATGGGAGCGGACTTCGTCTACGCCTGGCCGAACGCCGAGATCGCGGTGATGGGCGCGCAAGGCGCGGTCAACGTGCTGTACCGCAAGGAGCTGGGCGAAGCCGCCGACCGCAAGGCCAAGACCGCCGAACTGGTGGCGCAGTACCGCGCCGAGTTCGCATCGCCCTATCTGTCGGCGTCGCGCGGCTACATCACTGACGTCATCGAGCCCTCGCAGACGCGTTCGGTGCTGGCCTTGTCGTTGCGCAAGTCGCTGAGCAAGCGCGAGCTGCGGCCGGCGAAGAAGCACGGCAACGTACCGATGTAGGAATCGCCATGCCTTGCCGTGTTGCCCACGCCCGCCCATGAACGAACTGGTCGCCACGTCCTTGTGGATCTACGGCCTCGCGGCCGTGGTGTCGCTGGTCATCGCCGGGGTGATCAAGCTCATCGTGCTGCTGCTGGGCCGGGCGGAGCGTGCGCCGGCACGGTCGGCCGCGGCGCCTGCCGTCCCCGCGCCGGCGGAGGCCGCCGGATTGAGCGCGCAAAACCTGGCGGTCATCAGCGCGGCGGTGTATGCCGCGCTCGGCGAGCAACGCATCCTGCATATCGAACCGAGCCGGCGCGGTGGCGGCTGGGCGGCCGATGGCCGCCATGTGCACCACACGTCGCATGCCCCGCCCACCCACCCTGCGAAACGCTGACAGCCCAACCCCGAGGGAGAGATCCGGCCATGGAGAGGAAATTCCGCATCACCGTCGAAGGCAAGGCCTACGACGTCACTGTCGAGGATCTCAGCGAGGGCAGCAACATGCTCTATCCGCAACCGGGCAGCATGCACGTGCCCAGCCCGCCGCCACCGGGGCCGTCGCCGGCCGCGGCGCCGCGCGCGGCTGCGGCTAGCCCTGCGCCGGCTGGCGCGGGTGACGTCGTGGCCACGCTGGGCGGGGTGGTCGAATCGATCGCGGTGGCCGTCGGGCAAGCCGTCAACCAGGGCGACAAGGTGCTGGTGCTCGAGGCGATGAAGATGAACTCGCCGATGATCGCCCCGCGCGCGGGCAAGGTGCTCAGCATTGCGGTGAAGGTCGGCGACGCCGTCGAACCTGGGCAGGTTCTGGCGACGATCGGCTGACGGGCGAGGCATGGACAACATCCACCTGCTGGACATCTTTCAGGGCCTGTCCACCCTGGCCGCGGCCGAGCCGCGCATCTTCTGGGGCCGTATCGGGCTGATCCTGCTCGGCTTCTTGCTGATCTATCTGGGAAAGAAGGGCGTGCTCGAGGCGCTGCTGATGATCCCGATGGGCCTGGGTATGGCCACGGTGAATGCAGGCGTGATGTTTCTCGACGGCGGCAAGACCGGCACACTGTTCATCGACCCGCTGGTCACCGGCACCGAGGCGACGATGACCATGCTGCAGATCGACTGGCTGCAGCCGATCTACACCTTCATGTTCAGCAACGGCCTGATCGCCGTGCTGGTGTTCCTGGGCATCGGCGTGTTGCTCGATGTCGGCTTCGTCATGGCGCGGCCGTTCCAGAGCATGGTCATCGCGATCTTCGCCGAGCTCGGCACCATCGTCACCTTCCCGGTCGCGGTGTGGCTGGGCATGGCGCCGAAGGAGGCGGCCTCGGTGGCGCTGATCGGTGGGGCCGACGGGCCGATGGTGCTGTTCGCCTCGCTGATCCTGGCCAAGGACCTGTTCGTGCCGATCACCGTGGTCGGTTATCTTTATCTGGGCTTGACCTACGGTGGTTATCCGTACCTGATCAAGCTGCTGATTCCGCAGCGCCTGCGCGCCATCCCGATGCCCGTGGTGGACGTGAAGAAGATCACCTCGGGGCAGAAGATGGTCTTCGCCGTGGTCGCCTGCACGTTGCTGTGTCTTCTGTTCCCGGTTGCGGCGCCGCTGTTCCTGGCGTTGTTCCTCGGCGTGGCGGTGCGCGAAAGCGGCCTGATCGATTTCCAGCGGCTGTTGAGCGGCACGGTGCTCTACGGCGCCACCTTCTTCCTCGGCCTGACGCTGGGCATCCTGTGCGAGGCCAACACCATCCTCAGCCCGGTGGTGCTGAAGCTGCTGCTGCTGGGCATCCTGGCGCTGACGCTGTCGGCCATCGGCGGCATCATCGGCGGGTACGTGCTGTACTTCTGGTACCGCGGCAAATACAACCCGATGATCGGCATCGCCGGCGTCAGCTGCGTGCCCACCACCGCGAAGATCGTGCAGAAGATGGCCAACCAGGCGGCGCCCGGTGTGATGCTCATGCCCTATGCGCTGGGCGCCAGCATCAGCGGCGTGATCACCTCGGCCATCCTCACCGGCATCTTCGTGGCGGTGCTGCGCTGAGGGTCTTGAGCGCCTCGGCCGCAACGCCGTGCTTCGGGTCTACAGCCGCTGCGCTGTGCCAGGCAGAAACAGGCGCTGCCGCGCACCTTGCCAGCGGCGTCTGTGCGTCTACAGTCGGTTGGAGAAGACGATCTCGCTTCCGCCCGCGGGCATGCTGACGAAATCCCCGTCGATGCCTATAAGAAGCGGTCCCGAATAGATCTCGCCCGCCTTGCCCAGGAACGGCCCTTCCAACGCCGAAATCGGCAGCGGCGGCACGATGTGATAGAGCAGCAATGCCTTCACCTTCGCACGCGCGGCAATGCCCGCGGCCTCCTCGGGCGTGGTGTGATAGTTCAGGATGTCGTGCATGATCTGGGCAAGCTTGCCGCGCCCCGCCTTGCGCGCGCCCTCTTCCAGCAAGCCGACGAGTTTCGGCGAAAGTGCGTCGTGCACCAGCAAGTCCGTGCCCGTTGCATGCGTCTCGACCGAGGCGTTCGGCTTCGTGTCGCCGCTGATCACGGCCGTGCGCCCTTTGTAGGCGATGCGATAGCCGACCGCGGGTTCGATGGGCGCGTGGTCGACCGCGAACGCCGTGATCTTCAGGTCGCCCTCGTCGACGACCACCACGTCGCCGCCGGCGACTGAAAACGCAACGGCGACGCCGCCGAAACCCGACGGCGCCACGATGTCGGGCCCGTGATGCGCAAGACGGTAGCCTTTGTCCAGCGCATAGGCTTCGTTGAACCCGGCGACGACGCGCCCGACGCCTTCGGGTCCGTGCACCGGCAACGGCGCCGTGTTCGCACCCGCGACCCAGCGCTGCAGCATCATCTCGCCCAGCCCATCGATGTGGTCGGAGTGGAAATGCGTCAGCAGCACGCGCTCGATCTGCCCGGCGTCAAGGCCCATGCGCGCCAACGTGCGCGAGCCACCCGTGCCGGAGTCGATCACGATGAGACGCGGCCCCGCGATCACGACCACGCAAGGGCCGCTGCGGTTGGGCGACGGCATCGGCGCGCCTGCGCCGCACAGGCCGACATGCAAGCCGTCCGGCAGTTCGGCCATCGCGTTCGTCGCCATGGTCCGCTCGACCGTGCGTTGCATCAGCGCCAGCGCGATCTCGCCGCGAAAGAGATAGCCCGCACCCGCCGCAACGATTGCGGTCGTCGCCAGCGCCAACAACACCCGCTTCATGCCGATGTCTCCCGGTACTTGGCCGTGCCCGAATCGAGTGACGCGCATCGGTGTGCAGGAAGGGCCCGTCTTGCAGCGCCAACGGCCGCTTCCGAGCACCGACGTGATTGACGGCTATGGCCGATCACGAGCCTTCGCCCACGCGGGGCGAGAGGCCGCAATTCAGAGTGAGAACTGCCGCCGTGAAACGCCATCGATCGCAGTCTTGCCTTCAGGCATGCACCATGCCGAAGATCATGTAGTAGATCATCGCCGCGAGCACGCCGGTGGCCGGCACCGTGATGACCCACGCGGCGGCGATCTTCAGCAGTTCCGAGCGCTTGACGAGCTGCTGCCGATAGACCTTGCGCAGCTGCTTGCGCTCGAACTTGCTCAGCAGCGCCGGCTCGGCGTGGTCCTTCAGCGACTGCAGCAACGCGCGCTTATGCTCCAGGTTGGCCGCGCCGAAGCGGTCCAGGAAGTCATCGACCACGGCCTTGTCGGCGCCGGCATGGTGCTGTCGGATGAACTCCATCACGCCTGAGTGGCGGCGCTTGAGGTACTCGCGCAGGAAACCCACGCCGAACACGCCGCCCACAGCGATGTGCGTGGAGCTGACCGGCAGGCCCAGTTGCGAGGCGACGATCACCGTCAGCGCCGCCGCCATCGCGATGCAGAAGGCGCGCATCTGGTCGAGTTCGGTGATCTCGCTGCCCACCTTGCGGATCAGCTTGGGGCCGTATAGCAGCAAGCCGATGACGATGCCGGCGGCACCGACCACCATCACCCAGATCGGGATCGGCGCCTTGCCCGAGACCGCGCCGCTGCGCACCACCTCGGCGATCGCCGCCAGCGGGCCGACGGCATTGGCCACGTCGTTGGCGCCGTGCGCAAAGCTCAGCAGCGCGGCCGAGCAGATCAGCGGAAGCGTGAACAGCTGGTTGATGTCGGCCTTGGAATTGCTCAACTCGTCCGTGCGCCGCCTGACCCAGCCGGCCGCCAGCCACCAGCCGACCATGCCGAGCAGCGCACCC
>JAHECC010000248.1 GCA_024641965.1 Rubrivivax sp.
GTAGCGCACCATCAGGAAGCCGCCCGGCGACATCTCGCGGAACACCATCTTCTGCACGCTGAAGTTGGCGCCCCACACCACGATCAGCACCGCGGCGATCCACAGCGCCTTGCGCTGCCGCGCGGCCACCGGGTCGACGGCGCTCGGCGTGCGGACAGGCGAGGCGTTGGGTGGGGTGGACATCTGCGGGAAGGCGGCTCACACGCCCGGGGGCGGGCCCGTCGCGCCCAGTTGGCCCTGGGCGTCGTCGTCATTGTCCATCGGCGTGGCGCGGGCCAGCACCATCCACAGCGCAAAGCCCATTGCCATCGCTCGCTTCGGTGCGGGGCGCGCCAACTGCAGGCCGGTGTCGGCGGCCACCAGCACGCCGCATTCGGCAGGAATTTCCTCGGGCCGGGCGATGCCCTCGCGGATCACGTACCAGCACTCGCTGCTCAGCTGTAGGTAGGCCGCGCGCTTGGCCTCGTGGCGCAGGTCGGACAGCAGGTCGGCGCGCCGCACCTTGATCTCGTGCACGACCGGCTCGACATAGGCTTCGACGGTGGTGTGGCGGATCGAGAAGACGTCGGGCATCGCCATGGCCCATCGCGCTTGCGCCTCGTCGCCGACGCGTGCGCGCAGGCTCAGGCCGCGCCAGACGATGCGCCCGGCACGCTGCATCTCGCGCGCCACGCGCTCGACCAAGGTTTCGTGGGCATCGCGCGCGGCGCGGTTGTTCTGCAGCGTGGCCACCAGCATCGTCACGCCGGCGTCGGTGACACGCAGCGTTTCGCGCCCGTACGCGTCGCGCAGCCGCTCCACCAGGCCCGCAGCCAGCAGTTCCAGCTCGACCATGTCCTGGCAGGGCCAGCCGGCCGAGCGCCAGATCTCGCGCAGTCGGCGGCGGTGCGGGGCACGGATGTCGGGTGTCACGTGGCGCAGCGTAGCCGCAGTTTCAGCCGCACGGAACGCCGCGTTCAGCGGCTCTGCACACCCACGCGACCGATGCGTGTCAAGCTACGGCCATGGACAACGCAACCACCCACACCTTGCAGCGGCCGCGTGCCGTCGAGCGCATCGTCACCGGCCAGGCCACCAGCGATGGCGCCGGCGTCAAGCTCACGCGCGTGCTGACGCCCGACCTGCAGCGCCGGCTCGACCCCTTCCTGATGCTCGATGCCTTCGGCACCGACAACCCGGGCGACTACATCGGCGGCTTCCCCGACCACCCGCACCGAGGCTTCGAGACCGTGACCTACATGCTCGACGGCCGCATGCGGCACCGCGACTCGGCCGGCAACGAAGGCCTGCTCAGCGGCGGCGGCGTGCAGTGGATGACCGCCGGGCGTGGCGTGATCCACAGCGAGATGCCCGAACAGGAAGCCGGGCGCATGGAAGGCTTCCAGCTGTGGCTCAACCTGCCGGCCAAGGACAAGATGTGCGCGCCCTGGTACCGCGACATCCCGGCCGGCGAGATTCCCAAGCTGCGCACGGCCGAGGGCGTCGGCGTGCACATCATTGCCGGCGCCAGCCACGGCATGGTCGGCGCGATGCAGCGTGAAGCCACACTGCCGTTGTACCTGGACCTGCACCTGCCGGCCGACGCCGCCTTCGAGCAGCCGTTGCCGACGGCACACAACGCCTTCGTGTACGTATACCGAGGCGAGCTTCTCGTCGCGGGTCAATCCGTGCCGCGCCAGCGCATGGCCCTGCTGGCCAACACACCCGGCAGCGACGGCGTGCGGCTGCAGGCAGGCGCGCTGGGCGCGCGCGCAATCCTTGTCGCCGGGCAGCCGTTGAACGAGCCGATCGCGCAGTACGGGCCGTTCGTGATGAACAGCAAGGAAGAGGTGTTCCAGGCGGTGGACGACTTCCGCGCCGGCCGGCTGGCCTGAGCGAGGGTCACTCGACCTTGACACCCTTCCAGAACGCGACGCGGCCCCTGATCTGCGCCGCCGCCTCGCTCGGCTCGGGGTAGTACCAGGCGGCATCGGGATTCATCTCGCCGTTGACGAGCAGGCTGTAGTAGTGGGCCTCGCCCTTCCAGTGGCAGTGGCTGCGATGGTTGCTGAAGGTGGTGTATTCGCGCCGCAGGCTGCCCTCGGGGAAGTAATGGTTGCCCTCGACCACCACGGTGTCGTCGCTCTCGGCCACGACCACGCCATTCCAGACTGCCTTCATGTCGATGCTCCTTGCGAGGCGAAGCCGCCCTGTCGGGCCGAGCTTACCTGCAGACGCGCCGCCGGCCCGGGAAGCTGTGCACCGCTCGACTGCCAATCCAGCCACCAGCCCAGCGGCACCTCGTTGGCCACATGGTCCGGCGTCAGGTGCTCGGTCACCTGCAGGCCGACGTGCAGTTCGTGGCTGGAGTCGAACCAGCCGCAGCCGAGCAAGGTTTCGTCCGGTTGCTGCGGGCTCGGCTCGGTGCCGGCGTTGACCCAGTCGGGAGCAACCGGCCGGTGCACGCGTTGCGTCGGTGCGTTGCGCCACCACCTCAGGCATTCGCTCAGCTTCATCACGCTCTCCTTGTTGGCTTGGACGACATGGCGCCATCGTCCTGCGCTGCGCGCCGCGCCTCAATCGCCCGGAGGGCGGGTCGACGGGGGTGTCGCCGGGGTGCCCCCTTTCGGGGGACATGTCAACATCGGGGCATGTGCGGACGCTACGTGGTGGCCTACGACCCGAACACGCTGATCTCGGGCTTCAGCGTGACACGCGTCGTGCCCTTCCCCAGGCGTTGGAACGTCGCGCCGATGTCGATGGTGCCGGTGGTGCGCGAAACGAAAGAGGGCGAACGGATTGCCGAACCGATGCGCTGGGGCCTGCTGCCACACTGGGCCAAGGACACCAAGCTCGCCGCCAAGCTGAACAACGCGCGCGCCGAAGGCATCGCCGGCAAGCCCTCGTTCCGCCAGGCGGTGCGGCGGCGCCGCTGCCTGCTGCCGGCCAGCGGCTTCTACGAGTGGCAGACCGTGGCCGGCGTCAAGCAGCCCTGGTACATCAGTCCGCGCGCCACGGCCAGCGAGGTGCTGCCCTTCGCCTTCGCCGGCCTGTTCGAAGCCTGGCGCGCGCCCGATGCGGCCGACGATGCCGAGTGGTTGCTCACCTGCTGCGTCATCACCACGGCGCCGAACACCCTGATGGCGCCGATCCACGACCGCATGCCGGTGATCCTGCCGCCCGAAGCCTGGGACGCGTGGCTGAGCCGCGAGCAACAGGACCCGGCTGCGCTGGCGCCGCTGCTCGTGCCCGCCGACCCGGCAACGATGCAGGCCTGGCCGGTGTCGCGCACGGTGAATCGCAGCAGCAGCGAGGGCGCGGCCCTGACCGAACGCCTCGTGGCGGTGGGCTGAGCCGTACGCAGCGTCGACAAGCAGAGGAGTCCGCAATGGCCTTGTTGCTGAACGAGATCGAGTGGAGCGAGCCGATCCTGCCCAGGGTGGCCGACGCGGACTGGGAAGCCACGATCAAACGCCGCGGCGCGCCGCTGGGCGACGCCGAACGGCGCGTCTCGCCGAGCCGCTGGGTGCGCGAGATCGGACTGTGGGTGCTGACCTACCGCGCCAGCGAGCTCAGCGAGCGGCTGTTCAACATGGGCAGCATGGTGGCCGCCCAGGAGAACGCCTGCCGCTACTGCTACGGTGCATTGCGCGCGTCGATGAAGATGCTCGGCTTCTCCGAGGCCAGCATCGGCCGCGTCGAGCGCGAGGTGCGGCTGGCCGAACTCGAGCCGAAGGAACAGGCCTTTCTGGCCTTCTGCCGCAAGCTGGCGCGTTCGCGGCCGCGGCCGTCGCGCGCCGACCGCGACGCGCTGGTCGCACAGGGCTTCTCGGCGCAGGGCGCGAACGAAGTGGCCTTTGTCGTCGCGCTGGGTTGTTACCACACCCGCTTGACGGTGCTGCTCGCCTGCCGACCCGAGCTTGAATTCGAGCGCATCGCCAACGGGCCGATCGGCTTCCTCGTCGGCCTGACCGAACCGCTGCGGCGCCAGCGCACGCGCCGGCGCCTGCTGGCCCAGCTGCCGCGGCCGCCACAGCCGGCCGCGCTGCGATCCGGACCTTTCGGCTCGATCGTGGCCACGCTCGACGGCCTGCCCGCGGCTGCGGTGATGAAGCAGTCGCTGGACGGCGCCTTCGCTTCGACGGTGCTGACGACCACGGTCAAGGCGCTGATTTTTGCGGTCATCGCGCGCACGCTGCAATGCCGGCACACCGAAGCCGAGGCCCGGGCGATCCTGGCGCGCGAAGGCATCGACGACGCGGCCATCGAGCGGGCGTTGCAGACGCTGCAGTGCGAGCGCCTGACACCGCAGGAGTCGGCACTGCTGCCCTGGGCGCGCGACACCGTGCACTACCAGACGGGGCCGATCCAGCAGGCAACGCGCGAGCTGTGCGCCCGGCTCGGCAACGACGCGTTGATCGAGGCCGTCGGCGTGGCTGCGCTGGCCAACACCACGGTGCGGCTGGCGATGCTGCTGGAATGAACGGTCTGGCCTGGTCGCTGGTCATGGCCGCGCTGGGGCTGGCCATGACCGGCCTCGCCGCGCTCTGGCTGCGCGAGCGCCAACGCGGTCGCCGGCAAGACCGGCTGCTCGGCGCCGCCGACGCCAAGCTCGAAGCGCTGCAGCGCCAGTTCGAGCGCTTCGTACCGGCCGACGTGGTCGAGCGCCTCACCGATGGCAGCGACACTTTCGCGCCCGAGCGTCGGCAGGTGACGATGCTCTTCGCCGACCTGCGCGGCTTCACTGCGATGTGCGAGGGACTCGACCCAGCCGTGACGGTGAGCATCCTCAACGACTACTTCCGCCACATGACGCTGGCCATCAACGCGCACCACGGCCATGTCACCGAATTCGTCGGCGACGGGTTGCTGGCGCTGTTCGGCGCAATGGAGCCCAACCCCTGGCAGGGCCGCGACGCCGTGCTGGCGGCGCTGGACATGCGCGTCGCATTGGCGCGCTACAACGCGCAACTGCAGTCCAAGGGCCTGCCGCAACTGCGCTTCGGCATCGGCATCCATGGCGGCGAGGTCGTGGCCGGTGTGATGGGCACACCGGGGCTGAGCAAGTTCAGCGTCACCGGCGACCCGATCAACGTCGCCTCGCGCATCGAAGGCCTGACTTCGAAGCTTCAGGTGGACCTGCTGTTCAGCGACCAGATCCGCCAGCAGCTCGACGACAGTTTCGAGCTGCGCGCCATGCCGCTGGCCGAGGTCAAGGGCAAGAGCGGGCTGATCCAGACCTGGACCGTCGAACCCGCCGCGGCTCAGGC
>JAHECC010000249.1 GCA_024641965.1 Rubrivivax sp.
TGGATGGTGACCAGGACGCAACCGTCGCCGCGCTTGATGCGGCGCGCGGCGTCTCTCGCCAGCAGATCGAAGCTCTTCGCGGCCGCTTGGTCGACACCGCAGGCGATTCGGTCCTGCCGAGGGCCATCTCGAGATGCGGTGCAGCGACCGCTTTGCGGCAGCCATTTCAGCGGGGCGAGTGTCGGGAGTGGGTCGACTCGAACCGCTCGCTAACGTGAACTGGACGCCTGTCAGCTGACATCCAAACCAGACGGCCTGGCAACTGTCATTCGACTGCGTCAGTCCCGGCCAGGTCCTGTCCTCCACCAAGGGCAGCATTCCGGCACTTCAACGGGTTGTTGGTGCGCCTGAACACACGGTACGCAGAGCGGGGGCAAGCATCAACATCGTCAACGCACACCAGCAATTCTGGAACCCCGAGCCAACCCACAAGCCCTGGCTTTGCGTCGCGTCACCGATGCCGCTGCGCTACGGCGATCTGCATCGCGAAGCATGCATTCCACCCCAGCACGCCAGCGCTGAGGTTGCTGTGCCCCGCGACCTTGTCAGCAGTTCGGCCGCAGCTGCACTTTTCCTCCGCGCGACTCGCGCTTGGCATGGGCCATTGCCTCGGCGATTTCTTCCAGCGGGTAACTGGTCAGGTGCCTGAAGCCGCCCGCTGCCAGCACTGCGCCCGGATCGTCCCCGAGCCATGCTCTTGCGCGCCACGGCAACAGCCGGCCAGCGGTATTTTGATGCGGCTGATCGACGCCTATGTGGCCGCTTCGCAACCCGCCAATCGAATTTCGATATGTGTTGACTACACACAACGCACAACCCCGCACGCTGCCTAGACTGCATTTCAGGATTCGGTCCACTTCCATGGAGGAAATCATGAAGACCGGTATTCGCACACGCAGCACTCTGGCCTTGGCGGCGGCCGTTTTGATGACTTCGGGTCTTGTGGCCTGTGGCGGCGACGGCGATGGCGCGTTGCCTGCCCCCTCAGTGACGCTCGACCTGACTGATGCCAACCGCGACACTGTCGCCCATGCCACCGCGACCGGGGTCATGTCCTTTGGAGCATCGATGGCGGTGCCCTTCGGCGCTGACGCCGGTGTTGGTGCGCAAGCTGCGACATCACGCACCCTCAGCAATTCCGGATCGCGGGTATCTAGCCAGTGGCTGCCGCTTCGTGTGGCGGCCAAATTGGCGGCAGCCGTACGGGGATCGGCACGATTGCAAGTCGCCAGCGTCGCACGACCGCTGATGGTGATCAACTATCCACCGGAATCGTGCAACGTCAGTGGCTCGACGACCACAAGCGTTGACGACGTTGACAACGACGGCAAGTTGAGCGTCGGCGATACATTCATCTTCGTGTTCAACGACTGCCAAGATTCGGCTTGGGAAGTCCTCAATGGCACTATCACGGCCGTCTTCACCCGAATGGGCGCGAGTTCCTTGCCTTCCTTCGGCGCCAGGATGACTTTGGCTCAGCTTTCACAAGTGGCAACCGACGGACGGCACGGGCTTGCGCTTAACGGCAGTGTCTTGTTGGACTACGAGCAGTTGAGCAGCACGGCCGAGACGATGAACATGACCGCCGACGGTGCGGTGATGGCAACGGTGAGTACGCACCTGCCCTACAACGACACCGTAGTCCTTCAATCGGGCTTCGTTCAGAATTCCAGGTTCGACTACACGCTGGGACGCGTGACCAGTACAGTGCAAGGCGTGATGGAATCGGCCAATGCAGGCGGCACCTTCGCCATTTCGACACTCACGCAAATTGAGGCCGATGACACTGAAGCCTATCCAAGGGCCGGCGTACTGAAGATGGTCGGCCGGACGGGCACCATGATGCTCAGTGCGCTGTCGGCCGCGCAGGTACGTGTAGACCTCGACGCCAATGACGATGGCATCTACGAGTCTGGGGTGACCCAAACTTGGGATTGGTTGCTCTGAGGGCCAGAGCGGGGTCGGGCCAGTTCCGACTTGGCCCGGCCCCGCGCCAGCCTAGCCGTCTAAGCCATGGGGCATGGCGCAATCTGCCGAACACGCGAATGCGTCTGAGCGCACGGCTACCAAGCTGAAACCCGCCTCACCGTGCCATGGGCGGCTTTGTGGCCAGCCATTCGGCGAGGCGAGTGTCGGCAACGGGTCGGTTGGGTGAGGTCGCCAGCATTGCGCGAACGTTCGCAAAGCGCCGCAAGCTGCCGGCCGATCTCCATGTGAGTGGCTGCGGCGGGGTATCAAACCTCGCCGCCGAAGCGATGGGCGAGGTTGGCGAGGTACTTCTCGATCAGCTTCTCGTTTTCGTTGGTCGCGATCGGCACCACGATCAGCTTCATCAATGCGGGCAGCGGCACGACGATCTCGCCGTCGATCTTGAGCAGCAGATGCGTCGAATGCGGCTTGCGGGTCAGCGTCCAACTGCCATTGACCTGCGCGTTACCCTGGCCCTTGACCGCGGTCCAGATAACAGTGTGGCGCTTCGGGTCGCAGCGGTACTTCGCCGCATAGATGGTCTGGATGTTGACCTGCGCCGTGCCCACCTTCTGCAGCTCCCAGCGGTAGGTGTCTTCGCCCAGGTCGACCAGTTTGTCCACCTTGGGAAAGAAGCTGGCCGAGGTGGGCACATGCGACAGCACGGCGAAGACCTCGGCGATGCCGGCCTTGACTTCGCATTCGTAGGCCAGGTCGAAGGGTACGGTGACGGCCATGTCAGCGCCTCAGGCCGGCGCGCCGACCGCCACGTAGCGGTCGGCATGCTCGTGCAGCCACTGCCGGCTCAGGCTGGCGTCGTGCTGAGAAGGGTGGAAGTCGCGTGCGAAGTAGTCGCGCCAGGCGCGCAGGTTGCCGCGCAACAGGCCTTCGCGCGACAGCAGCAGCGCTGCACCGCTACGCCACGTGCTCCAGCGCCACAGGCTGCCGTCGTGCCGCAGGTTGAGCACCGTCTGGCGCATCAGGTCCCATAGGAAGATCACGCTGACGTAGCGGAACAGGCGGATGCGCCAGCGGTGGTCGCCGCTGATCGTCTGGTACAGGTCGAAGGCCGTGGCGCGGTGCTCGGCTTCCTCGGCGGCATGCCACATCCAAAGCGTCTGCAGTCGTGGCTCGGCGCCGCGCAGCGCTTCGGGGTGACGCATCAGCCAGTGGGCGAAAATGGCAGTGAAGTGCTCGGTCGCGGCGGTGACGCCGACGTGCACGCGCACGTTGCGCTGGGCATTGGCCTGCATGCGCTGCAGTGCGCGCTGTTCGATGCGATTGCGCAAGCCCTGGGCCTGAAGATGCCCGTTGAACAACGCATGCAGCCGCCGGTGCGTGGCCTCCTGGCCGACGAAGGCCTGCACCTCGCCGCCGAAACGCGCGCGCTCGGTCTCGGGCAGCGCCTTCAGACCGCTGCGCACCGAGTCGATGAAGTACTGCTCGCCGGCAGGAAAACTCATCGACAAGGCATTGAAGAAGGCCGTGCGAAAGGCGTCGCCGCCGTTCCAATGTGGGGCGATGGGCGGCTGCAGATCGATCAGCAGGCGACGGACGACGAGTTGCGTCATGGGCAGTGGGTGGGAGGTGCATCTGTGCGGCAACGCGCCAGTGTCGCTGCGGGGCGCAGTCTACGGTCGGTGCGCGCACGCCATGTTGCCATCAGTTGGGACGCCATGTCCGATGTCACGACGCCGCGCCGCGCAGGTGGGCCATCATCGCGGTGCCTATGTCGCGGGCCTGCTGGCTGTTGATCTTCATTGCGTCGTGCAGCAAGTGCAAGGCCATGCTTCCAGCGTAGCTGACGGCAGTGACGCAGATCGGGTGCTGGGCCGGCGGCGAGACCACCGCGCCCAGCGACTTCAGGCGCAATCCATCGCCCAGATCGACGTCGCCCACATGGCCCAGGTTGGTGAGCATCGATGCCGGCGGGCCCAGGGCCGCGATCGATTGCACCAGCCGGGCCATGCCTTCGCCGGACACGACCGCCGGGCTGGACGGCAACACGCCATTGATGAGGTTGGCGTCGCCCGCATCGATGAGCTGCTTCAGCGCAGCGCGGATCTCCCGCGCCAGCGCCCAGAAGTCGGGGTGCGTTTCCAGGGCATGCACGGTGCTGAGCGTGGAGACGTACAAGCCCAGGTCGCGATCGCTCAGGTCGCCGTTCAACACCGGGCGCAGGTCGGCCAGCGAGTTCAAGGCCAAACGCCGCGGCGCGGGGTTGCCGAACTGCTCGTTCAGCGCCAGCAGCAGCGCCGCACCCAGCGCCCCCTGGATCGTCGTGCCGTGCTGGCGCGCGCCCTCGCGCAGCCGTTTCGACAGCGCTTCACCGACCGGCAGCGGCAGCACCTTGACGTCGCGTTGTGCACGAGCCGTGGGGTCGTAGCCGGGCAGCTGCTGCGCGAACTGCAGCGCATCCTTGCCCCTGGCCATCCAGAACTGCAGGCCTTGCAGCGCGCCGAGCAAGGGCGGCTTCTGGTGGATCAGGTCCAGCGCCTGCGACGAGGCACGTGCCGGCTTGTAGTGCGGCGCAGAGGTGTCCACCGTAGCGCGTCGCAGCACGTCGAGCATCACGGCCAGGCCCGATCGCCCGTCGGCAATGGCGTGCTGGAAGCTCATCGCCACCACCGACTTGCGGCCCGTGCCCCTGAACCACAGCCAGCGCGCCAGCGGTGCCCGGCCGGCTTCGAAGCGCTGCTGCAGTTGCTGCTCGATGTCGTGCCGCCAGCCGCGCAGGCCGCGGATGTCGGGCTGCAGCGGCGCCGTGTGTGCCGGCACCGCCTGGAACCAGGGGTGGCCGCCCAGCAGCGCGATGTGTGCTCGCAGCAGCGGGTTCTCGTCCTGCACGATGGCCAGTGCGGCACGCAGCCGCGCCTCGTCGAGCCGGCCCTCGAGTTCGGCGAAGACGACGAAGTTCAGACAGTACAGCTTGTCGAGCAGCCAGTAGATGCTCTCCGTCGAGCCCAGCTCGCGGTCGATGGGGGCCGGTGCTTCGAGCGCTGGTGTCATCGGTGCAGCTTAGCTCGAATGCGGGCGCCGCGCGGCACGGTCGCTATGATCGGAACGGAGGTGACAACATGACAAAGCCAGCTGACGCTGCACCGGCCAAAGTGCCGCGCGACAAGACAGACGACTACACCCTGGCCATGGCGCAGCGCCGACGCGAGTTCGTTCGCCAGCAGACCGGGGTCGAGTTGGCGCATGTCGGCAGCTTCTCGATCGACCCGGCCACGCTGCCGGGCAACGTCG
>JAHECC010000004.1:0-1304 GCA_024641965.1 Rubrivivax sp.
AGGTCGCAACCAAGAAGCCTGCGGCGAAGAAGGCCGTCAAGGCCAGCTGAACCCTGAAGGCGCCGGCCGTGCCCAGCGCGACTGACGCCCCGGCGCTGCACGCGTGACCTCGCGCCATTTGAGTTCACAGCTCGAGGCCAAACAATTGCCCGACGCGCCCCTTCCGTCCCGTCCGCGCAGTTGGCGGCTGTGCGTCGCGCCGATGATGGACTGGACGGATCGGCATTGCCGCTTTTTCCATCGCCTGATCACGCGTCGCACGCGGTTGTACACCGAGATGGTGAGTACCGGCGCGTTGCTGCATGGTGACCTGCCGCGCCACCTGGACTACAGCGCCGAGGAGCATCCGCTGGCGCTGCAGCTGGGCGGCAACGACCCGACCGAGCTGGCGGCGTGCGCGAGGCTCGCGCAGATCTGGGGCTACGACGAGATCAACCTCAATTGCGGCTGTCCCAGTGACCGCGTACAGCGCGGTGCCTTCGGTGCCTGCCTGATGGCCGAGCCAGCGCTCGTCGCCGATGGTGTGAAGGCGATGCACGATGCCGTCGACCTACCGGTGACGGTGAAGCATCGCATCGGCATCGACCGCATCGAGAACTACGATTTCGTGCGCGACTTCGTCGGCACGGTGGCCGACGCGGGCTGCCAGGTGTTCATCGTGCACGCGCGCAATGCCTGGCTCGACGGCCTGAGCCCAAAGGACAACCGGGAGATCCCACCGCTGCGCCATGGCATCGTGTATCGACTGAAGCGCGACTTTCCGTCGCTGTGCATCGTGCTGAACGGCGGCGTGGCCGGCGATGCGGCGATCTGCGAACACTTGCAGCACGTGGACGGCGTGATGCTCGGCCGCGAGGCCTATCACCACCCCTGGTCGATGGCCCAATGGGACGAGACCTTCCTGGACGCCGAGGCTTCGCTGCGCAGTCGGGACGAGGTCGAAGCGGCGATGGTCGACTACATGCAGGCGCTGCATGCACAAGGGTACCCCTGGACGCACGCGGCGCGCCACATGCTTGGGTTGTGGAACGGCACGCCGGGCGCACGCCGCTGGCGCCAGGTGTGGTCGGATCACCGGCTCAAGTCCGAGCCGCCGCAGCGTGTGGCGCAACGCGCGCGCGCTGCGCGAGGCGAGGCGGTGCAGCGTCGGCACGTCGAATTGCAGGCCTCGTAGGCGCAGCACATGCGGGTCGACGGCACGCACCGGCGTACGATCTGGCCGTCCGCGGCGTGCGATGCGGTGTCGATCATCGACCAGCGCCAATTGCCGCATCGTCTGCACGTCGAGCAGTTGGCCACGGTGG
>JAHECC010000004.1:1314-71979 GCA_024641965.1 Rubrivivax sp.
CGTGTTCGTCGCCATCCAGGACATGTGGGTGCGCGGCGCGCCGCTGATCGGTGCCACTGCCGCCTACGGCATGGCGCTGCAGGCGAATCGCGACGCCTCGGATGCGGCGCTGGACGGTGCGGCTGCGCGTCTGGCCGTGGCGCGACCGACGGCCGTGAACCTGAACTGGGCCTTGATGCGCATGTCACAGCACCTTTCGCGCCTGCCGGTCGGGCAGCGCGCAACGGCAGCCTGGCGCGAGGCCGACGCCATCGCCGACGACGACGTGCGCACCAACCAGGCCATCGGCATGCAGGGCCTGAGCCTGTTGGCCGATCTGGCGGCGCGGCATGGCCGGCGCATCAACCTGCTGACGCATTGCAACGCCGGTTGGCTGGCCACGGTGGACTGGGGCACCGCGCTGGCTCCGGTCTATCAGGCGCAGGCCGCCGGCATCGACGTGCATGTGTGGGTCGACGAGACGCGACCGCGCAACCAGGGCGCCGGCCTGACGGTGTGGGAGCTGATGCAGCAGGGCGTGCCCTGCACGCTGATTGCCGACAATGCCGGCGGCCACTTGATGCAGCATGGCCAGGTGGACATCGTCATCGTCGGCTGCGACCGCGTCAGCGCCAACGCTGACGTGTGCAACAAGATCGGCACCTACCTGAAGGCGCTGGCCGCGCGCGACAACGGCATCCCGTTCTATGCCGCGATGCCCCTGTCCACGCTGGACCTGTCGCTGCGCGACGGGCTGCGCGAGATCCCGATCGAGCAGCGCGGTGCGCGCGAGCTGACGCATGTCGCCGGACGCATGGCCGATGGCGACTGGTGCGAGGTGCAGATCGCGCCCGATGACTGCGTGGTCAACAACCCGGCCTTCGACGTCACGCCTGCAGCGCTGGTGACGGGTCTGATCACCGAACGCGGCGTGGTCGCTGCCAACGCCGAAGCGCTCTGGGCCATGGCCACGTCCGAGTCATGAAAGCAATCGACGACGAGACCCTGCAGCGCGAGCAGGCTGTCGCGGCATTGCTTCGGCTCGACCGGCTGGGCCTGAACCGCGGCAGCACCGGCAACCTCAGCCTGCGCTGCACGCGCCAGCGGCAGCACGGCATGTTGATCACGCCCACCGGCATGGGCGCCAACGATCTGCGTGCGGTGGATCTGGTCTGGGTCGGGCCCGAGGGCGAGGTGCAGGGTGATTGGCTGCCCTCGTCGGAGTGGCATTTCCACCAGGCGATCTACGCCACGCGCGGCGATGTACAGGCCGTCGTGCATACGCATTCGATCCACGCCACCGCGCTGGCCTGCCTGGAGCGCGAACTGCCGGCGTTCCACTACATGGTGGCGGTGGCCGGCGGCGACACGGTGCCGCTGGCGCCGTACCACGCCTTCGGCAGCGTCGAGCTGTCGCAAGCGGTCGCTGCCGCGATGAGCAATCGTGATGCCTGCCTGATGTCGCACCACGGGCTGGTCGCCGCCGGCTCCAGCCTGGCGGCGGCAATGAAGGTGGCGATCGAAGTCGAGGCGCTGTGCGAGATCTATCTCAAGCTGCTGGCGGTGGCCGAGCCGGCAATCCTGAGCGGCGAGCAGATGGCAGAGGTGCTTGCCAAGTTCAGGCACTACGGGCAGACGCGCCGCGCTTGAGTGCCTGGGGCCAGGTGGCCAGCAGCAGCCCCGTCAGCGCCAGGGCCAGCGCTACGAGATGCAGGCCGCCGAAGGCCTCGCCCAGGAACAGCACGCCCACCAACGCTGCACTGATCGGTAGCATCACCGTGAACACCCCCGCCTGTGGCGCCGGCACATGGCGCAGCCCCATCATCCACAACCACACCGTGATCATGCTGGCGGCGATGGCATAGAACAGCAGCAGTCCCCAGGTCTGCGCGGCCACCGCGCCGAAATCGAAACCCCAGGCCTGCCACAGGCCGAAGGGCGTGACCAGCGCCAGTCCCCACAGGTTGATCAACGCGCTGATGCGCCGCGGCGACACATTGCCTGTCAGGCGCTTGCCGATGACCACGTAGCTGGCCTCGCAGAACACCGCGCCGAGCAGCAGTGCATAGCCAACGTAGCTGGCGGCACCGAGCGTGGCACCGGTCGATTCCTTGGCCAGCGCCAGCATGGCGATGCCGGCCACGGCGCAGGCGATGGCGATCATCACGCGGCCGCGAATATGCTCGCCGAGGAAGATGCGCGACAGCAGCGCCACCGCCGCCGGGATGGCCGCCATGACCACGCCTGCGGCCACCGCCGAAGTCAGCGCCACGCCGAAGAGCATGCAGATCGAGAACAGGAAGTTGCCTAGAAAGCTTTCCCAGAACAGCAGCTTGCGATCGTGTACCGAGAGCGGTGCATCGCCTTCGCGCCGCCGCACCCAGTGCGCCATGGCCACCGCTGCGATGCCGAAGCGCAGCCAGGCCAGCAGGAACACCGGGAAGGCCGCCAGCAGCAGCTTCGACAACCCGACGTACAGACCGACCACGCCCATGCTGGCGGCCAGGCTGGCATAGGCCAGCCAGGGCACCGCAGCCGGTCTCAAATCGGTGCCTGCGGGTCAGAAGGCCGTGGCATATCGCTGCATTTCCCAGTCGCTGACATGCTGCTCGTATTCGGCGACTTCGGCACGCTTGAGGCGCAGGAACTCGCTGGTCAAGGTCTCGCCCAATGCGCTGCAGACCAGTCCGTCTGCGGCCAATGCATCGAGTGCCTCGCCCAGACTGCACGGCAAGGGCTGGATGCCGCGCTCCAGCACCTGTTGCCGCGGCAGATCAAAAAGATCGTCGCTGCAATCCGGCGGGAGCGCGAGTTTGCGATCGACACCGTCGATGCCGGCGGCAATCAAGGCCGCCGTGGCCAGATAGGGGTTGGCACTGGCGTCCGGCACGCGCCATTCAAAGCGGCCGTGCAGGGTGCGCAGTGCCGCAGTGCGGTTGTTCGTGCCGTGGGCCGCATACGTGGGTGCCCAGCTCGTGCCCGAGCGCGATCGGCCTAGGCGCAGCCGCTTGTAGGAGTTGACCGTGGGCGCTACCAGCGCCGTCAACGCCGCCGAATGCGACAGCACGCCGGCGACAAAATGCTCGCCGATCGGCGAAAGCCGGCGCTCCAGATCGATGCTGCCGTCGCTGCGGTGTGGCACGAACAGGCATTGCGCATTGTCCGGACGCTTGGGGTTCCAGCCCGACCACAGCGAGACATGGATGTGCATGCCGCTGCCGGGTTGATCGTAGAAGGGCTTTGGCATCATCGAGAACACCATGCCGCGCGCCTCGGCAAGCGCCTGTGCGGCGAGCTTGAACAGCATCAGGTGGTCGGCACTGGCCAGTGCCTCATCGAAACCGAAGTTCACCTCGTATTGACCGTGCGCGTCCTCGTGGTCGATCTGCAGCACATCCAGTCCGCCCTGCACCAGCGCGTCATGCAGCGCATGCAGGAAGTCGGTCTGGCGCGCCAGCGACTTGATGTCATAGGAAGGTTTGTCAAGCCGATCCTGCGCGTCGGCGCTGACCCAGCGTTCGCCCTGCCGGCGCAGCAGGAAGAATTCGGGCTCGATACCGGTGCGCAGGTGCCAGCCGCGTTCCGCCAGGCGCGCCATCGCGCGCTTCAGCACCTGGCGCGGACAGGCGTCGAAGGGCTGGCCGTTGACGAAACCGTCGCACACCACGCGCGCCACGCCCGGCATCCAGGGCAGCGCGGTGACGGTGCTGGCATAGCCGCGGGCGAAGTATTCGCTGCGCGGGCCCACGCGAGGCAAGCCCGTGCCGGCGATGGACGGGCCGGCGAAGCCGACGCCATCGGTCAGCAACGGGTCCAGGTGGGACAGCGGCACGAGCTTGCCCTTGGCCACACCATGCATGTCGGTGAATTGCGCCAGCAGCGTGTGCACGCCTGCATTGCGCAATCGTTCAATCAAGTCCTTCATCGCGGCTCTCCCAGACCGGACCGGTCGGCGTGAGGATGCTACGCCGCGCGGGCACGTTGTTCAGAAGGAGACCACCACCGATGCGCCCAGCAGGTTGTTGTTCTTGCGGTAGCTGCCGTCGCTGACGTACTGGAAGACGTTCAGGTTCGACCAGTCGTAGCGGTATTCGGCCTTGAACATCGTGTAGGGATTGAACACGTAGTTCACGCCGAGCGACAGCGCATAGCGGTTCGCGCCCTCGTTGCAGCCGGCGCCGAAGCTGCCATCGCAACCGAGCGTGCCGTCGGGCCCGATGCCATTGCCGTAGTCCAAGCCGTAGCCGAGCAGGCCGCCGCCATTGCGCGCGTTGTTGATGAAGTCGAAGCGACCAACGCCTTCGAAGCGCGGCGTGAACTTGTAGGCCGCCAGCGCCGACAGGCCATACCAGGATGCGGTCTGCAGGTTGTCGTTGACGTCCTTCGTGATCGCTGCGTCCTTCTGATAGCCATAGCTGATCTGGCCCTGCACCGTCCAGTCGCCACGGATGAAGTAGCCGTCGATCTCGAACAGGCCAAGGTTGGTATTGCCGATGCTGTCGTCAGGCAGGGGATTGACGAAGTTCGGCGCCTGACCATAGACGCCGGCCAGGCCGAAGCCCTGGTATTCGCCGCGCGCGTAGTCGACGCGGAATGTGACCACCGAGCCCTTGGCCGTCGAGTAGTTGGCGTTCTGGTTCATCTGCGCCAGCATCGCCTTGGTGATCCACTTGCCGCTGCTGTAGTCGATGCCGGCACCGATGTAGCCGGTGGGCAGCGTGAAATCGAACAGCAGGTTGTGCGTGATCAGCTTGTTCAGCGTGGGTTGCAGGTACTCGTAGCCCGACCAATCGGGAATCTGGCCGGCGATGAAACGTGTCTGCAGGTCGGTCAAGGGCACCGAAACGCTGGCCTCGTGAACAATCGAATAACCATCGATCGCCGAACCCACGCCGCGCTGCGGCGCCAGCGTCAGGCGCCAACGGGTGCCGTCCTGCATCTCCTTCTGGAAGTCGAGCATGGCCATGCCGATGTACGAGTTCCAGTAGTTGTAGCCATAGTCGGCCACCGAATCCAGGAACTGGAAGCCAGCCAGGTCCTGCGCCTGGTTGTAGATGTAGGCGGTCTGCATCTGGCCGCTGACCTTCAGACCCAGAAAGCCGTTGGCTTCGCGTGCGTCTTCCAGCGCCTCGGTCTTGACCGTCAGGCGGTTCATTTCGGCCACCTGCTCGGGTGTCATGCCCCACTGCGCCCCGGCTGGCTTGGGCGCAGCGGCTTCCTTGGCCTTGCTTTCCTTGAGCTGCTTTTCCAGGTCGGTCACGCGCTCCTTCAACGCGCGCAATTCGTTCAGGATCTCGGCATTGCTTTGCGCGGCCACCGGAAAGGCCGCCGCCAAGGCGAATGCGAGCAGGCCGATCTTGCATGGGTTCTTCGTCATCGAGGATCTCCTGGGATCGACACAGTGGGGTTCATGGGAAGGGTGGTCAGTTGCGGGCGGCTTCGGCCAGTTCCGCCAGACGTTTGCGTTCGGCATGGGCGATCATGTAGCTGGCCACCAGCACGCCGATGGCGACAATGATGACGATCAGCGTAGCCACGGCGTTGACGCTCGGGTTCAGCCCGAGACGTGCGCGTGAAAAGATCACCAGCGGCATCGTCGTTGCACCGGGGCCGGACAGGAAGGCGGACAGGACGACGTCGTCGAGCGACAACGTAAAGGTCAGCAGCCACGCCGACATCAGCGACTGCGAAATCAGTGGCAGCGTCACCAGCCAGAACACCTGCGAAGGATGCGCACCCAGATCCATGGCGGCCTCTTCGAGCGAAGGGTTCATCTCCAGCAGGCGTGACTGCACGATCACCGTGGCGTAGGCCATGCCCACCAGCATGTGGCCGAGCCAGATGGTCATCATGCCGCGCTCGGGAAAACCGATGGCGCGCTGTACCGACACCAGCATCAGCAACAGCGACAGGCCGATCACCACCTCGGGCATGACCAGCGGCGCATTCACCATGCCGTTGAACAGGGTGCGCCCGGTGAAGCGCTTGTACTTGACCAGCGCGAAGGCGGCCAGCGTGCCCAGCACGACAGACCCACAGGCCGTGAGGAAGGCGATCTTCAGGCTCAGCCACAGGCCGGATTGGATCTCGCGATCCTGTGCCAAGGCTTCGTACCATTTGAGCGTGAAGCCACGCCAGTGGTTCGGCACGGGCGAGTCGTTGAAGGAATACACGACCAGCGCGACGATCGGGAGGTACAGAAAGACAAAGCCCGCGGAAAGCCAGCCGCGCGCGAACCAGCGATTGAAGGCGCTGCCGCGCATCACCTGTGCCCCTCCTGGGCCTCGGCCTGGTACTTGTTGAAGATCGCCAGCGGCACGATGATCAACAGCACCATGACCACGGCCACGCTCGAAGCCATTGGCCAGTCGTTGTTGGAGAAGAACTCGTCCCACATGACGCGGCCGATCATCAGCGTCTCGGGCCCGCCCAGCAGTTCGGGAATGACGAATTCGCCGATGCAGGGGATGAAGACCAACATCGAGCCGGCAATGATGCCGGCCTTGGACAGCGGTACCGTGATCTTCCAGAACGCGGTCCAGGCACTGGCTCCCAGGTCGGATGCCGCCTCGAGCAGGTGCAGATCCATCTTCGCCAGGTTGCCGTAGAGCGGCAGGATCATGAAGGGCAGGTAGGTGTAGGTCATGCCCAGCACCAGCGAGAAGGGCGTGTGCATCAGCCGGCCCGGGGCGGTGATCAACCCGGCCGCGGCCAGCAGCTGGTCGGTGCCGCTGTCGATGATCAGGTCGGCGATGAACCCGCCCTCGCTGAGCAGCCCCTTCCATGCATACACGCGCAGCAGGAACGAGGTCCAGAAGGGCAGCATCACCAGCATCAGCAGCGTCGGCTGCAGCGTGGACTTCGCGCGTGCCATGAAGTAAGCGAAGGGGTAGCCGAGAGCCAAGCACAGCACGGTCGTCGCCGCGGCGTATTTCAGACTCGCCAGGTAGGTGCCGACGTACAGGCTGTCCTGGGCGATGAAGGCGTAGTTCGACAGCTTCAGCGTGAGCTGCAGCAATCCGTCCTCGAAGGTGACCAGGTCCTTGAACTGCACCACCTCCATCACCGAGATGCTGATCTTGAAGACGATCAGGAAGGGCAGCAGGAAGAAGGCCAGCAGCCAGACCGACGGCAGCGCGATGACCAGCGCCCGCCCGCTGAGCCAGCGCGACTTGAGCTTGGACCCCGTCATTGCATCAGCACCACATGCGCCGTGCGTGACCAGTGCGCCCACACCTGGTCGCCCCAGGTCAAGGCGTCTTCGCGCTGCCGCTGCACGTTGGCCTGGCTGATCTTCAGCCGCGCGCCGCTGGGCAGTTCGAGCTGATAGACCGTGAAACTGCCGAAGTACGACAGTTCCTTGATCGTGCCCTGGACGGTATTGAAGGCGTCTTCGGGCGGCTTGCGCGACAGGTGGATCTTCTCCGGGCGCAGGGCCACGCTGACCCGCGTGCCGACGCTGCCGGAAATGCCGTGAGCGACGAAGTGCTTGCAATCGGCACCGGCGATCACCGCGTGATCGGGCGCATCGACCTCGACCTTGCCATCCATCAAGTTGACGTTGCCGATGAAGTCGGCGACGAAGCGCGTCGCAGGTGCTTCGTAGATTTCCGCCGGTGCGCCCACCTGCAGGAAGCGGCCCTCGCTCATGATGGCGATGCGCGAGGCCATGGTCATGGCCTCTTCCTGATCGTGCGTGACCATGACACAGGTCACGCCCACCTGCTCGATGATGTTCACCAGCTCGATCTGCGTTTCCTCGCGCAGCTTCTTGTCCAGCGCACCGAGCGGCTCGTCCAGCAGCAGCAGTTGTGGCTGGCGCGCCAGGCTTCGCGCCAGCGCCACGCGCTGTTGTTGCCCGCCGGACAACTGGTGCGGCTTGCGCTTGGCGAACTTCTCGAGCTGCACCAGCTTGAGCATGGCCTCGACGCGCTGCCCCAGCTGGTCGCGCGGCATCGATGCGCGCTTCAGCCCGAAGGCGATGTTCTCCCACACGCTGAGATGGGGAAACAGCGCGTAGTTCTGGAACATCATGTTCATCGGCCGCTCGTACGGAGGCAGCTTCGCCAGGTCCTTTCCGGCCAGCACGATGGTCCCCTCAGAGGGCTTCTCGAGCCCGGCCAGCATGCGCAGCAAGGTGCTCTTGCCGCAGCCGGACGAGCCCAGCAAGGCGAAGATCTCGCCCTTGGCGATATCGAGGCTGACATCGTTGACGGCCTTGTAGCCGTCGAAGTCCTTCGTCAGGTGATCGATGCGCAGGAAGGCCTGATCATGCGTGTCGCGGTCGTTGGCCGCCATCGGCTGTCTCCGTCGAAAGCGGGTCCGGCTACAGGCCGGTCTTGAAGGAGGTGAAGGTGCGCGTCATCAGGCGGCGCAGGTCATTGTTCAAGGACTCCGGCGGCACCATGTTCTTCAGATCGTTCGGCGCCAGGAACACCGTCGGATTGCTCGCCACTTCGGGCTTGATGAACTTCTTCGACTCGAGATTGGGGTTGGCGTAGAACACCTTGTTCGTCAACGCAGCGTGCACTTCCGGACGCAGGATGTAGTTGATGAACTTGTGCGCGTTGCCTGGGTGCGCGGCATCGGCGGGAATCACCATCACGTCGAAGAACAACAGGCCGCCGTTCTTCGGGATCAGGGCTTCGATGTTGTTGCCGGTCTTGCCGTCGATGGCACGCTGGCGCGCGATGTTGATGTCGCCCGACCAGCCCAGCGCCACGCAGATCGAGCCATTCGCCAGGTCGTTGATGTAGCCCGAGGAGCTGAACACGGAGATGTAGGGCCGTATTGCCTTCAGCACGTTGCCCGCGGCCGTGTAGTCGCCCGGGTTCTTGCTGAACGGCGGCTTGCCCAGGTAGTGCAGAGCGGCCGGTATCACCTCGGTGGCCGAATCGAGGAAGGACACGCCGCAGCTCTTGAGCTTGCTGACGTACTCGGGCTTGAAGATCAGGTCCCAGGCGTTTTCGGGCATCGGCAGCGGCGCGATGGCGGCCTTGACCTTTTCGACGTTGATGCCGACCGTGGTGAAACCCCACAGCCAGTTGACCATGTACTGATTGCCCGGGTCGAGCTGGGCCAGTTGCGCCTGCACGGCGGGGTCCAGATACTTGAAGTTGCCCAGTTGTGCCTTGTCGATCTTGCGCAGCAGGCCGCCATCGATCTGCAGCTTCGCCCAGTTGGACGAAGGCACGACCACGTCGTAGCCGGTCTTGCCGGCCACCAGCTTGGCGTGCACGATTTCGTTGTTGTCGAAGTTGTCGTAGCGCACCTTGATGCCGGTCTCCTTCTCGAAGTTGCGGATCGCATCCTCCGAGATGTAGTCCGACCAGTTGTAGACGTTGAGGATCTTCTCCTCCTCCTGTGCCTGCGCCGTGAACGAGGCAAAGGCAAGCACGGCGGCCAGCAGGGCGACCACGGGACGGAGGGAAGGCATGCTCATGAACAGGACTCCAAGCGGGGAAAGAGACCGGGCGCTAGTGTAGGGTCGGCGTGGCCACTCGATTGCTGGCGCTGCGCGGGGTTTTTTGGGCTTCAGGCCAGCCAGCCGTCGCGCTGCGCGTCGGCCAGTGTCAGATCGAGGCAACGGTGGATGAGCACCATCATCTCGTCGATCTGTGCACGCGTCATGACCAGCGGCGGCGCGATGATCATGCGGTCGCCCACGGCGCGCATGATCAGGCCGTTGGCAAAGCAGTGGCCGCGGCAGACCATGCCGATGTCGACTTCGGCGGCGAAAGGCGTGCCCTTCGCCTTGTCCTTGACCAGCTGCACGCCGCCCATCAGGCCGCAGCTCTGTGTCTCGCCGGCCAGCGGATGCGCCGCCAGGGCCTCGAACTGCGCTGCCAGGTACGGGCCGGTGTCGTCGCGCACCTGAGTCACCAGGTCCAACTGCTGGATCAGCCGGATGTTGGCCACGGCCACGGCGCAGGCCACCGGGTGGCCCGAGTAGGTGTAGCCGTGATTGAATTCGCCACCCTGGTCGATGAGCACGCGGGCGATACGTTCGCCGACCATCACGCCGCCCAGCGGCACGTAGCCGCTGGTCACGCCTTTGGCGAAAGTCATCAGGTCGGGCTTGTAGCCGAAGCGCTCGCAGCCGAACCAGTGGCCCGTGCGGCCGAAGCCGCAGATGACCTCGTCGCTGACCAGCAGCACGCCGTACTTGTCGCAGATGCGCTGGATTTCGGGCCAGTAGCTGTCGGGCGGCACGATCACGCCGCCCGCGCCCTGCACCGGCTCGCCGATGAAGGCCGCCACCTTGTCCGCGCCGACTTCCAGGATCTTGTCCTCGAGCCAGCCGGCAGCAACACGGCCGAACTCCTCACGGCTCAGTCCCTTGGGCCGGCCATGCTCCCACCAGTGCGGCTGCTCGATGTGCGTGATGTCCGGAATCGGCAGCCCGCCCTGGGCATGCATGCCGCCCATGCCGCCGAGCGACGCGCCGGCCATGGTCGAACCGTGATAGGCGTTGAGCCGGCTGATGATCACCTGACGCTGCGGCTGCCCGAGGATGTCCCAGTAGCGGCGCACCATGCGCACCACTGTGTCGTTGCCTTCCGAGCCCGAACCGGAGAAGAAGACATGCTGGAAGGTGGGCGGGCTGACCGCAGCCAGCAGTTCGGCCAGTTCGATGGCCGGGGGGGTCGCGGTCTGGAAGAAGGCGTTGTAGAAGGGCAGCTCGCCCATCTGCCGGGTGGCGGCATCGATCAGCGCACGCTGGCCGTAACCGACGTTGACGCACCACAGGCCCGACATGGCATCGAGGATCTTGTGGCCGTCGTTGTCCCATAGGTAGATGTTGTCGGCGCGCGTGATGATGCGCGAGCCCTGTTGCGCCAGCGACTTGAAGTCGGTGAAGGGGTGCAGGAAATGCGCGGCGTCGGCAGCCTGCCATTGCGCGGTGCTGCGTGTCGTGCCGGCCGTTTTGTCGATGGTCTCGTTCATTGTTCTTCGTTCCAATGGGGTGGCTCAGACATGCAGCAGCAGATGGTCCCGCTCCCAGGGCGAGATGACCTTCATGAACTCGGCGTACTCGATGTCCTTGATCTCGCAATAGACCGTGACGAAGGCCTTTCCCAGCACGTCGGCCAGGTCCTTCTCGTCCTTCAGCAGGCGCACCGATTCGCTCAGGCTGCGCGGCAGCACATGGTCGCCAAGGTAGGCATCACCCTTGCACTCGGGTGTCGGCTGAATCTTGTTCTTGATTCCCAGGTAGCCGCAGGCCAGCGTGGCCGCCAGTGCGACATAGGGGTTGGCGTCGGCGCCTACGACGCGGTTCTCGATGCGCCGCGACTGCGCACTCGCCACGGGCGAACGGATGCCCACCGTGCGGTTGTCGGTGCCCCACTGGATGTTGATCGGTGCGGCCGTGAAGCGCGCCATGCGCCGGTAGCTGTTGACGTACGGCGCGAACAGCACCATCGCCGCCGGGATGTAGCGCTGCAGGCCGCCGATGTACCAGTAGAACTCCGGGCTGGGCGTGCCGTCGGGATTGCTGAAAAGGTTCAGCCCCGTGGCCTGGTTGACAACGCTCTGGTGGATGTGCATCGAGCTGCCGGGCTCGCCGGCGATCGGCTTGGCCATGAAGGTGGCGTACATGTCGTGGCGCAGCGCGACCTCGCGCACCGTGCGCTTGAACAGGAACACCTCGTCGGCCAGGCCCAGCGGCTTGTCGTGGAAGAAGTTGATCTCCATCTGCCCGGCGCCGACCTCGTGGATCAGCGTGTCGACGTTCAGTTCCATCTGTTCGCAATACTTGTAGACATCCTCGAACAGCGGGTCGAACTCGTTCACCGCATCGATGGAGTAGGCCTGGCGCGAGGTTTCGGCGCGCCCGCTGCGGCCGATCGGCGGTTTCAGCGGAATGTCCGGGTCGGTATTGCGCGCCACCAGATAGAACTCGAGTTCCGGCGCGACCACCGGGTTCCAGCCCTCTGCCTCGAACAGGCCGCACACGCGTCGCAGCACCGAGCGTGGCGCGAAGGGCACCAGCGCGCCGTCCTTGTCGTAGCAGTCGTGGATGACCTGCGCGGTCGGGTCCGTGGCCCAGGGCACGATGCGCACAGTGGTCGGGTCGGCCTGAAGATGCATGTCGCGATCGGTCGGGCTGATGACGTCGTAGTACGGTCCCTCTTCGGGGAACTCGCCGGTCACGCCCATCGCCACCACCGCCTCGGGCAAGCGCATGCCGCGGTCTTCGGTGAACTTCTCGCGCGGCAGGATCTTGCCGCGTGCCACGCCGGTGAGGTCGGGCACCAGGCACTCGATCTCCGTCACGCGGTGCGTATCGAGCCACTTTTCGAGCTCGCTGAAGTTGAGATTCTCTCGCTTGACCATGGAAACCCTGAATCCTCTGTTGACGCGGTGGCTGATGGGGCGCCACCGGCGAACCCGTGGCCCGATTGTCGCCATTCGGCTAGGACGGCGGTTCCCTGTGCTGTTGCCGGTAGTTGCGGCAGGCCTCGCCAAAGGCGCGCGCCAGCTTCACCGAGACCGGGTTCTGCGCGGCCTGCCACTCCGGATGCCACTGTACGCACAGGTTGAATCCGGCGGCACCCGGCCACGAGAAGGATTCGACCAGGCCATCCGGCGCACGCGCCTCGACTCGCAACTGCGGCGCCAGCCGGTTCACGGCCTGAGCGTGCACCGAGTTCACCGCGAAGCGCGCCTCGTCGAAGATGCGTGACAGCTCCCCGCCGTCGACCACCTCGACCTCGTGCGCCGGGCCGTACTGCTGTTCGGCCGGCGCGTCGTTGTCGGCACGATGGTCGGCCATGCCGGCGAGTTCCTGTACCGCCTGGTGCAGCGACCCGCCCAGCGCCACGTTGGTCTCCTGCGCACCGCGGCAGATCGCGAACATCGGTATGCCGCGTGCCAGCACCTTGGGGATGAAAGGCAGCGTCCACTGGTCGCGCTCGGCATCCAGCGGCAGCTCCGGGTTGTGCACGCCTTCGTCGAAGTGGCGCGGATGCACGTTCGACGGCGAGCCGGTCAACATCACGCCATCGGCCAGCGCAAGCAGCGCGTCGACCTCCTCGTCCAGCGCATTCGGCACCACCAGCGGTACGCAGCCGGCCAGACGCACGAAGTCGATGTACTTCTTGCCGGCGATGTGGAAGGGGTGGTGGCCCAGCTGCCGGTTGCACGCCGGCACCAGCACCACGGGCAGCTGCTTGTTCGTCTTCATGCCATCAGGTCTCTCAATCGGTACCACGCCATGCCCAGCACCAGCGCCGGCGTGCGCAGCACCCGTCCGCCGGGAAAAGGCCGGTGTTTCAAGCGCGCGAAGGTGTCGAAGCGCGATGCGTCACCACTGATGGCCTCGGCGACGAGCTTGCCCGCCAGCCCGGTGAGCGCCAGCCCATGCCCTGAAAAGCCCTGCAGGTAGTACACGTTGGCCGCATTGTCGCCGGCCGGCGCGAGCCGACCGAAGTCGGGGGCACGGTTCATCGAGATGTCGACGAAGCCGCCCCAGGCGTACTCGATCCTCGCGTTCGGCAACTGCGGGAAGGTGCCGACCATTCGCGCACGCATGCTGCCGGCCAGATCGGCCGGCGTGACCGTGCTGTAGCTGACGCGCCCACCGTAAAGCAGACGTTGGTCGTTGGTGGTGCGAAAGTAGTCGAGCACGAAATTCGTGTCGCATACCGCCGCGCGCGACGGGATCAGCGTTTCGGCCACGGCATCGGCCAGCGTTTCGGTGCAGGCGATATAGGTGCCCACCGGCATGATGCGCGCCTCGAGCTGCGGCGCGAGGCCATTCAGATAGACGTTGCCAGCGAGCAGCACAAAGCGCGCGCGCAGTTCACCCCCCGGCGCGCGCAGCCGCGCTTCAGTGCCACGCTGCAGCGCCTCGACCGGTGTGTTTTCGTGCAAGGTCACGCCGGCCGCCGCCGCGGCACGCGCGAGGCCCAGCGTGTAGTTCAGCGGGTGCAGATGGCCGGAGCGCGGGTCGAACACGCCGCTGTGATAACGCGGGCTGCCGATCCAGCGCGGCAGCTCGGGAGCATCGATGGCTTGCTGCGCGTAGCCGTAGACCCGCTCCAAGCGCTCGGCCCAGGCCAGCAGCTCGCGGCCCTTGCGCTCGGACGTGGCCACGCCGAGGTAGCCGTCGCGCCAGTCGCAGTCGATGGCGTGGGTACGGATGCGCTCGCGCAGGAGGTCCAGCGCCTCGATCGACATCGCCCAGATACGCTTGGCGTCGTCCAGGCCGAGCTGGGCTTCGATGGTCTGCTGGTCGCAGGCCAGGCCGTGAATCGCCTGGCCGCCGTTGCGGCCACTGGCGCCCCAGCCGATCTGGCGTGCTTCGAGCAGCGTCACCGAAAAACCGCGCTGCGCCAGTTCCAGCGCGGCCGACAAGCCGGCGAGGCCGCCGCCGACCACCGCCACATCGCACGAGGCACTGCCCTGCAGAGCAGGGAAGACCTGCCGGCGCGCGGCGGTGGCGGCATAGTAGGAGTTGCGAGTCAGTTCGCGGTCGGCGCTGAGCAGGTCCATCGCTGCGCTAAACGCCAGGCAAGCCTCCGGTGGCGGGTCGTTGTCGGGATCAGGCCGCGCGCCGGATCGCGCCGCGCAACGTGTCGACGATCTGGTCGATCTGCTCGCGCTCGATGATCAGCGGCGGCGACACGGCGATGATGTCGCCGGTGTAGCGCAGCATCACGCCCTTTTCCCAGCAGTCGAGGAACACGCCGAGTGCGCGCTTCGTCGGCTCGCCGGCCAGCGGCGTCATCTCGACGCCGCCGACCAGGCCGAAGTTGCGGATGTCGATAACGTTCGGCTCGCCTTTCAACGAATGCAGTGCCTCGCCGAAGTAGGACTGCAACTGCGCCGCGCGCGTCAACAGGCTTTCGTCGGCATAGGTCTCCAGCGTCGCCAGGCCGGCGGCGCAGGCCAACGGGTGCGACGAGTAGGTGTAGCCATGGGCGAACTCGATCAGGTACTCGGGCCCGGTCATGAAGATGTCGTGAATGGCCTGTTTGGCCAGCACCGCGCCCATCGGCACGCAGCCGTTGGTGATGCCCTTGGCCACCGTCATCAGGTCGGGCGTGACGCCGAAGGTGGTGGCGGCGAAGGGCGAGCCGGTGCGGCCGAACCCGGTGATGACCTCGTCGAAGATCAGCAGGATGCCGTGTTTGTCGCAGATCTCGCGCAGGCGCTGCAGGTAGCCCTTCGGCGGGATCAGCACGCCGGTGGATCCTGCTATCGGCTCGACGATGACGGCGGCGATGGTCGAGGCGTCGTGCAGCATGACCAGCCGCTCCAGGTCGTCGGCCAGTTCGGCGCCGTGCTCGGGCTGGCCCATGGCGAAGGCATTGCGGCCCAGGTCGTGTGTGTGGCGAATGTGGTCGACACCCGTGAGCAGGGTGCCGAACATCTTGCGGTTGCCCGCGATGCCGCCCACCGAAATGCCGCCGAAGTTGACGCCGTGGTAGCCGCGCTCACGGCCGATGAGCCGGGTGCGGGTGCCTTCGCCGCGTGCGCGGTGGTAGGCGATGGCCATCTTCAGCGCGGTCTCCACCGACTCCGAGCCCGAGTTGGTGAAGAACACCTTGTTCATGCCCGGCGGCGCGAGCTTGGCCACCTTGTCCGCCAGTTCGAAGGCCTTCGGGTGCGCCATCTGGAAGGGCGGCGCGAAGTCCATCTCGGCGGCCTGCTCCTGGATCGCCTTGACGATCTTCGGCCGCGTGTGGCCGGCGTTCACACACCACAGCCCGGCGACACCGTCGAGCACCTGCCGGCCCTTGTCGTCCCAGTAGTGCATGCCGGACGAGCGCACCAGCAAACGCGGCGACTTCTTGAAGTGGCGGCTGGCCGTGAAGGGCATCCAGAAGGCGTCGAGTTCGGGTTTCATGGGCGGGCTCCTTGGGTGGTGGCGCGTATCGCAGCAGTCTAATCACAACAGCTCGCAATGTGCTGGCGCTATACGCACGCCACATTGCCGCGTCCGCAATATCATGGCGGAAACACAACCACTATCGACACATTATGCGAACTCTGTCCGCCGAGGCGCAACTCGATTCGATCGATGTCGCCATTCTGAGTGAGTTGCAGCGTGACGGGCGGCTGTCCAACGTGGATCTGGCGCAGCGCGTGCACCTGTCGCCTTCGGCCTGTCTGCGGCGCGTCAAGCAGTTGGAGGAATCAGGTGTCATTGCCCAGTACGTGGCGCTGCTGAATGCGAAGTCGGTCGGCCGACACGGCACCAGCTTCACGATCATCAATATGGAGAGCATGAACAACCGGCAACTCGAGGCCTTCGAGCAGGCAGTGCATGCCGCGCCCGAGATCCTGGATTGTTTCTACGTGGCCGGCTCCAACGACTACCTGCTGCGCTTCGCCTACCGGGACGCCGAGGATCTGGAGCGGCTGCACACCGAGGTGTTGATGCGCCTGCCCGGCGTGGCGCGACTGAATTCGATGCTGGTGCTGCGCACGGTGAAGAAGACCACTGCGCTGGTGTTGTAGCGGCTCAGCCTTGTGGGGTAGCACCACGCGCAATGCAGCCGCACAGGTAGGTCCAGACGAAACGCGCCGCGACGTAGCTGCTGAGCTCGGCATGGTCGTAGGCAGGGGCCACCTCGACGCAGTCCATGCCCACGAAGGGCAGGCCGGCGAGTTCCTCTAGCAGCGTGAACACCTGGTTGCTGCTCAGCCCGCCCGGCTCGGGTGTGCCGGTGCCGGGCGCAAAGGCCGGGTCGAGCGCGTCGATGTCCAGACTCAGGTAGACGGGAGGGTTGCCGTGCAACGCCAGGCGCTGCCGGATGGCCGCCAGCACCGGCGCCAACTGCTGCTCGCTTTCCAGCCCGCGCAGCGAGCGTGCGTCGAAGATCATGCCGCCCTGGTCATTGACGTACTCGCGCGCGTCGCGCTGGCCGGCCGAACGGACGCCGAGCTGGAAGAAGCATTCGTTGATCACCAGGCCTTCCCGCATGGCCTCGTAGACCCATGTGCCATGCCCGCTGGGTTCGCCGAAATGATCGCGCCAGGTGTCGCAATGGGCGTCGAAGTGGATCACCGCCAACGGCTGCCCCAACCAACGACGATAACAGCGCAGCAGCGGCAACGTGATCGAGTGGTCGCCGCCCAACCAGGCCATGTGGTGCTTGCGGATCAGCGCGTCGACCAGCGGTGGCATGGCGGCACGCATTTCGGCCAGACCGGTGTTCGGCAGCGGCAGGTCGCCGGCGTCTGCCAAGCGGCCCTCGGGGCTGACATCGAACAGCGGATGCACGCCGTCACACAGCATGTGGCTGGCCTGGCGGATTGCGCGCGGACCGAAGCGTGCACCCGGCCGACAGGTGGTAGCGCCATCCCAGGCGATGCCAGCCACGGCATAGGGCAGATCGGCGCGGCTGTCCGGCGACCTGAGGAATCGGTTGTCAGAATGAAAGGCGAATTCAGTCACGAGCGGACACTGCGGTAAGTGGCGGTGGATCATACGGTCGCGATTCAACCCTTGCGCCGCTCATGTGCCGCTCGTCCGCGCGGCCCCGCAAACCATGCCACCGATCCTGATCCTGCAGCATCTCAGCTCCGACGGCCCCGCCTATCTGGGCACCTGGCTGCGTCGCAACGGCGTGCCGTATGTGGTGCTCGACACCGAAGCCGGTGACGAGTTTCCACAGCATATCGAGGGCTATGGCGCGCTGGCCGTCATGGGCGGCGAGATGAGCGCCAACGACCGGTTGCCGTCGCTGCGACGCGCCGAAGCCTTGATCCTGGAGGCCATGGCGCAGGGGCGCCCGGTCATCGGCCATTGCCTGGGTGGGCAGTTGATGGCGCGCGCACTGGGCGTGCCCGTGGTGGCGTCGATCGCCCCCGAAGTCGGCTGGCAGGCGCTGACGCTGTCGGAGCACGGCGCGGCGCGCGACTGGTTTGGCGATGCCGAGCCGCCCCACGTGTTCCAGTGGCACGAAGAGGCCTTCGACCTGCCGGCTGATGCCGTGCCGCTGGCTTCCAGTGACGCCTGCGCCTACCAGGCCTTTGCCATCGGCCCGCACCTGGCCATGCAGTTTCATGTCGAAGTCGACGAGGAGAAATTGCGCCGCTGGGCGACCCTGGATTCGACGCATTACCTTGGGTTGCAGCAGCGCTTTGGCACGGTGCAGAGCGGACGGGCCATGTGCGAATCACTCGACCAGCGGCTGAGTGCCCAGCAGGCACTTGCCGACCGCATCTATGCACGCTGGCTGAGGTCTGTGGTGTCGTGCGCTTGACGCATTTCCATATGGCGGTCGAGCAATTCCACATAGTAGGAATGAACGATATTGCAGCGCAGCATGATTTTTCATCTATGCACTCCTCGTTCCATATTGCGACATTGAATGTGTAACTTGTTGATTTAATTGGATGTAGATTACAGTCTTATATAAGACACAGGTCTTCACAAACACCGCCGTCCGGATTAAGCTTCGGGCTGCTTATTCACCCCATTTCGTTTCCACATCCACCAAGGAGTCAGCATGAGCACCCCAAGCCGTGAACACCAAGTCGCCGCCCTCGAAAAGGAATGGGCCAGCAACCCGCGCTGGAAAGGGGTCAAGCGTTCCTACAGCGCCGCCGACGCGGTGCGCCTGCGCGGCTCGATCCCGATCGAGCACACCATTGCCAAGCGCGGCGCCGAGAAGCTGTGGAACCTGGTGAACACCGAGCCCTTCGTCAACACGCTGGGCGCGCTCACCGGCAACCAGGCGATGCAGCAGGTCAAGGCCGGCTTGAAGGCCATCTACCTGTCGGGCTGGCAGGTGGCGGGTGACGCCAACATCGCCGGCGAGATGTACCCCGACCAGTCGCTGTACCCGGTGAACTCGGTGCCGGCCGTGGTCAAGCGCATCAACAACACTTTCCAGCGTGCCGACCAGATCCAGTGGTCCGAAGGCAAGAACGACATCGATTTCTTCGCGCCGATCGTGGCCGACGCCGAAGCCGGCTTCGGCGGCGTGCTCAATGCCTTCGAGCTGATGAAGGCCATGATCGAAGCTGGCGCTGCCGGCGTGCACTTCGAGGACCAACTGGCCTCGGTGAAGAAGTGCGGCCACATGGGCGGCAAGGTGCTGGTGCCAACGCGTGAAGCCGTCGCCAAGCTGACGGCCGCGCGCCTGGCGGCCGACGTGATGGGCACGCCCACGCTGGTGATCGCACGCACCGACGCCGAAGCCGCCGACCTGGTGACCAGCGACGTCGACGACCTCGACAAGCCTTTCCTCACCGGCGAGCGCACGGTCGAAGGTTTCTACCGCAGCAAGCCGGGCCTGGACCAGGCCATCTCGCGCGGCCTGGCCTATTCGGAAGTGGCCGACATGGTGTGGTGCGAAACCGGCAAACCCGACCTGGCCTATGCCAAGCAGTTTGCCGATGCCATTCACAAGAAGTTCCCGGGCAAGCTGCTGGCCTACAACTGCAGCCCCAGCTTCAACTGGAAGAAGAACCTCGACGACGCCACTATCGCCAAGTTCCAGCGCGAACTGGGCGCGATGGGCTACAAGTTCCAGTTCATCACGCTGGCCGGCTTCCACAGCCTGAACTACAGCATGTTCAACCTGGCCCACGGCTATGCGCGCAACAACATGAGCGCCTTCGTCGAACTGCAGGAAGCCGAGTTCGCGGCGGCCGAGCGCGGCTTCACCGCGGTCAAGCACCAGCGCGAGGTCGGCACGGGCTACTTCGACGCGGTGACCACGACGATCGAGCGCGACGCTTCGACCGCTGCCTTGAAGGGTTCGACCGAAGACGAACAGTTCTTCGACCAGAAGCACGGCTGAACCGGACTCGCCGTTCGCCGAAGCCCGAAGGCCAAAAGCCTTCGGGCTTTTTCATGGCCGCGGCTATGCTCGCGCGCTTGAGCACGACCCTCCTGACACCGCGCATGGCCAGCCTGCTGCAGCGCATCCAGCGCGCACAGCGCCGGCCTTTCCATGCGATGTCGCCAACGGAAGCGCGCGCGGCCTACGAAGCAGCGGCGGAGATCCTCGACCTGCCGCGCGCGAAGCTGCAGCGCGTGCACGACTTCCATCTGCCGGCACGCGACGGTACACCGCTGCCGGCGCGGCTCTACGCCGATTCGGCGCAGACGCTGCCCGTGCTGCTTTACCTGCACGGCGGTGGCTTCGTCATCGGCTCGCTCGAAACCCACGACAGCCTGTGCCGCCAGCTCGCTCAGCGAAGCGGCGCGGCCGTGGTGGCGCTGGACTACCGTCTCGCGCCCGAACACCGCTTTCCGACCGCCGTCGAGGACGCCTGGTCGGCGTTGAGCTGGCTGCAAGGGCAGGGCGCTTCGATCGGCGTGGACGGTACGCGGCTGGCGGTTGGCGGTGACAGCGCGGGCGGCACGCTGGCGGCGGTGTGCGCGATCCTGTCGCGTGATCGCGAACTGCCTTTGGCCTTGCAGCTGCTGATCACGCCGGGCACGACTGCGTATGCCGATACCGCATCACATCGCCTTTTCGCAAATGGCTTCATGCTCGATGCGGCCACCATCAACTGGTTCTTCGACCACACCATCGAGCACGCTCATCGGCCTGACTGGCGTTTTGCGCCCTTGGGTCACGATGACCTGCACGGCGTGGCACCGGCCTGCGTGATCCTGGCCGAATGCGACCCGCTGGTGGACGAAGGCATTGCCTATGCGGACCGTCTGCGTCTGGCCGGCGTGAGCGTGGCCCTGGAGATGTATCGTGGGTTGACGCATGATTTCATCAAGATGGGCCGGGTGCTGAGCGAAGCCGCCGAAGCACAGCAGGCTGCGGCCCTGGCCATCCGAGGAGCGCTGAATCCATGAATCGCGATGACTTCCGTTTCTTCGAGCGCCTGCGCGTGCGCTGGGTCGAGGTGGACCTGCAGAAGATCGTCTTCAACGGCCACTACCTGATGTATTTCGACACCGCGGTGGCGGGATACTGGCGCGCGATGGCCATGCCGTACCACGAGACCATGAAATATCTCGACGGCGACCTGTACGTGCGCAAGGCCACGCTCGAGTACCTGGACTCCGCGCGCTACGACGACCAGCTCGACATCGGCATGCGTTGCGTACGCATCGGCAACTCGTCGATCCTGTTCGGCGCGGCCGTGTACCGCGGCGACACGCTACTGGTCAGCGGCGAATTGGTTTACGTGTTTGCGAATCCCGACACGCAGACGCCGTTGCCCGTGCCTGCGCAATTGCGCGAGCTGCTGCAGGACTTCGAGGCCGGCAAGCCGATGCTCGATGTGCGTCTGGGCACCTGGGATGAACTCGGCCGCGAGGCAGCTGCCATCCGCACTCAGGTCTTCGTGCAGGAGCAGAAGATCCCGGCCGAGCTGGAATGGGACGCCGCCGATGTCGAGTGCATGCACGCCGTGGCCTACAACCGCTTCGGCATGGCCCTGGGCACCGGCCGCCTGCTCGAACATGCACCCGGCGTGGCAAAGATCGGCCGCATGGCGGTGCAGCAGACGATGCGCGGCGCGGATATCGGCCACGCGTTGCTCGACACGCTGATGCAGTGCGCACGCGAGCGCGGCGACCGCGAGCTGCTCTTGCACGCGCAATCGAGCGCCGTCGGCTTCTACGCTCGCGCCGGCTTCACGGCCCGTGGCAGCCCCTTCGAAGAAGCCGGCATCACGCATCTGGAAATGGTGCATGCACTGTAGGCGCAGGCCGCTGCTTCAACCGTCCAGCGCTTCGAACACCTCGATGTGGCGCGCGCCCTTGAGCCAGCGTTGGGCGGCGGGCGCCACGACGGCCTCGATCTGCTGCTGCAACGCATCGCCCACGCCCTCGGCGGCGATGTCGACATCGATGGCATAGGTCTCCATCAGCGTGGATTCGCCGGCCACGAGGTCGCGGCGCTGGAACAGGCTGACCCTAAGCCCCGGGTGCTGTCGCGCAAGCTGCTGCTGCGCCTGGCGCACGGCCTGTTGGGCCGCAGACAGGTCGGCCGTCGCCAGGTGCCAGTAGGTGAAGAGTTGGCGCCGGCCCGCAGGCATGGCCCTTACCCGGCAGCGAGCGCGTAGGGCAGGGGCTGCGGTGTGAGCAGCGGGCCTTCGGCAGCGCCCGCATGCAAGGTGCCGCCTTCGAACGCGGCGATCTTCAGTTCCACCAGCGCGGCGCACGGGCCATCCGCAGTCGGCGCCGCCAGCACCACCATGCCCGCCGGCTGTGCCGGGTCGACGCTGTGGAACACCTCGGCTCCCGGTACGAGCGTCGCGGTCGCTTGCATCAGGTAGGTGCGCCGCTTCAAGGTACCGCGGTACTGGCTGCGTGCCACCACCTCCTGGCCGGGGTAGCAGCCCTTCTGGAAATCAACGCCGCCCAACAGTTCCAGGTTCAGCATCTGCGGCACGAACTGCTCGACCGTGGCCGCGGTGACCCGCGGCACGCCGCTGCGTACCTCGAGCCATGACCAGGCCTCGGGCTTCAGTGCCGGCAGCGGCGGTGGCGGCTGGTCGGCCGGTGCGGCGACGAGCCATCGCGCCGTGCCGTCGACATCGGGCAGGCGGATCGCTTGCGCATCGCCGGTCGAGATCAGGTCCCATTCGGCAGCCTGCGCCGCGTCGCCCAGCCAAGTCTGCGCAGATGCACCGGCCAGGCCGTACAACGCGATGCTTTCGCTGGCATTGCTGAGCTTGCACTTGGCACGCAGCACGAACATCGACAGCCGCTTCAGCGTCGGCGCCAGCAGATCCGCGCTGCAGGCCAGCAGGATTTGGTCGGAAGGCGCACGCCACATCAAGAATGTGGCCAACAGGCGGCCCTTGGCCGAGCAGTAGCCCGCCAGCCGCGCGTGACGCTCGTCCAAGTGCGTCACATCCTGCGTCAATTGGCCATGCAGAAAGCTTACGGCATCGGCGCCTTCGGCGCGGATCAGGCCCCAGTCGTACAGGCGCAATGCGCCGTCGACGGCGGGCTCGATGGCAGTGTGTTCAGGCATGCCGCCATTATCATCGCCGCCCATGTCTTCGATGTCCAAGGGGTCGCGCTGGCTGCTTTCGGCCCTGGCCTTGCTTGGCGTCGTGGCCGCGACAGGTGCCGCCGGCGGGTGGTGGTGGCTGCAGCGGCCGCTGGCACTGGCGGCGCCGACGGTGGAACTGTCCATCGAAACCGGCACCTCGCCGCGTAGCGTCGCCGCAGGGTGGGTCGACGCCGGTGTCAGGACGCATCCGGAATGGCTCTATCAATGGTTCCGCTGGTCCGGCCAAGCGCGGCGCATTCGTGCCGGAAGCTATTTGATCGAAGCCGGCACCACCCCGCGGCAATTGCTGGACAAGATGGTGCAGGGCGACGAGACCCTGGAAAAGCTGCGCTTCATCGAAGGCTGGACCTTGCGCCAGATGCGCTCTGCACTGGCGGCAGCGCCCTATCTGAAGCCTTCGAGCCAGGACATGGGCGATGCCGAACTGATGCGCTCGCTGGGCGAACCCGGCGTGGCGGGGGAAGGGCGCTTCTTTCCCGACACCTATGTCTACAGCCGTGGTGTGAGCGACCTTACGGTGCTGCGGCGCGCGCGGGCGACGATGCAGCGCCGCCTGGAAGCGGCCTGGCAGCAACGCGCGGCGGACACGCCGCTGAGCAGTCCCGAGCAGGCCTTGATCCTGGCCTCCATCGTCGAGAAGGAAACCGGACCGAAGGACGACCCGGGTCTGGTGGCCGGCGTGTTCCTGAACCGGCTGCGCATCGGCATGCCCTTGCAGAGCGACCCGACAGTGATCTACGGCCTGGGCGAAGCTTTCGACGGCAACCTGCGCAAGCGCGACCTGCTGGCCGATGGCGCCTTCAACAGCTATACGCGCGCCGGCCTGCCGCCCACGCCGATCGCCATGCCCGGCATGCGCTCGCTGCAGGCGGTGGTTCAACCCACGCCGACCAAGGCCTTGTATTTCGTGGCGCGCGGCGACGGCAGCAGCGAGTTCAGCGAAAACCTGGCCGACCATAATCGGGCGGTGAACAAGTACCAGCGCAAGACCGGGCCATGAATGGCCGTTTCATCACGTTCGAGGGCATCGACGGTGCCGGCAAGTCCACGCACATCGCTGCACTCGAGACCTGGCTGCGCGAGCGCGGGCAGGACGTGGTGCGCACGCGCGAGCCCGGCGGCAGTGCGCTGGCCGAACAGATTCGCGAATTGCTGCTGCACCAGCCGATGGATGCACTGACCGAATCGCTGCTCGTCTTCGCGGCACGCGGCGACCATCTGCGGCGCTGCATCGAACCGGCACTGGAGCGCGGCGCCACGGTGTTGTGCGACCGCTTCACCGACGCCACCTTTGCCTACCAGGGCGGCGGCCGTGCATTCGACCCGGCCGTGCTGACGCAGCTTGAAGCCTGGGTGCAACAAGGGCGCCAACCCGACCTGACGCTTTGGTTCGACCTGCCGCCGGCGCTGGCAGCTGAACGCCGTGGCGCGGCCCGCGCGCCCGACCGTTTCGAGCGGCAGGACGAGGCTTTCTTCGAACGCGTGCGTGGGGCCTATGCACAGCGATTGGCGGAGGCGCCGGCGCGCTTCGTGCGGCTCGATGCCGCGCTCGAACGCAGCCAGGTATGGGCACAGATCGAGCGCGCCCTGGCGCAGCGGCGATGGTGGTAGGCGCGGACGGCAGCGTACCGTTGCCCTGGCTCGAAGCCCCGCTGCGACGGGCGCTGGCCCAGCAGCGCTCGCATGCCTTGCTGGTGCAGGCCCCGCACGGTGTCGGCACATTGGAGTTCATGCTCAAGCTGGCGCAGGCCTGGCTGTGCGAGGTTGCAGACGGGCCCAGGCCCTGCGGGCATTGCGAAAGCTGCCGGCTGGTCCGGTCGCGCACCCATCCGGACCTGCTGGTGCTGCTGCCGGAGGCGCTGCGCGTCGCGTTGAACTGGAGCGCTTCGGTCGACGACAGCGGCGACGGGGGCAAGAGCAAACGCAAACCGAGCCGGCAGATCCGGATCGACGAGGTGCGCGCGGCCATCGACTGGGTCGTGCAGACCTCGTCTCGCGGGCGTGCCAAGGTGATGGTGATGCACCCGGCCGAAAGCATGAATCTGCAGTCCGCCAGTGCGATGCTGAAGACGCTGGAAGAGCCTCCAGGGCAGGCGCGGTTGTTGTTGGGCACGGCCGATGCGGCGCACCTGTTGCCGACGCTGCGCAGCCGCTGCCAGCGCATCGCCCTGGCCGCGCCGGCGGACTCACTGGCCTGCCGCTGGCTGGAAGAGCAGGGTGTGGGCGACGCACCGATACTGCTGGCCGCGGCTGGCGGCGCGCCGCTGGGCGCGATGGCGCTGGCGGCCAGGGGCATCGACGGCGCCGCCTGGCTGCGCTTGCCGCAGGCCGTGGCGCAGGGCCAGGCGGCGGCGTTTGCCGGCTGGACCGTGCCGCAGGTGGTGGATGGCCTGCAGAAGATCTGCCATGACGCGATGGTGCTGGCCGCAGACGGCACGCCGCGCTATTTTCCAATCCAGGTACTACCGGAGGGCGCGCGGATGCCGCACCTGAGCGCCTGGGCACGCTCGCTGGGACGGGTTGCGCGCCATGACGAGCATCCGTGGAACGAAGCACTGCTGGTCGAGGCGATGGTCAGCGAAGGCCGTACATGCTGGCAAGAAGCCACACATCGCAGCACCGCCGGCCGCAGACCTTTGGATACACTTGCCCGATGAACGATCGCGCGGCTGCCCGTATCGGCGCCCCGGCCGCAGCTACGGCCGGAACCAATGCCGTGGCAGCGCCGGCACGTCCGAGCGTGATCCAACTGGTGTTCCGCGAGAAGGGCGCCCTGTATGCGGCCTATATTCCGCTGCTCACTGATGGCGGATTGTTCGTGCCCACGGCGCGGGAGTACCGGCTGGGAGAGGATATCTACCTGTTGCTGTCCTTGCCCGACGACCCACAGCGTTACCCCGTGGCCGGCAAGGTGGCTTGGCTGACGCCGAGCAATGCCTCGGGCGGGCGCACGCAAGGCGTCGGTGTGCGCTTTCCGGCCGACGAAAAGACGCGCGGCCTGAAACTGAAGATCGAAGAACTGCTTGGCACGATGATTTCGTCGGCAAAGCCGACGCAGACCCTGTAGACCGGTAGCCGCGTGGCAGGCGCGACAATCGCGCCGATGTTCGTCGACTCTCACTGCCACCTCAGCTTTCCCGAACTGCACACGCGCATCGACGACATCCGCCACGCGATGCGCGATGCCCAGGTCGATGCCGCGCTATGCATCTGCACGACACTGGAGGAATTCCCTACCGTGCATGCGCTGGCGCTGGCCCATGACAACTTCTGGGCCAGTGCCGGCGTGCACCCCGACAACGAGGGCGTGCGAGAGCCCGATGTCGATGCACTGCTGCGACTGGCCGCGCTGCCGAAAGTGGTGGCCATTGGCGAAACCGGGCTGGACTACTACCGGCTGGACGGCCGCTCGCATGCGCAGATGGCATGGCAGCGCGAGCGTTTTCGCGTGCACATCCGCGCGGCACGGGCCAGCGCCCTGCCGCTGGTGGTCCATACGCGAAGCGCCAGTCAGGACACGCTGGACATCCTGCGAGAGGAGGGCGCCGGCCAGGTAAGCGGCGTGTTCCATTGTTTCACCGAGACCCAGCAGGTGGCCGATGCGGCGCTCGAGATGGGGTTTCACATCTCGTTTTCGGGCATCCTGAGCTTCAAGAACGCGAAGGCGTTGCGCCAGGTGGCCGCGAGCGTGCCCTTGGAGCGCTGCCTGATCGAAACCGACAGCCCCTATCTGGCGCCGGTACCGCATCGCGGCAAGATCAACCAGCCCGCGTATGTGGCCCATGTGGCTGCCGCACTGGCCGAACTGAAAGGTCTGGACGTGGACCAGGTGGCACAGGTCACGAGTCGAAATTTTGCCAATCTGTTCGGACGCACTGCGACCCCATAGTGGAGATCTAATACATGAAGAAATACTTTATATATGTCGTTTATCTGCTTGTCATAATTGGAGTTTCAAATTCATTTGCAGACTCGTACGTAGACTATTTCCGGGCCGTCAACACGGACAACGCCAGCGGCGTCGAGGAATTGCTGGCACGTGGATTCGACCCCAACACGCTCAGCAGCTATGGCCAGACAGGCCTGTACCTGGCCATCCGCGACGACTCGCCGAAGGTGGCGGAGGTGCTGATGGCCAGCCCGACGCTGAATGTCGATCAGGCCAATGTCGTAGGTGAAACCGCGATGATGATGGCGGCACTGCGTGGCAACCTGGCATGGACCAAACGGCTCATCGCCCGCGGCGCCAAGGTGCAGCGCGATGGGTGGACGCCATTGCACTATGCGGCGACGGGTCCGAATGTCGAAGTGGTGGCCTTTTTGCTGGAACTGGGTGCCGTCATTGACGTGCGCGCGCCCAATGGCAACACGCCTCTGATGATGGCAGCCAGCTTCGGCGACGAGGAAGTCGTCAAGCTGCTGCTCAAGCGCGGTGCAGACAAGAAGTTGAAGAACGATCGCGAGCAGAGCGCGGCGGATCTCGCGCGCGTCGCCGGGCGGCCTTGGCTGCTGCCGCTGCTGGAGTGATGTCGTGTCGAGGTGACAAGCTTGTCAGTGTGTTTCCGACAGTCGGCATGGGCTCGCGCCGACTGCGCAATGCTGGACTGGGTCATAGAGTGGCCCATGCCAATCCCGGCAAGGAGACACACGATGACCACGCCACGCATTCACATCGACAACCCGTTTGCCTTGCTGATGGACCCGGAGTCCATCTTCCGTGCGATTGAGGGCTCAGAACGCCTCGAGCGCCTGCACAGCCGCGTGTGCCGTCCGTTGGACAAGCCGCTGCTGCCGCATGCGCCCGCTGAAGCCGCAGCGACCTTCGATCAGGCCGTCGATACGACGGAAGACGAGTTCCTGTTCGATGATTTGCCTGGCGAGGCCATCTGACAGCAAATTCCGGTTCGGCAATTTCCAAGGACGGTCCGTCCATATGAATGCGCGACGATGTATATTATGTTAACTATAAGACGTCTCACCGATGAGCGTCGAGATGCCGCGTCGCCCAAATGAATGCGGGCCCCATAGGGCCCGCAGCAACCAGATCAGCGGGCCAGCGCCCGCGTGACAATCACAGCCGTTCGAACACCGCGGCGATGCCCTGACCGCCGCCGATGCACATCGTCACCAGCGCGTACTTGCCGTTGGTGCGCTGCAGTTCATACACCGCCTTGGTGGCCAGGAATGCGCCCGAGCAACCAATCGGGTGGCCCAGCGCAATCGCGCCGCCATTGACGTTGGTCTTCTTCATGTCCAGTTCCAGCCCACGCGCCACGGCCAGCGCCTGTGCGGCGAAGGCCTCGTTGGACTCGATCACGTCCATCTTGTCCAACGTCAGGCCGGCTTTCTTCAGTGCCAGTTTGGTCGCCGGAATCGGGCCTTCGCCCATGATTTCGTTGGGCACACCGGCGACCGCATAGGAGACCAATCGCGCCATTGGCTTGTGTCCGGCGGACGCCGCCACGGCGGCATCGGCCAGCACGAAGAAGGCCGCACCGTCGTTGATGCCCGAGGCATTGCCCGCGGTCACCGTACCGTCCTTCTTGAACGCCGGCTTCATCTTGGCCAGCGATTCCGCGGTGGTATTGGGCTTGACGTGCTCGTCGGTGTCGAAGGTCACCTCACCCTTGCGGGTTTGCTTGACGATGGCCACGATCTGTGACTTGAAGCGCCCATCGGCAATCGCCGCCGCCGCGCGCTTGTGCGATTCGGCCGCCAGCGCGTCCTGTTCCTCACGGGTGATGCCCCATTTGGCGGCCAGGTTTTCGGCCGTGATACCCATGTGGCCGACGCCGAAGGGGTCGGTCAGCGTGGACACCATCGAATCGAACATCTTGGTGTCGCCCATGCGCGCGCCACTGCGCATCGCCGGCGACATGTAGGCGCCGCGGCTCATGACCTCGACGCCGCCGCCGATGCCGTAGTCGCAGTCGCCGAGCAGGATGTTTTGCGCCGTGGTCACGATGCCCTGCAGACCCGACGAACACAGCCGGTTGACCGCCATGGCCACCGAGTCCATCGGCAACCCTGCCTGGATCGAGGCCACGCGCGCCACATAGGCGAAGCGCGGCTCGGTGGGAATGGTGTTGCCCACGGTCACGTAGTTGATCGCCTTGGGGTCCACGCCCGAGCGCTTCACCGCCTCCTTCATCACCGAACCGGCCAGCTCGCATGGCTCCATATCTGACAACGACCCACCGAAAGTGCCGATCGCCGACCTTGCCGCACCCAAGACCACCACGTCACGCTTGCTCATCCTTGTCTCCTTGACAGTTTGAAACGCCTAAACCCCGAAGATAACGCCAACCGCTGGCGTCGTGCTGACAAGCGAGATTCAGCTTGCGCTAACGCAAGCCATACGGCGTGGCGCCAGAATAGCCGCAAAGTCGCGGCAGTTGCAGCCGCCACCTTCGAAGTTGCGCTCGGTATGGGAGCCCTGAATCACTGCCACAGCCCTGCATCACCGAGGCGCCGGCGGAGCGGATCGACCATGAAAAAGCCCCTTGCGGGGCTTCGTTCGTAAGCATGTCTGGCGGAGCCGGAGGGATTCGAACCCTCGATGCAGGTTTTGCCCACATACTCCCTTAGCAGGGGAGCACCTTCGGCCACTCGGTCACAGCTCCGCAGATCGAAGGCAAATTCTAACCGCTGGTCTTGCGTACTAGGCGGCGGGCGTGTACTCCAGTTCGAAGGCCTTGTGCAAGGCGCGCACCGCCAGCTCCATGTACTTCTCGTCGATCACCACGCTGGTCTTGATTTCGCTGGTGGTGACCATCTGGATGTTGATGGCCTCTTCGCTGAGGGTGCGGAACATCTTCGCCGCCACGCCCACATGGCTGCGCATGCCGATGCCGATGATCGACACCTTGCAGATGCGCGGGTCGCCGGTGACCTCTGCCGCACCCGCCGCCGGTCCCACCTTCGACTGCAGCAACTCCAGCGCGCGCGGGTAGTCGTTGCGGCTGACGGTGAACGAAAAATCGGTGCGGCCGCCGTGGGAGACGTTCTGCACGATCACATCGACGTCGATGTTGGCATCGGCCACCGCCCCCAGGATCTGGTAGGCGATGCCCGGCTTGTCAGGCACGCCGACCACGGTGATCTTGGCTTCGTCGCGGGTGAAGGCGATGCCGGACACGAGCGCTTGTTCCATCTTTTCGTCTTCCTCGAATGTGATCAATGTGCCTGAAACCGCTTCCTCGCCGATATCGATGTCCCACGGCGTGAAGCTGGACAGCACGCGCAGCGGCACGTGGTACTTGCCGGCAAACTCCACCGACCGGATCTGCAGGACTTTCGAGCCGAGGCTGGCCATCTCGAGCATTTCCTCGAAACTGATGGTCTGCAGCCGGCGCGCCTCGGGCACGATGCGCGGGTCCGTGGTGTAGACCCCGTCGACGTCGGTGTAGATCAGGCATTCGTCCGCCTTCATCGCCGCGGCAACGGCCACGGCCGAGGTGTCCGAGCCGCCACGGCCAAGCGTGGTGATGTGGCCCAGCTCGTCGATGCCCTGGAAGCCGGTAATGATGACCACCCTGCCCGCTTGCAGATCGGCGCGCACGCGCACATCCTCGATGGCCTCGATGCGTGCCTTGGTATAGGCCGAATCGGTGCGCACCGGCACCTGCCAGCCGGCGTAGCTCACCGCATCGAGGCCCTCGGTCTGCAGCGCCAGCGCCAGCAGGCCCACCGACACCTGCTCGCCGGTGGCGGCAATCATGTCCAGCTCGCGCAGGGCCTGTGCGCTGTGCTTCTCGGGTGCCAGTTCCTTCGCCAGGCCGAGCAGGCGGTTGGTCTCGCCACTCATCGCCGAAGGCACGACGACCATCTGGTGACCGGCACGCGACCACTTGGCCACGCGTTTGGCCACATTGCGGATGCGCTCGGTCGAGCCCATCGACGTGCCGCCATATTTGTGAACGATGAGTGCCATGTCGGGTTGGAGTTGCAGACTGTGCACGCACACGCGGGCTGCGCATGCAAACCGAGCATTTTAACGGCCGTGTCACGCCCGCTCAGTCGGGCGCCGCCGCCCTGGCGTACACCACGTCAGCTGCGTTGGCGACCCAGCGCAAGCCCAGCATGGGCTTTCCGTGGGGTGCCAGGCAACGGGCATCGATGCCCAACGCGGGCACGTACAACAGCTGATCGGCCGCGAAGACCAGCGGCCCGCTGCGCGCCCAGGCCGGGACGCCCGCTGCCTGGTACTGCTTCTTCAGGCTGCGCGGCAGCGACGCCGGTTGGCGCTGAAATCGCTCTCCCCCGCCGCGCGGACGCAGCACACATCGGCGCAGGAGTTCGGGTTCGATGCCGTTGCGATCGACGGCATTCACTTCGAACGCACCTCGCCAGTCCGGCACCTCAAAGCGGCCCACCCGGCTGAGATCGAGCGACACAGGGCCGGCGCCTGCTGGTTCGGGAAGTGGCGCCGTACCGGCATGGGCCAGCAACCCGCCATGCAGGCGCAACTCGCCGCCGTCCATCAGCCAACGTGCAAAGGTCGCGCGCGGCAACTCCTGCAACAGTCGCTGCACCAGCGTTTCGGGCACGCCGTTCACCGTTCGCGCTGATATCCACGCGCGCAGCAGGTTGGCGCGCCTTGCTTCAGACAAACACCGCCAGGCGGACAGTTGAAGCTGACCAGCGGCAGTGCAGCATTGCTTCTGGTCCGCTTCGGCCAACTCCTGCAGACAGGCCGCGGCCTCCTGCGCACGCACACAACTGGCCGCCAGGGGGCTCTCGGCATGCACAAAGGCACCGGCCAGTGCCGGCCAGACGGCATGGCGCAATCGATTGCGCGACCAACGAATGTCGGCGTTGCTCGGGTCCTCGATGAAACCCAGCCGATGGCGCTGTACATAGGCCTCGACCGCTTCGCACGGCCAATCCAGCCAGGGTCGTGCCCAGGTGATGCCCTGGCGCACAGCGACGCGCGGCATGCCCGACAGACCCGCCGGTCCGGCGCCGCGCAATGCCTGCAGCAAGAAGGTCTCGGCCTGGTCGCGCCGATGGTGAGCCAGCAGCACCAGGTCGATGCCTTCGTCTTGCGCCATTTCGGCCAGCGCTACGTAGCGGCCGCGGCGCGCCCAGGCTTCGGTGCTTTCGCCCTTGGCGGGCGCCCCTTGCAGGCGGCGCCACTGCAGCCGCACCGGCAGACCACGCGCCGCCCAGCGTTTCGCTTGCCGCTCAAGGTGTTTGACCCAGCCATCGGCCTGCGCCTGCAACCCATGATGCACATGCAGGGCCACCACCTCCAGAACAGCCGTTGCGGCAGCGAAACGGGCCGTGGCATGCCACAGCGCCGTGGAGTCGCGCCCGCCGCTCACAGCCACCGCGACGCGTTTCCGCTTCACGGCAAGGGCTCAGCGTTCCTTGGTGTCGTTGAACTTGCCGTAGGACTGCAGCCGGTCGTAGCGGCGCTGCAGCAATTCCTTCGGTTTCAGATCGAGCACCTGGCGCAGCGCGTCGTTGAGCGCGCGCTTGAGATTCACTGCCATCTGGCGTGGGTCGCGATGGGCACCGCCGACGGGCTCGTTGACGATCTTGTCGATCACGCCCAGTGCCTTGAGCCGGTGCGCGGTGATGCCCAGCGCCTCGGCCGCGTCGGACGCACGCTCTGCCGTCTTCCACAGGATCGACGCGCAGCCCTCGGGCGAGATTACCGAATACACCGAGTACTGCAGCATCAACACCTGGTCGGCGACGCTGATCGCCAGCGCCCCGCCGGACCCGCCCTCGCCGATGATGGTGGTGACGATGGGCACCTGCAACTGCGCCATTTCGAAGATGTTGCGGCCGATGGCTTCCGACTGGCCACGCTCCTCGGCGCCGATGCCCGGATAGGCCCCAGGCGTGTCGACGAAGGTGAACACCGGCAGGCCGAACTTCTCGGCCAGCTTCATCAGGCGCAGCGCCTTGCGATAACCCTCGGGGCGCGACATGCCGAAATTGCGCTGGCCCCGCTCCTTCGTGTCGCGGCCCTTCTGGTGGCCCAGCACCATGCAGGCCTGGCCGTTGAAACGCGCCAGCCCGCCGACGATCGACTGGTCGTCCGCGAAGTGGCGGTCACCATGCAGTTCCTGGAACTCGGTGAAGATCTCGTTGACGTAGTCCAGCGTGTACGGGCGCTGCGGGTGCCGCGCGATCTGTGTCACCTGCCAAGGCGACAGGCTGGAATACAGCTCCTTCGTCAGCTGCAGGCTCTTGTGCGTGAGTCGCTCGATCTCGTCGGAGATGTCCACCGCCGATTCGTTCTGTACATAACGCAACTCCTCGATCTTCGAGTCGAGTTCGGAGATGGGTTGCTCGAACTCGAGGAAATGACGTTTCGACATGCTCAATAGTCTACCGGCAGCGGGTCCAGACTTCGCCAGATATACCAGGTGGCGACCGAGCGGTACGGAGCCCAGGCGTCGCCCAGTTCGCGCGCCTCGGCGCGTGATACCGGTTCGCCGCTGAAGTAGCTCTGGCTGATGCCCTTGAGCAGGCCCAGGTCGTCCAGCGGCAGCACATCCGGGCGCATCAAATGAAAGATCAGGAACATCTCTGCGGTCCAGCGGCCGATGCCGCGGATGGCCACCAGTTCCTCGATGATGGCCTCGTCTTCCATCTGCCGCCACTGCTGCACATGCACCGTGCCGTCGCTGAAGTGCTGCGCCAGATCAAGCAGGTATTCGGCCTTGCGTAGCGACAGACCGGCCTCGCGCAACGCGCTGGCCGCCATGCCCTGCACTGCGACCGGCGCCACGCGCGTCGACGTGGTACCCAGCAGAGCCATCAAACGCTCCCACACCGACTGCGCGGCCTTGACCGAAATCTGCTGGCCGACGATGGACCGGGCCAACGTGGTGAAGGCATCGCCGCGGCTTTGCAACCGGGCTTCGCCAAAGCAGGGGATGAGCTTCTTCATGACACGATCGCGGCGCGCCAGGTGCTTGCAGGCATCGTCCCAATATTCCGGCGTCACGCCGATGGCTGCACTCTTGGGCATCGCGCTCAGCGGACCGGGCCTGCGTGTGTCATGCCTTGACCCAGGTGGTGCCGGCGGCGGAATCCTTCAGCATCACGCCCTGCTCGGCCAGGTCTTCGCGGATGCGGTCAGCCATGGCGAAGTCGCGCGCCTTCTTTGCCGCGGCACGCGTCTCGATTTGCCGCTGGATCTGATCCTCGTCGAGCGTGCTGCCGGCCTGCAGGTAGGTGCGCGGGCTGAGCTGCAGCACGCCCAGCACCTTGCCCAGGCCCTTCAGCAACGCAGCGGTGTGCAGCGACCGCGTGCGGTTCAGTTCACCCGCCAACTCGAACAGCACGGCCACGGCCAGCGGCGTGTTGAAGTCATCGTTCATCGCGTCGCGGAAGGCCGCAGCCTGAGGCTGCTGCCAGTCCACGGGTTGCTCGGGCACGCCCAGGCCGTCGAGCGCGGTGTACAGCCGCCGCAGCGCGCTGCGTGCATCGTCAAGGTTGCCGTCGCTGAAATTGAAGGGACTGCGGTAATGCGTGCGAAGCATGAAGAAGCGCAGTGTTTCTCCGTCATAGCGCGCCAGCACGTCGCGAATGGTGAAGAAATTGCCGAGCGACTTCGACATCTTCTCGTTGTCGACGTTGAGAAAGCCGTTGTGCAGCCAGACGTTGACGAAAGGCTTGCCACTGGCACCTTCGCTCTGCGCAATCTCGTTCTCGTGGTGCGGAAACTGCAGATCCAAACCACCGCCGTGGATGTCGAAATGCTCGCCCAGCACCGCGCAGCTCATGGCCGAGCACTCGATGTGCCAGCCCGGGCGGCCGGGTCCGTAGCGGCTCGGCCACTGGGCGTCCTCGGGTTCGTCCTCCTTGGCGGCTTTCCAGAGCACGAAATCGAGCGGGTCAAGCTTGTCGCCCAGCACCGCTACGCGCTCGCCGGCCCGCAATTCGTCGACCGACTTGCCCGACAGCTTGCCGTAGCCCGGAAATTTGCGCACCGCGAAGTTCACGTCGCCGCCTGCTGCCTGGTAGGCCAGGCCCTTGTTTTCGAGCGTGCCGATCAGGTCGAGCATCTGGGTGACGTATTCAGTGGCACGCGGCTCGTGCGTAGGCGCCAGAATGCCCAGCGCACCGATGTCGCGGCGCATGGCCTCGATCATCTGATCAGTGAGCGCGCGGATCGTGATGCCGCGTTCGATGGCGCGCTTGATGATCTTGTCTTCGATGTCGGTGATGTTGCGCACGTAGGTCACGCGGTAGCCCAGTGCCAGCAGCCAGCGGTAGACCACGTCGAAGGCCATCATCATGCGCGCATGGCCCATGTGGCACAGGTCGTAGATGGTCATGCCGCAGACGTACATGCGCACCTCGCCCGGGATGATCGGTTCGAAGACTTCGGTGCGGCGAGTCAGCGTGTTGTGGATGCGCAGGGTCATGGACGGCGGTGCGGCTGGCCTGCGTTTCAAGCCCGAAGGCAGTGTCGACAGGCCTTTGCGACGGCGCGCGAAGGCCGGTCTGCTGGACAGCGTGGATACAATCAAATCAGTATAGCGGTGGCCTTATGGAGAAGCGGCACCTGAGCACTCGCTCAGGACCCAGGCTTCGCACCCTTCCCGTTCCTACACCCATGTCAATCCGTTCACTCTGCACCACGCTGGTGCTGGCTCTTGCGTGCATCGGATCAGCGAACGTGCGCGCCGCTGACTTCAAGGAGATCGAGGCGCTGTATCAGGCTGGAAACGTCGACCAGGCGCTTGCGCGGGCCGATGCGGCCATCGCCGTGCAGCCCCGCGCAGCCCAGATCCGCTTTCTCAAGGGCGTGATGCTGATGGATCAGGGGCGCAACGCAGAGGCGATCGAGGTCTACATCGCGCTGACCCAGGACTTTCCCGAATTGGCGGATCCATACAACAACCTGGCCGTGATGTACGCATCGTCCGGTCAGTTGTCTGCCGCGCTCGCCGCGTTGCAGAGTGCGCTGCGCAACGACCCGCAGCACCAGCGCGCGCGCGAGAACCTGGGCGATGTCTATCTTTCACTGGCGTTGCAGGCATGGGATGCCGCCGCGGCGCAGGGCAAGGGTGAGGACGCCCAGTTGCAGCGCAAGCTGCGGCAGGCCGAGCAGATCGTACCTGCTTCAGTGCAGTCAAGCCGTTCGCGACGCCGGCGCTAGACTGACGCCCTTTTTGCAATCGACTGGACAAAGATGATCGCGACCCAAGAATGGATGACCCGATGGGGCTGTGGCATCGCCCTTGCCATGTGCGCGGTGCTGCCCGCCGCCGCGCAGAACGTGCGCATGGACACCAGCCTGGGTGAGATTGTCATCCAGCTCGACGCGGCCAAGGCCCCGAAGAGCACAGCCAACTTCATCGACTACGTCAAGTCAGGGCACTACGATGGCACCGTGTTTCACCGTGTCATTCCCAACTTCATGATCCAGGGCGGTGGCATGAATGCCGACATGCAGGAGAAGGCCACTCGTGCGCCCATTCCGCTGGAAAGCAAGAATGGCTTGAATAACGTGCGCGGCAGCGTGGCCATGGCTCGCACCAGCAACCCCAATTCAGCGACGGCGCAGTTCTTCATCAACATCAAGGACAACGCCTTCCTCGACGCTGCGAACTCGCCCGACGGCAACGGCTATGCGGTTTTCGGCAAGGTGGTCGCCGGCATGGACGTGGTGGACAAGATCTGGGCCGTGCCCACCTCCAGCAAGGGACCGTTTCAGAACGTGCCGGTGACACCGGTGATCATCCGCAAAGCAAGCCTGGAGAAATGAAATGACGAAGACCGTGGAGATGGAGACCAGCGCCGGCACGCTGCACATTGAGCTGGACGACGAGCGCGCGCCGCTGAGCACGCAAAATTTCCTGGACTACGTGAAAAAGGGCCACTATGACGGCACGGTGTTCCACCGCGTCATCAAGGGCTTCATGGTGCAAGGCGGCGGCTTCGACGAAAAGATGAACCAGAAGCCCACCGCGGCGACGATCCAGAACGAGGCCAACAACGGCCTGAAGAACAAGCGCTACACGCTGGCCATGGCGCGCACCTCGGCGCCGCACAGCGCGACTTCACAGTTCTTCATCAACGCCGCAGACAACGCCTTCCTCGATTTCACGGCCGAATCTGCGCAGGGCTGGGGTTATGCGGTTTTCGGCCGCGTGGTCAAAGGGACCGAGGTGGTGGATGCGATCGAGAAGGTGCGCACCGGCAACCAGGGTGGTCACAGCGATGTGCCAGTCGAGACGGTGAAGATTGTGCGTGCCGTCGCGGTCGAATAGCGACTCCATCGCTGCGCGTGATCGCCGTTGACAGCGTTCTCCCGCCGGCCGCCGTGTGGCGCAAGCCCGAGGCCTGGGCGAAGATCGACTTCATCTCCGACCTGCATCTTTGCGAAACCCAACCACGCACCTTCGAGGCCTGGGCCCACTACATGCGCGGCACCTCGGCCGACGCGGTATTGATCTTGGGCGATCTGTTCGAGTTCTGGCCAGGTTCGGATGCTGTGCAACTCGATTTCGAAGGGCACTGCATGCAGGTGCTGGCCGACACCGCCCGCGACCGCCATGTGGCCCTCATGGTCGGCAATCGTGACTTTCTGATCACGGCCGACCTCTTGCAGGATCACGGTGTGCATCTGCTCGCGGACCCGACGCTGCTGCATGCCTGGCAGCATGCGCTGCTGCTGACGCATGGCGATGCGTTGTGCCTGGCCGACCTGCCGTACCAGCAGTTTCGCGCCTGGGTGCGCAACCCGCAGACCCAGCGCGATTTCCTGGCGCGTCCGCTGGCCGAGCGGGTGAAGATGGGCGCGGGCGTCCGCCATGCCAGCGAGGCCGGCCGCCGTCAGGGCCCTCCTCCGGGTGGCTGGGCCGATCTGGACGCCGACGCCGCAGTTGACTGCCTGCGCCGCGCCGGCGTGCAACGCATGGTTCATGGCCACACCCACCGGCCTGGCGACTCGGTGCTGGCGCCGGGCTTCGACCGGCTTGTGCTCAGCGACTGGGACCTCGACGACCCTCCATCACGTGCCGAAGTGTTGCGCCTGCAGCGCAATGGCTTCGTGAGGCTGGATCCGCGACACGCCGATCGGCGCGGCTGATGCAAGCCCTGTGGCACCGCCTTCGCGAACGCAGCGAACAACGCGCCGTCGCGCGGCGTCCCATCCCCGACGACCTGTGGGCGTTGACGCTGGCACGCTACCCTTTCCTCGCGCGGCGTAGCGCGGTCGACATTGCCGAACTGCGGCGCCTGAGCAGCCTGTTTCTCGATCGCAAGGAATTCAGCGGCGCGCAGGGCTTGCAGATCGACGATCAGATGGCGGTGGCGATCGCCGCGCAGGCCTGCCTGCCGGTGCTGCGGCTGGGACTGCAGGCCTTCGACGGCTTCGTCGGCATCGTCGTGCACCGCGACGAGGTCCAGGTGCGCCGCGAAGTGACCGACGAAAACGGCCTGGTGCACGAATACGACGAGGTGCTTGCCGGCGAAGCCATGGAAGGCGGCCCGGTGATGCTGTCCTGGCGCGACGTCGACGAGGCCGGTGAATCGGCGTCGTGGAGCTACAACGTGGTGGTGCACGAGTTTGCCCATGTGCTGGACATGGCCGACGGCCTGGCCGACGGGGTGCCGACACTGCCGACGAACGCGGCGCGCATCCGTTGGCGCAGCGTGCTGCTGGAGGAGTACACGGCCTTCTGCGCCCGCGTGGACGCTGGGCAGCAGACCGCGCTGGACCCGTATGGCGCTGAAAGCCCGGAGGAGTTCTTTGCCGTCGCGACCGAGGCCTTCTTTGTTGCATCACAGGAGATGCGCGACGAGCATCCGGCGCTGTACGCGCTGCTGGCCGGCTACTACCAGCAGGATCCGGCCGACGAATGAACGCGGGCCGGCCGAAACCGGCCTGATCGATCAGGCAGCCGTGGTTTCGGTCTTCGGCTTGTCGCTCTTCTTCGGTGGCTGGATGTCGAGCAGGATCTCGCCCTTGTCGTCGACGTCCACGCCCAGGCGCCCGCCGTCGACGAGGCGGCCAAACAGCAGTTCGTCGGCCAGCGCGCGGCGGATCGTGTCCTGGATCAGCCGCTGCATCGGCCGCGCACCCATCAGCGGGTCGAAGCCCTTCTTCGCCAGGTGCTTGCGCAGCGTGTCGCTGAAGGTCACTTCCACCTTCTTCTCGACCAGCTGGCTTTCCAGCTGCAGCAGGAACTTGTCGACCACGCGCAGGATGATGTCCTCGTCGAGCGCGCGGAAGGACACGATCGCATCCAGCCGGTTGCGGAACTCGGGTGTGAACAGCCGCTTGATGTCGGCCATCTCGTCGCCCAGTTCGCGCGAGTTGGTAAAGCCGATGGTCGCCTTGTTCAGCGCTTCGGCGCCGGCATTCGTCGTCATGACGATGATCACGCTGCGAAAGTCGGCCTTGCGCCCGTTGTTGTCGGTCAGCGTGCCGTGGTCCATGACCTGCAGCAGCACGTTGAATACATCCGGGTGCGCCTTCTCAATCTCGTCGAGCAGCAGCACTGCGTGCGGCTTCTTGCTGATGGCCTCAGTCAGCAGCCCTCCTTGATCGAAGCCGACATAACCCGGGGGCGCGCCGATCAGCCGGCTGACGGCATGGCGCTCCATGTATTCGGACATGTCGAAGCGGATCAGCTCGATGCCCATGATGTAGGCCAGTTGCTTGGCGACCTCGGTCTTGCCCACGCCGGTCGGGCCGCTGAACAGGAAGGAGCCGATCGGCTTGTCGCCCCGGCCCAGGCCCGAGCGTGCCATCTTGATGGCTGATGCCAGGGCTTCGATCGCCGGCTCCTGGCCGAAGACGACGCTCTTCAGATCGCGATCGAGCGTCTTCAGCTTGCTGCGGTCGTCGCTGGACACGCTGGCCGGCGGAATGCGCGCGATCTTGGCAACGATCTCCTCGACTTCGAGCCGGGTGATCGTCTTCTTCTGCTTGCTCTTGGGCAGGATGCGTTGCGCCGCGCCAGCCTCGTCGATGACGTCGATGGCCTTGTCGGGCAGGTGCCGGTCGTTGATGTACTTGGCCGACAGCTCGGCCGCGGCCTGCAGCGCACCCACCGCGTACTTCACGCTGTGGTGTTCCTCGAAACGTGACTTGAGGCCCTTCAGGATCTCGATCGTCTGCTCGATTGACGGCTCGACCACGTCGATCTTCTGGAAGCGCCGCGACAGCGCCGCGTCCTTCTCGAAGATGCCACGGTACTCGGTGAAGGTCGTCGCACCGATGCATTTCATCGCACCGGTGGACAGCGCCGGTTTCAGCAGGTTGCTCGCATCCAGCGTGCCGCCGCTGGCTGCGCCGGCGCCGATCAGCGTGTGGATCTCGTCGATGAACAGGATCGCGTGCGGCTGGTCCTTCAGCTGCTTGAGCACGCCTTTCAGCCGCTGCTCGAAGTCGCCCCGGTATTTGGTGCCGGCCAGCAACGCGCCCATGTCGAGCGAATAGACGGTGGAGGCGGCCAGTATCTCGGGCACGTCGCTCTGCGTGATGCGCCAGGCCAGGCCTTCAGCGATGGCGGTCTTGCCCACGCCCGCCTCGCCCACCAACAACGGGTTGTTCTTCCGCCGCCTGCACAGTACCTGGATGACACGTTCGACCTCGTGCTCGCGGCCAATCAACGGGTCGATCTTGCCGTCGCGGGCCAGCTGGTTCAGGTTCTGCGTGAACTGCTCCAGCGGTGAGCCCTTGGCGTCACCGGCTTCTTCCTTCTCCGCCTCGCCACCGCCGCTTTCGTTGGACTTGGCGGGCTCGGGCGGGTCGGACTTCTTGATGCCGTGGGCGATGAAGTTGACCACGTCCAGCCGGGTCACGCCTTGCTGGTGCAGGTAGTACACCGCATGCGAATCCTTCTCGCCAAAGATCGCGACCAGCACGTTGGCACCGGTGACCTCCTTCTTGCCGCTGCCGGTGGACTGCACATGCATGATGGCGCGCTGAATCACGCGTTGGAAACCCAGCGTCGGCTGCGTGTCCACCTCTTCGGTGCCCGACACTGTCGGCGTGTTTTCCTTGACGAAAGTGACCAGACTCTTGCGCAGATCGTCGATGTTGGCCGCGCAGGCGCGCAGCACCTCGGCGGCCGAGGGGTTGTCCAGCAGCGCCATCAGCAGATGCTCGACGGTGATGAACTCGTGACGTTGCTGGCGTGCCTCCACGAAGGCCATGTGCAGGCTGACTTCCAGTTCGTTCGCAATCATGCGGCCTCCATAGTGCACTGCAAAGGGTGCCCGACCTTTCGGGCCGCGGCCACCACCAATTCCACCTTCGTCGCGGCAACGTCCTTAGGATAGACGCCACACACCGCCCGCCCCTCGTGGTGAATCTTCAGCATGATGAGTGTGGCGGTTTCCAGATCACGTTGGAAGTACTGTTGCAGAACCATCACGACGAATTCCATCGGCGTGTAGTCGTCGTTCAGCATCAGCACCTGGTACATGCGCGGCGGTTTCGTACGCGCACTCTTGCGTTCCGCCACCGCAGCGCCCTGCCCGTTGTCCGGACGCGGCACCACCGGGGCGGTGGCAGGTGGCTTGGGCTTTTCCTCGGGCATGAATCATTCTATCGACTTGGACAACGCGCTGCGACGGCACACGTGGCGCCCTTTGCACTGTGGGCATATTGCACCAACCGGGCTCATTTCAAGCGCTGAAAAGCCGGGTTCGCAGGGTTGATGCAGGCCGCTTCGCGCCGCCTGAAGCACCGCGAACGCAGGCGCAGTTATGCTTGTTGCCTTAGGGCCAATCCATGTGAACAGGAGACCTGCATGCCCAGAGCCGCAAAGAAGACAGTTGTGTCCAAAGCGCGGCCACGTGCCAGGATCCCGGCCAAAGCGCTGAATCCGCCACCCCTGCTGCGGGAGGCCGGCGGGACGGCCGTGCGCTCGCTGGCGCGCCAATTGCACGCGTGGACCGGCAGCCTGATTGGTGGTGTCGGCACGGCCGCCGATCTGTCGCTGGCCATGGCTGCCGCCTCGGTGCAACGTCCCGGGCCCAAGGCGGCGGTAGCCAAGGCCTCGGCGTTGCTGCGCGACGCGCGGCAGGCAGCCGGCCTGACGCTGGACGAACTGGGTGACGCTCTGGAACTGAAAGATCCGACCTTCATGCGCCTGGTGGAAAGTGGCAAGGTCGGCCTGCCCTTCGAGATGATCCTGCGCATCGCCACCATCCTCGGCCGCAACGACCCCATGACTTTTGTGCTGCAACTCACGCGCTCGTACAACCCGCGGGTGTGGAAGTCGCTGGAGGCACTGGGCGTGGGCAAGCTGATCGTGCAGGCCGGCCGCGAGCGCGAGTTTGCCAACATCTATCGCGGCAACACCGCGGCGCGTTCGCTGTCGGACAAGGACTTCGCCGCGGCCTTGGCCTTTTCGACGGCGGCCTTCGAAAGCGCGCTGGTGTTCATGGGGCATGCGAAGAAGACTGGTACCGGCAAGGCGGACTGAACAAGCCGGCGGCGGCGTGTGCTTTGGCGCCAGACGCCGCTGCACGCAGGCCGAAAGACTTGATCTGCGACAAAAGGACAGGGGCTTGGCGATGCGACGCTGTGCCTCCATGCCGGAGACAGGACCATGAAACACGCCGCGCTGCGCATCATTCACGAGGAGCATAGGGCGCTGTCAGCCATGTTGCGCTCGATCCTGTTGTTGCTGTCCCAGAGCCGGCAGCGTGGCAGGCAGCCTGATTTCGCAGCCTTGCGCGCCATGCTGTTCTACGTCGACGAGTTTCCCGAAAAGCGCCACCACACCAAAGAATCGCAACTGCTGTTTCCAAAGATCCGCGAACGCTCGCCAGAGGCCCGCGAGGTGCTCGACCGCCTCGACCAGGATCACGCCCAGGGCGAACGTGCGATTCGCGACCTCGAGCACGCGCTGCTCGCCTTCGAGATGCTGGGCGAGGTGCGCCGGGAGCCGTTCGAGCAGGCTGCGAAGCACTATGTCGACTTCTACCTGTCGCATATGTCGGTCGAGGAAACGCGGATCCTGCCGCTTGCCGAGCGGGTGCTGACTGAATCGGACTGGGCCGAACTGGATGCGAGCTTCGCCGACAACCGCGATCCACTGACCGGTCACGTGCCCGAAGATGCCTACCAGGAGCTGTTCAGGCGCATCGTGGCCGTGGTACCGGCACCTATAGGCCTGGGCCCGCCGCTCTGAGCACGGGCGCGGCATCGCCAGCCTGGCCGGCACCATGATCCGCAGGGCCTTTGCTTCTGCTCAAGGGCCAAGCCGAGCAAGCGTGGACTAATTACCTGATGGGCAATTCGACGAAGCGGCGCCCTATGGGAGGGAAGCGGTCCGCGGCGGTCTCGCCTGCAGGCTCGCGCGAACGCGGTGGCAGTCCCTGGCTTGGGCGCGATGGCAGCGATTCGACAAGTTTCGAGTTGTATCAGCAACTCGAACGGGAAATCGGACGCTGGTTGCCCGTGCCGGACGCTGCCGTGGCGCCGACCACGGTCATTGGCGCGTACCTCGACTGGGCCATGCACTTGGCGGCTTCGCCGGCCAAGCAGGCGGAGCTGGCGCAGTTCGGCGTCGAGCAGTGGATGCGCGCGTGGCAATCGCTGTTGGGCGACACGCCCGAGCTCAGGCCATTGCCGCAGGACAAGCGCTTTGTCGATCCGTCGTGGCAGGCGCCACCGTACCGCTGGCTGGCGCAGGCTTTCCAGTTGCAGCAGCAATGGTGGCAACACGCCACCACCGGCGTGCCCGGCGTGACGCGGCATCACGAACACATGGTCAGCTTTGGCGCGCGGCAATGGCTCGACTTGGCGGCGCCTTCGAACTTTGTTTCCACCAACCCGCAGGTGCAGCAGCGCACGCTCGCCGAAGGCGGCATGAACCTGCTGCGCGGTGCGATGCATGCGTGGGATGACGCCTTGCACGAAGCCCTCGACCTGCCGCCAGCGGGTGCCGAGGCCTATGTCGTCGGCGAGAACATGGCTGTCACGCCGGGTCAGGTGGTCTTCCGCAACCGGCTTATCGAACTCATCCAGTACGCACCGAGCACGCCCACGGTGCATGCCGAGCCGGTGTTGATCGTGCCGGCGTGGATCATGAAGTACTACGTTCTCGATTTGACACCGGCGGACTCTCTGGTCAAGCACCTGGTCGACAGCGGCTTCACGGTCTTCACCATCTCGTGGAAGAACCCCGACGCGCAGGACCGCGACCTGAGCATGGACGACTACGAGAACCTGGGCGTGCGCGCGGCGTTGCAGGCGGTGCGGCAAATCGTGCCGCGCCAGCTGCTGCATGCCGTGGGTTACTGCCTTGGCGGCACCTTGCTGTCCATCGTCGCGGCGGCGCTCGGTCGCGACGGCGATGCGGCGCTGAAGACAGTGACGCTGCTGGCCGCACAAACCGATTTCGCCGACCCGGGCGAGCTTGCACTGTTCATCGACGAGAGCCAGGTGGCCTACCTGGAAAACCTGATGTGGCGCAGCGGCTACCTCGACAAGCGGCAGATGAAGAGTACCTTCCAGATGCTGCGCTCGAAGGACCTGGTCTGGTCCTACCGGCTGCACAACCAGCTGCTGGGCGAGCGGCTGCCGGTGAATGCGTTGATGGCCTGGAACGCCGACGGCACGCGGCTGCCCTACCGCATGCACAGCGAATACCTGCACGGCATGTTCCTGCGTAACGCGCTGGCGCGCGGCGAATGGCGCAGCGGCGGCCTGCCGGTGAACCTGGCGAGCATCCGCGTGCCCGTGTTCAACGTCGGTGCGATGCAGGATCATGTCGCACCCTGGCGCTCGGTATACAAGCTGCACCGCCTGACCGATGCCGAGCAGACCTTCGTACTCACTGCCGGCGGCCACAATGTCGGCATCGTCAACCCGCCCGGACAGGCACGCTCCAGCTACCAGATGCGCCGATGGCGCGCCGGCGACCGCCTGCTCACGCCCGACGAATGGCTGCAGGCCACACCGGTCGAGGCAGGCTCATGGTGGAGCGCCTGGGTGCCTTGGCTGAAGGAGCACAGTTCGCGTCAGGTGGCGCCGCCGGCGATGGGTGCGCCGCGCGCGCGCCTCGCGCCGCTGGTTCCCGCGCCCGGCGAGTACGTGCACCAGCGTTGAACACACATGCCGGCCTCGCCACGCCGGACGTGCCGCTGTTCCAGGTGCGCGGCCTGGCCAAGACCTACCGCACCGGCGAGGTCGAGGTGCAAGCGCTGCGCGACATCGATCTGGATGTGACACGGGGTGAATTCATCGTCCTGCTCGGGCCCTCGGGCAGCGGCAAGTCGACGCTGCTGAACATCCTCGGCGGGCTGGACGTGGCCAGCGCAGGAAAACTGCATTTCGGCGAGCAGGACCTGAGCGCCGCCAGCGAAACCGAGCTCACCGCCTACCGTCGCCGCCACGTCGGCTTCGTGTTCCAGTTCTACAACCTCATTCCCAGCCTGACGGTGCGCGAGAACGTGGCGCTGGTCACCGACATCGCGGAGCAGCCGATGCCGGTGGACGAGGCCATCGATCGTGTCGGCCTGACGCCCCGGCGCGATCACTTCCCGGCGCAGTTGTCGGGCGGCGAGCAGCAACGCGTGGCCATCGCGCGCGCCATTGCCAAGCGCCCCGAGGTGCTGCTGTGCGACGAGCCCACCGGCGCGCTCGACTACCAGACCGGCAAGCTGGTGCTCGAGGTCATCGCCGACATTCACAACGAGCTCGGCACCACCGCCATCGTCATCACCCACAACGCGGCCATCGCCGGCATGGCTGATCGCGTGATCCAACTCGGCGACGGGCGCGTGCTGCGCATTGAGGCCAATGCGCACAGGATCAGTCCTTCGGAGCTGTCCTGGTGAAATCGTCGGCCCCCACGTCGCAGCGTACCGTTCCTGCCCCCCAGGGGGGTCATGACCGCCTTGGGGCGGCCCAGCGGCGGTCATGAAGACTCTCGACAAGAAGCTGCTGCGCGACCTGCGCGCGATGTGGAGCCAGGCCCTGACGATTGCGCTGGTCGTCGCCAGCGGCGTCGGCGGTTTCATCACCAGCTTGTCGGCCGTGGATTCGCTGGCGCTGGCGCGCGACCGCTTCTACGCCGAAGGGCGCTTCGCCGAGGTCTTCGCCAGCGTCAAGCGTGCGCCGCAATCCATGCTCGATCCGCTGCGCGCGCTGGGCGGCGTGGCCGACGCGCAGACCACCATCGAGCAGATCGTGCGCGTGGAGATCCCGGGCTCGAGCGACCCGATCGTCGGCCAGCTGATCGGACTCGACGCGCGCGCCCCACAGCGCATGAACCTGATTACCGTGAGCGCCGGGCGCATGCTCGATCCCGACGGTGGTTCACACGCCGACGGCAGCCTGGAAGCACTGGTGTCCGAGGGCTTCGCGGCGGCGCGTGGGTTGAAACCCGGGGACCGCCTGAATGCGCTCATCAACGGTAAGCAGCGCAGTTTGGTCATCGTCGGCACGGCCTTGTCGCCCGAGTTCATCTTCGCCGGGCTTTGGGGCATGCCCGACCTGCGCGGTTTCGGCATCTTCTGGATCGACCACGACGCACTCGCCGCCGCCTACGACATGCGCGGCGCCTTCAACCGCGTGGCACTGAAGCTGGCCCCAGGGGCCTCGGAGCCGGCCGTCGTCGATGGCCTGACGCAATTGCTGTCGCGTTACGGCGGGCGCGAGGCCCATGGGCGCGACGAACAGGGCTCGCACGCCATGCTCGACAACGAGATCAAGGAGCAGCGTGTGCTCGGCACCGTGCTGCCGGCCATCTTCCTGGGTGTGGCCGCGTTCTTGCTGAACGTCGTGGTGTCGCGGCTGGTGTCCACGCAACGCGAGCAGATCGCCGCGCTGAAGGCACTCGGTTACCACGACATCGTGATCGGCACACACTACCTCAAGCTGGTGCTGCTGATCGTATTGCTGGGCGTGGGGCTTGGGCTGGGGCTCGGCCACTGGCTCGGCGGCTTGTTCACGGGGCTGTATACCGAGTTCTTCCGCCTGCCCTCCTTCGAGCATCGCGTCGCGCCTTCGCTGCTGCTGTTCAGTGCCGGCGTGGCGGCTCTGACGGCCGTGCTGGGCACGCTCAGCGCCATCGTGGCCACGGTACAGCTACCGCCGGCCGAAGCCATGCGTCCGCCGGCGCCCGGCAACTATCGCCGCACCCTGCTGGAACGGCTGGGCATTCACGGCCTGCGCCCAGCCCTGCGCATGGTGCTGCGCAACATGGAACGTCGTCCCTGGCGCACCGGGTTGTCGGTCGGCGGTGTGGCCGCAGCCATCGCCATCGTGGTCATGGGCAACTTCATTCGCGACGCCATCGAGGTGGTGGTCGACACGCAGTTCAATCTGAGCCTGCGCGCCGACGTCTCGCTGTGGACGGCCGAGGAGGTGAACGACAGCGTACGCCACGACCTGGCACGGCTGCCGGGCGTGAAGGCCGTCGAGTCGGATCGCCGCGTGCCGGTGAAACTCATCAACGGCCATCTGCGCGAGCGCGGTGTGATCCGGGGCCTGCCGGCACGCCCCGAACTCAACCGCATCATCGACGTGGACCGGCGCCAGACGCTGCCTGCCGGCCGCGACCTGATCCTCACCGACCGGCTGGCGCACAAACTGGGGCTTCAGGTCGGCGACAGGGTGCGCGTCGAGGTGCTGGAAGGTCGCGCACGCACGCTGCACTTGCGCGTGGGCGCCACCGTGCGGGAAATGATGGGCCTGAACGCCTACATGGAACGCGATGCGCTGAATCGCGCACTCGGCGACGGCGACGTGTCCACCGGCTTCATCCTCGCCGTCGACCGCGGCGGCGAAGCCACGCTGCTGCAGGCCATCAAGTCGCTGCCGCGCGCTGCCGGCGCCTGGAGCAAGGCCGCGATGCTGCGCAACATGGAGGACATCAGCGCGCGCAACGTGCGCATCATGAGCACCGTGCTGACGCTTTTCGCCAGCGTCATCGCCGTCGGCGTGGTCTACAACAATGCGCGCATTGCGCTGGCCGAACGTGCCTGGGAACTGGCCAGCCTGCGTGTGCTGGGCTTCACCCGCGGCGAGGTGTCGACCCTGCTGCTGGGCGAACTGGCCCTGGTGATCGCCTTGGCGCTGCCGCTGGGCATGCTGCTCGGCCTGGGGCTGACCCACCTGATCACTGAACTGCTCAAGTCCGACCAGTTCTACTTTCCGGTGGTCATCCGCGCGCGCACCTACGCCCTGGCCGGGCTGTGTGTGGTGGCTGCGGGCGCCGCCAGCGCGCTGGTGGTGCGCCGGCGCATCGACCGGCTGGACATGGTCTCGGCATTGAAGACGAGGGAATGAGATGCAACGCAGGAGCTGGATCTATGGCGGCATCGCCGCGGCGGGCCTGGCGGGCTTGCTCGCCTGGGCTTTCGCGCCGCGGCCGGTCGAGGTGGAGTTGGGGCAAGTCAGCCAGGGCCACTTCGAAACCACGATCGACGAAGACGCAAAGACACGTTTGCGCGAGCGCTATGTGCTGTCGGCGCCGTTGGCCGGTCGGCTGGCACGCATGAGCCTGCGCGAGGGTGACACGGTCGCGGCCGGCGACATCGTCGCGCGGCTCGCGCCGGTGCTTTCGCCGCTGCTCGACGAGCGCAGCCTGCGCGAACAGCGCGCCCGGGTCGAGATCACGCAGGCCCAGGTGCAGCGTGCCAAGGCCCGCGTCGAGGGCGCGAACGTGGCGCTGCAGCAGGCGAAGAATGAAGTTCAACGCACCGAGCAGCTTGCGGGCCAGGGCTTCGTCTCGCCGACCAAGCTCGACAACGATCGCCTGACGGCGCTGGCGGCGCAGAAGGAACTCGATGCTGCCGTCGAGGAGCGCCATATCGCCGAACACGGGGTCGAGCAGGCACGTGCCGCGCTGCTCGCCGTCAGCCGGCCGCTGTCGGCAGGCAATGGCAGTTTCGAGCTGCGTGCACCGGTAGCCGGCCGTGTATTGCGCGTGCTGCAGGGCAGCGAGACCGTGGTGGCGCTGGGTGCGCCGCTGCTGGAATTGGGCAACACGCGCGAGTTGGAGGTCGTTGCCGAACTGTTGACCACCGACGCTTTGCGTGCGCAGCCGGGCAGCCGCGTGCGTATCGAGCGCTGGGGTGGCGACGGCGTGCTCGAAGGCCGTGTGCGCCGTGTCGAGCCGGCGGCCTTCACCAAGGTCTCGGCTCTGGGCGTGGAGGAGCAGCGTGTGAACGTACTGATCGACATCAGCAGCCCGGTCGAACAATGGCGTGCGCTCGGTGACGGCTATCGCGTGGGGGTGCGCATCGTCACGCGCTCGGTTGACAGCGCGCTGAAGGTGCCGGCCAGCGCGGTCTTCCCGCTGCCAGCGGCCGATGCCGGATCGACAGAAGGCATGGCCGTGTTCACGCTGCGCGACGGTCGTGCGCGGTTGACGTCGGTGCGGGTCGGCGCGCGCAATGGTGACGAAGCCTGGCTGACCGAGGGGCCGGGCGTCGGGGAAAGCGTCATCGTGTACCCGCCGGCGGCGGTACGCGACGGGGTGCGCGTGAAGGAACGGCAGGTCTAGCACGCGAGCATCGTGACGGCGCGCAAGGCCGAGCGGGAAGTCAAAGCTGCTAATCTCGCGTCGGCTGGCAACGGCCCTACACTTTCCGCCCCAACGGACCCGCCCGCTTGAACCCAGACCTTCACATCGCCGTTCTCGACGACGAAGTCGAAATCACCCAGCTGTTGGCCGGCTATCTGCAGAGCCACGGCTACCGGGTCACGCAGTTGCATGACGGGCGCTCGCTGATGCGCACCATGCAGGCCGATCCGCCAGCCTTGGTGCTGCTCGACCTGGGCTTGCCGGGCGAAGACGGCTTCAGCATCGCGCGCCAGCTGCGCGAACACTGGCAATGTGGCCTGGTCATCGTCAGCGGCCGCGGCGACGCGGTGGACAAGGTGGTCGGCCTGGAAGTCGGCGCCGACGATTACGTCACCAAACCCTTCGACCTGCGCGAACTGCTGGCGCGCATCAAGGCCGTGCTGCGCCGCATGGTGCCGGCAGCAGGTCCGGCCAAGGCACAGCCATCCGCGCCTGGGCCCATGCACTTTGCCGGCTGGGCGCTGGACGCTGCGGCGCGCCGGCTGGTGAATCCGCAAGGGCAGGACGTGAGCCTGACGAGCGGCGAATTCGATCTGCTGCACACCTTCGTGCAGAACGCCGGGCGCGTGCTGTCGCGCGATTTCCTGCTCGAGCGCACGCGCGGGCGCGAAGCCGGGCCCTACGACCGCACCATCGACGTGCAGGTGGGACGGCTGCGCAAGAAACTCGAGGTCTCGCCCGGCGATCCGCGGATCATCAAGTCGGTACGCGGCGCCGGCTACATCCTGGTGCCCGCCGTCGTCGTCGACTAATATGCAGGCGCCCCCACGCTCACTGCGTTTGCTTCCCCCAGGGCTCGGAACGAGCCCCTTCATGGCTCATGGGGAGCGTCAGTACCTACGCGCGGCCGGGCGGTCCTGACATGGGCATCGCGGCGCCCCTCACGCCGCAGCGGCCGGGCTCGGGCTCTTCGGAAATCGCGCTGCTGCAGGAATTGTTTCGCGCCCACCCGGACGTGCTGTTGCTGGTCGATCCGGGCGGTCGCATCGTGCGTGCCAATCCGGCTGCCGTGGCCATGCTGGGCTACGCTGCCGAGGAACTGCTCGGCTTGCTGGTGGACACGCTGGTGCCGGCGACGGCACGCGCGCAGCACGCCGCTTTGCGCGAGCGCTATGGCCAGGACCCGCTACCGCGCCCGATGGGCACGCGCATGGGCCTGACGGCGCTGCGCAAGGACGGCAGCGAGGTGAATGTCGAGATCGCACTGAGCCCGCTTCAGGGCCTTGACCAGCGCTACGTCGTGGCCGCACTTCGGGACATCAGCGCCTACCCGCGCGTGCAGAAGGTGCTGCAGCGGGCAGGCTACAGCGAGCACCTGGCGCAACTCGGACGCGTGGCGGTGGATGCACGTGAACCGCAGGTGGTGCTCGACCAGGTGTCGGCCATTGCGACTGGGGCGCTGCAGGCCGACACGGCGCTGATCTACCTGCTCGAAAGCAATCTGAGCGATTTCCGGCTCGCCAGCGGCGCCGGCCTGGTGGCCGGCAGCGCCATCGGTTCGAAGCTGCCCAACCGACCCGATACCTTGCCTGGGTTCGTGCTGCACGAAGGCCATGCGGTGAAGGTGCCTGACCTGCGCCACGAAGAACGCTTCAGCTTCCCCGCCGCCTACGTCGAGGCCGGGCTGACGGTGGCGCTGGCCGTGCCGCTGTCCGATCGCGGCCGCACCATCGGCGCCATCGTCGTGTGCGGTCGTGCATCGCTGCACTTCGGCGACGATGAACTGCACTTCGTCGAGTCGCTTTGCAATCTGCTCGCCACCTGCTTGCAGCGCGCGCAGTCCGAAGACGCACTGAAACACGCGCAGCGTCTCGAGACCGTGGGGCAGCTCACCGGCGGCATCGCCCATGACTTCAACAACCTGCTGACCATCATCCAGGGCAGCCTGCAGGTGCTCGAGGAAATACCGTCGCTGGCCAACGACACCTATGGCCAACAGCTCGTCGGCGCGGCGTTGCGCGCATCGCGGCGCGGTGCGGAGCTGACCGGCAAATTGCTGGCCTTCTCGCGCCGCCAGGTGCTGCAGCCCGACGCCGTGGACACCAGTGCGATGCTGCATTCACTGGCCGACATGCTGCGCCGCACGCTCGACCAGAGCATCCGCATCCAGGTGGATGCGCCAGCGGCCTGCCCGCCGGTGCAGGCCGATCCGGGCCAGCTCGAAGCGGCGCTGCTGAACATTGCCGTGAACGCGCGCGATGCCATGCTGGACGGCGGCACGCTGCGCTTTCGGGCGCGGGTCTGCAACCACCTGCCGGCCGAGGTCCGCCACAACCTCGACGACAAGAGCGCCGACGACGCGTCGTTCGTTGCCATCAGCGTGACAGACAGCGGCAGCGGCATGACCGAGGTGGTCAAGCGACGCGCCTTCGAACCCTTCTTCACCACCAAGGAAGCCGGCCGCGGCACCGGCCTGGGACTGAGCACGGTGTATGGTTTCGTCACGCAGTCGAGCGGCGGCGTCACGGTGGACAGCACCCTGGGCATCGGCACGACGATGACGCTGTACCTGCCTAGACCCTTGGACAGGACAGCGAGCGGCGATGCAGACGATGCCTCGAGCCATGCGCTGCCGAAGGGCCTGCGCGTGCTGCTGGTCGAAGACGACAGTGATGTGCGCCAGGTGGTACGGGCGTTCCTGGACGGTCTGGGCTGCCGTGTCACGCTGGCTTCGAGCGGCGAACAGGCCCTGCTGGCGGTGAGCGGCCATGGACCCTTCGACCTGTTGCTCAGCGACATTGCCCTGGGCGCCGGCATGCGCGGCACCGAACTCGCAAGGCGCGCACGACATAGCCAACCGACGTTGGCGGTATTGCTGATGTCGGGTTATGCGTCGGAACTGCTGAAAGCGGATCGCGATGCACCACCCGGTTGGCTGCAATTGCGCAAGCCCTTCACCCGCGCCGAACTCGCCGCCGCCATGCTGCGCCAGTTCACCCGGCGCGAGCCTTCGGGCTGAAACGCGAGATCTACTGCAACACCGTCGCCGCCGGCGCCAGGCTGCGATGCACGAACTCGGCCAACGCACCGACGTGCGGAATCTGGATGTCGCGCCGGCCCTTTTCGGCGAAGTGGATCAGCTGGTTGCGCGCCAGACGTGACAGGGCCCGACTCACCGTTTCCAGCGTCATGCCCAGATAGTTGCCGATCTCGGCGCGCGTCATGCGCAGCGTGATCTGGTCGGTGCGCATGCCGCGCCGCGCCAGCGATTCTGCCCAGTAGCGCAGGAAGTCAGCCACGCGGGCGTCGGCGCTCAATGTGCACACCGACATCAGTGAATCACGGTCGCGCGCGATTTCGCGGCTCATCGCCACATGCAGCAGGTTCATCAGTTCCGGCTGGCGCGCGCAGGCGTCGAGCACCGTGTCGTAGCGCAGGATCCAGACCTCGCCGGTGTCCATGGCCACGGCGTCACAGGTGTAGCGGCTGTTGGCAATGCCGTCAAAACCCAGCCAATCGCCGCGGAACTTCAGGCCGACCACCTGCTCCCGACCATCCAGCGACAGGTTGACGACCTTGAAGAAGCCGGAGTTCAACACGTACAGGTTGCCGAAGTGCTCGCCGGTCTGATAGATCAGGTCACCGGCATGCACCATACGGCGCGGCGGCGCGAACAAGCCGTTCAGCAATTGCAGGTTGTTGGCGATGGCCTGGCTCGCACGCTGGCACATGGCCTCGTCGATGCTGAGCTTTGCAGCCGCTGCGGAGATGTTGTGTGCGACTTCGGTGCTTGTGTCGATGTCGGTTGTGCTCAGCATTCTTGTCTCCTCGGCGGCCTTGGCCGGTTGTTTGTTGCGTTCATGCTAGGAAGGCCTCGAAAACACCGTGTCAATGTGCAAGCTCATTCGGTAACGTTGTGTGAACACCGCGTATCCGGCGAGCGTCCGGGCCTGGGCTGGCTGCTCTGAATTGACGACAGTCAAGGCTCCCCGGACACGCCTCGTTAGCCTGTCCGTTCCCGCAACGGCGGCATCGCATACCCTCCCATGGCCCCATTCCTCAGGCATCGCCACCTCCCGGCTTGCAGCCAGTTGACGCCGGACGAGACCACTGAGCTGCTGGGAATGGTGCGAGACCTGCAGCGCGCCGGGGCAGGAGGTGGCCTGCAACCGCTGTTGCGTGGCAAGAATCTGGCACTGCTGTGCAGCGACGACAAGAAACCCGAGGCCCAGCTGTTCCGGCGTGCCGCCCTCGAACTGGGCGCGCATGTCGCGCATGTGGCCATCAGCCTGGACGAAAGCAGCCCGGACGCGGATGTGGTGCATACGGCACGGCTGCTCGGTCGCCTGTACGACGCGGTGGAATGCCAGGGCATGCCCGGCCCGTTGGTGCAGCGTGTGGCCGCAGAAACCGACATCGCGGTCTATGACGGGCTTGCCGCAGCCACGCATCCGACCGCGTCGCTGGCCTGGCAACTCGGCGACGAGGGTCATTTCAGCGACAACCGGCGCTACCTGCTGCAGACCTGTCTGCTCAGCACGATGAGCTGAGCGCGCTGCCCGCCGCCCCTGGCCGCAGCGCCAAGCATCGGAGCGGTTTTCAGGGCAGGTAGGAAGCCTTGCGCTCGATCAAGGTCCACCCCGCCCGCGGATTGAAGAATGCCTCATAACAGCGTGGTCTCGAGGCCGTGCGACAGAGGACGAAGAGCATGCAACTGCGCTTTCTCGGCGGCGCCGGCAGCGTCACCGGAACGAAAGTCTTGGTCGAACGCGATGGCCACCGACTGCTGATAGATTGCGGCCTGTTCCAGGGCCTCAAGCAACTGCGGTTGCACAACTGGTCGGCCATGCCGGTGCCGAGCGCCTCGATCGATGCAGTGCTGCTGACGCATGCCCATATCGACCACAGCGGTTTCCTGCCGCGCCTGGTCGAACTGGGTTTCAAGGGTCCGGTCTACGCCACGCAAGCCACGATCGACCTGTGTCAGCTGCTGTTGCCCGAGGCCGGCCAGTTGCTGACGGCGGAGGCCGAGTTCGCCAACCAACTGGGCTACACCAAGCATGCGCCCGCGCTGCCGCTGTACAGCGAGCAAAGCGCTCGCCTGGCGCTGGAGCAGTTTCGGGTGTGCGAGTTCGATCAGCTGTTCGAGCCGGCGCCAGGATTCAGTTGCCGTTTGGCGCCGGCTGGGCATGTGCTCGGCGCGGCCAGCGTGCACCTGCGCTGCGGCGAACACAGCCTGCTGTTCTCAAGCGACCTGGGCGGACAGGACGATCTCGTGATGAAGGCCCCTGTGCCTCCCGAGGCCGCCGACTTCGTGCTGCTCGAATCGACCTATGGCAACCAGCGCCACCGCAGTACGGAGGCACTGACGCGCCTGGCCAAGACCATCAACCGCACCTGCGCACGCGGCGGCGTGGTCGTCGTGCCGGCCTATGCGGCCGGGCGCGCACAACTGCTGCTGCATGCCATCCGCCAACTGAAGAACACGGCGCGCATCCCCGACGTGCCGGTGTACCTGAACAGCCCGATCGCCGCCGCCGCCACGCGGCTGTATCAGCAACACGCCGAACTGCACCGCCTGTCGGCCGATGCGTGCGCCGCGATGCTTGATGACGTGAACGTTGCGCATACCGAAGCCGAAGCGATGGCGCTGAACCATCTGGACACGCCCGGTATTCTTGTCGCCACCGAAGGCGTGGCCAATGGCGGGCGCGTCGCGCACCACCTGAAGGCCTATGCCGTCGATGCACGCCATGCAATTGCCTTCACCGCACACCAGCCGGCGGGCACGCGCGGTGCGGCCATGTTGGCCGGCATACCGAGGGTGAAGATCCACGGCGAATGGATCGACATACGGGCCGAGGTAATTTCACTGCCGGGCCTGTCGGGCCACGCCGACCACCAGGGCCTGCTCGACTGGATCGAGGCGCTGCCGCGTGCACCGCGGCATGTCTACCTGATGCATGGCGAACCGGAGGCCGCCGACAGCCTGCGCCAAGCCATTACCGAGCGGCAGGGCTGGCCCTGCTCGGTGCCCGAGTACCTCGAGTTGTTGTACCTCTGACCAGCGGCGCTCAGGCCGCCTTGGCGCGGCTGAACTCGTCGAAGGCAGCGAGAGCGCTGGCGGCATACATCAGCGACGGGCCGCCGCCCATGTAGGTCGTCACGCCCAGCGTCTCGTCGATCTCCTGGCGTGTCGTGCCGAGCTTGACCAGCGTCTGCGTGTGAAACGCGATGCACGGGTCACAGCGCGCGGCCACGCTCAGCGCCAGTGCGATCAGTTCTTTGGTCTTGGCGTCGAGTGTGCCGTCCTTGGTGGCGGCACGGCCCAGGTCGCCAAAGGCCTTCATGACCTCGGGCGTGCTCTTGCGCAGGCTGGCCAGTTGCGACGACACGCTGTGCGCCAGGTCGCGGAAGCCGTTCTCGCTGTTCAACATCTTCAGCTCCTTCGTTCAGTGTTCCAGTTTGCGGATGCCCATCAGCTTGAGCACGTATTTTTCGTACAGCGGTTCGGCGCTGCCGTTCTTCATCTTGTACAAGAAGTACTTCTCGAAGGCGATCTTCGCCAGGTGCACCCACTTGCCCTTCTTGAACCAGTTGACGTTGCGCGGCGGAATCTGTGGCAGTGCGACGAAGGCCGCGCCGGTGTCGCCCATGTCGGCCAGGCAGATCGCATTCCACGTGGCCTTGGTGCCAGCGGTCTCGCCTTTCAGTTCGGCGGCGATGTTGTGCACGATGGCCGTGACCATGGTCTCGATCATGTAGCCGGTCTTCGGCGCGCCGGTGGCCACCGGCGTGGCCTCGACCGGCGGGATAGCCACGCACACGCCGGCCGAGAAGATGTTGCGGTACTTCTTGCTGCGCTGGTATTCGTCGATGAGCACGAAGCCGCGAGGGTTGCACAAGCCCTCCACCGCAGCCACCGGGTCCACGCCCTTGAAGGCCGGCAGCATCATGCTGTACTTGAAGGGCAGCTCGTGCTCCTTCTTCACCGCGCCCTGATCGTCCAACTCGGTGACGAACATCTTGCCGTCCTCGACCCTGGTCACCTTCGCGTTGCAGATCCACTTGATGTCGTTGTTGCGGAACTCGCTTTCCAGCATCGACTTCGAGTCGCCCACGCCGCCCAGCCCGAGGTGGCCGATGTAGGGCTCGCTGGTGACGTAGGTGATCGGTACCTTGTGGCGCAGCTTGCGGCGCTTCAGGTCGGTGTTGAAGATGAAGCTGAACTCGTAGGCCGGGCCAAAGCACGACGCGCCGGGCATCGCGCCGATGATCGCCGGGCCGGGATCCTTGACGAAAGCCTGGTAGCGCTCGAAGGCCCTCTCGGCATGATCGACCAGGCAGATCGATTGGGTGTGGCCTTCGGGACCAGCCCCCGGCACTTCGTCGAAGCTGAGCTTCGGGCCGGTGGCGATGACCAGGTAGTCATAGGCCAGCGAACTGCCGTCCTGAAGCTCGAGCGCGTTGCCGTCGGCGTCGATGCGCGTGACGCGCTGGGCGACGAAGTCGATGTCCTGCTTGCGCAGATAGGGGCGGATCGGGAAGGTGATGGACGCTCGGTCGCGCCAGCCCACCGCCAGCCAGGGGTTGGAAGGCACGAACTGGAAGTAGTCCACCGCGTTGACGACCGTGATACGGTGACTCTTGTCGAGCTTTTCGCGCAACTCGTAGGCAGCGGGCATACCGCCGGTGCCGGCGCCGAGGATCACGATATGGGCCATGGTTGCCTCCTGGAATGGTGCTGGGAAGTTTGGACTGGCAAAGTGCTCAGTGGTTGCCCTTGGTGGCCAGCAGGCTGGCATTAACGGCTTGCAGTTGCGCTTCGTCAAGCCTTCCGGCCAGCGCCGCCAGGCGCAGCCGGTTGATCAGCAGCGACACGCGTGCCTGCAGCAGCGCCAGTTCGGCGGCTGCGGCGTCGTTCTCCGCATTCAGCAGTTCCAGCGTCGTGCGCTCGCCGACCTGGCGGCCGATCCGCGTGGCATCCAGGCGCGAGCGCGTGGCGCGCAGCGCCTCGTCCAGTGCCTTGACACGCGACGCACCCACCGTCAGGCCGAGCCAGGCGGCGCGGGTCTGCAGCGCCACCTGCTGCGCCGCGCGTTCGCCTTCGGCCCGGGCCTTGTCGACCAGGTGCGCTCGCTCTTCGCGGCGCGCGCTGCGCCAGCCGCCGGTGTACAGCGGCACGTTCAGTTGCACGCCGATGAGCGCGTTGCTCTGGCTGTTGGTGGCCGAGCCGTAGTCGCCGCTGCCGCTGAGACGGTCCTGTGCGACGCTGGCCACCAGGTCCACGGTCGGCGCCACTTCGCTCTTGTACTTGGCAGCTTCCTGCCGCGCCACTTCGACCTTGGCCGAACTCATGCGCAACTGCAGGTTGCCGGTCTTGGCGTCGGCCAGCCAGCTCGCCAGCGGCGGCAGGTCCTGGGGTGCGGCACCGCTGGCCAGCACCAGCGACGACGTTTCGGCCTCCGACCAGCCGGTCAGGTCGCTCAGTGCGGCCTGCTTCAACGTGATTTCGGATTCGGCCGCCAGGGTTTCGGCACGCACCGCCTGGGCACGGGCCTCGGCTTCGTGCGTGTCGGTGACCGGCGCGTCGCCGAGCTTGAAGCGGTCGCGCGCCTCGAGCAGCGCACGCTCCACCGACTGCTGCTGTCGCTGCAGCACGCGCAGCGACTCGGCGGCGAGTGCGGCGTCGAAGTAGCGCTCGGCCGTGCGCAGCATCAACGCCTGCTGCGCCTCCTGCCATTGCAGGTCGGACACGTCGGCCGACAGCTCGAGCTGGCGCTTGTTGGCGTCACGCTCGGGGCTGTAGATCGGCTGGCGCGCCTGCAGCGCCCAGCGCGTGGCGGTGCCGGCATTGATCGAGGTATCGAAGTTGGCGCCGTCCACCGTGCCGAAACCCGGTGCCGAGAAGCGCGCGCCGCTGATCGATGTGTCGCCGTTGGCGACGCCGACGGTACCGCTGACCTGCAGCGACGGCCGCCACAGCGACGCGCCCTGCTCGCGCTTCGTCGCACCCGCGTCGCGCTCGGCACGCGCGGCCGCGAACTCGCGATCGTTGCTCTGCGCGGCGCGCCAGGCCGCGACGAGGTCGGCCGCGGCCGCGCCCTGCACCGCAGCCAGCGCTGCCAGCAAGCTCAGCAGACGTTTCATGCGTGTTCCCGTGTCAGTTGCTCGCAGGCGCACCGAGCTTGCGCATGATGGTTTCGAGCAGGCACCACTTGGTCAGCCCGCTTTGCAGCAGGTTGACGCCGACGAAGGCCGTGAAGGCCAGCCACCATTCATTCATGAAGATCGGGCTGCCGGGGATGCCGAGGGCCAGCGACAACAGGATGAAGATGCCGGCGAAGATGCGAACGAGTTGCCAGGAAGTCATGTGATTTCTCCTTGAGAAAGTTGAGGAACGAGCTTGGAAAGACGGTTTCGATAGGCCACGAAATACAGCAACGGGATGACCACCAGCGTCAGCAGCGTCGACACCAGGATGCCGAAGACGAGCGAGATCGCCAGCCCGTTGAAGATCGGGTCGTCGAGGATGAAGAAGGCGCCGAGCATGGCCGCCAGGCCGGTCAGCAGGATCGGCTGCGCGCGCGTGATGGCCGAATTGACCACCGCGTCCTTGAAGGGCTTGCCTTCGCGCAATTGCAGGTTGATGAAGTCCACCAGCAGGATCGAGTTGCGCACGATGATGCCGGCCAGCGCGATCATGCCGATCATGCTCGTCGCGGTGTACTGTGCGCCGAGCAGCGCATGGCCGGGCATCACGCCGATGATGGTCAGCGGGATCGGCGCCATGATGACCAGCGGCGTCAGATAGCTGCCGAACTGCGCCACCACCAGCAGGTAGATCAGGATCAGCCCCACCGCATAGGCCGCACCCATGTCGCGGAAGGTCTCGTAGGTGATTTGCCACTCGCCGTCCCACTTGAGCGCATAGCCTCGGTACGGGTCGTCGGGCTGGCTGATGAAGTGCTCGGCAAGCAGGCCGCCACCGGGCGTGGCGATCGTCGCCGTCTGGCTGCGCATCTTGAACATGCCGTACAGCGGGCTGTCGACCGCGCCGGCCATGTCGGCGACGACATAGTTCACCGGCAGCAGGTCCTTGTGATACACGGGCTGCTCGCGCAGCGTGTCGCTCACCGTCACCAGTTCGCGGATGGCGACGAGCTTGCCGCTGGCGCTGCGCACCGCAAGTTGCAGCAGCGCGTTCAGGTCGCCATGCCGGCTGGCGGGCAGTTGGATCGTTGCCGCTGCCGGGTACTTGCTCTGGTCATGCAGGTAGGCCGTGGCCTCGCCGGACAGCCCGGCGCGCAGCGTGCTCACGATCTCCTGCTGCGACACGCCCAGCATCGCGGCCTTGCGCCGGTCCACCAGCAGCAGCTTGCGCGGCGCGTCGGCGATGCTGCTGTCGTCGATGTCGACCACGCCTTCGGTGGCGGCAAAGACCTTGCGCACCGCCTGGGCCACCTCGCGCCGGCCTTCGGCCTCGGGGCCATAGATCTCGGCCACCAAGGGCGACAACACCGGCGGCCCCGGTGGCACTTCCACGACCTTGACATTGGCGCCATGGCGCTGGCCGATGGCCTGCAGCGCCGGACGCACGCGCGTGGCGATGGCGTGGCTCTGCTCGCTGCGGTGCGCCTTGTCCACCAGATTGACCTGGATGTCGCCGACCTCGCCGCCGCTGCGCAAGTAATACTGGCGCACCAGGCCGTTGAAGTTGATCGGCGCGGCCGTGCCGGCATAGACCTGATAGTTCGTGACCTCGGGCAGCGTCGCCAGATGCGTGCCCAGATCGCGCAGCACCGCAGCGGTTTGCTCCAGCGGTGTGCCCGCCGGCATGTCCACCACCACCTGGAACTCGGACTTGTTGTCGAAGGGCAGCATCTTCAGCTGCACCCACCCCAGCACCGGCAGCAACACCGACATCACGATCAGCGCCAGCATGCCCAGGCCCAGCAGGGCGCGGTTGCGCGTGCCGCGCTTCGCCTCGAGCAGCGGCTTGAAGATGCCCTTGAACAGCGGTGCCAGCTTCGTCGACAGCCCTTGCGGTGCGTGCGCACCGTCTCCGGCCGGATGCACCTTCATCCAGATGCGCGCCAGCCACGGTGTGACGACGAAAGCCACGGCCAGCGACAGCAGCATGCCCATGCTGGCGTTGATCGGGATCGGACTCATGTATGGGCCCATCAGCCCCGAGACGAAGGCCATCGGCAGCAGCGCGGCAATGACCGTCAGCGTGGCCAGGATGGTCGGGCTGCCGACCTCATCGACCGCGCCGGGAATGATCTGCGCCAGCGTCCTGCCGGGATAGAGTTGCTGGTGGCGATGGATGTTCTCGACGACGACGATGGCGTCATCGACCAGGATGCCGATGGAGAAGATCAGCGCGAACAGCGACACGCGGTTCAGCGTGAAGCCCCAAGCCCAGGATGCGAACAGCGTCACCGTCAGCGTCAGGATCACCGCGCTGCCGACGATCGCCGCTTCGCGCCGGCCGAGTGCGATGAACACCAGCGCCACCACCGCCGCCGTGGCGAAAAGCAGCTTCTGGATCAGCTTGACCGCCTTGTCGTTGGCGGTGGCGCCGTAGTTGCGCGTCTCCGCCACCTGCACCGCCGGCGGCACGACGGTGTTGCGCAGCGTGTCCATGCGCCGCATCACCGCGTCGGCCACGTCGATGGCGTTTTCGCCGGGCTTCTTTGTGACGCTCAGCGTCACCGCCGGGAATTCGCCACGGCCCTCGCCGGCGATGCCATGCCAGACGTAGCGCAGCGGCGGCAGCGGCCCGTCGACGACCTCGGCAACGTCGCGCAGGAACACCGGCTTGCCGTCGCGCACGCCGACCAGCAGTTCGCCCACCTCGCGCGCATCCTTCAGGAAGGGACCCGATTCCAGCGCCACGGCGCGGTTGCCGGAAAGCAGTTCGCCCACCGGCAGTCCCAGGTTGGCCGAGTGCAGCGCGGCGCGCAGGTCCGGCACGGTGATGCCGGTGCCGGCCATGCGCGTGGGGTCGATCTCGACGCGCACCGCGCGACCGGGGCCACCGATCGTCGTCACCTCGCGCGTGCCGGGCACGCGTTTCAGGTCGGACTCGACGCTGTGCGCCACGCGCTCCAGGTCGAAGGCACCGATGGCCGGGTCGCGGCTGAACAGCGTCAGCGTGACGATGGGCACGTCGTCGATGCCCTTGGGCTTGATGATCGGGTCGAGCACGCCCAGGCCACGCGGCAGCCAGTCGGCATTCGAATTGACCGTGTCGTACAGGCGCACCAGCGCCTCGATCCGCGGCACGCCGACCTTGAACTGCACCGTGACCACGGCCAGACCCGGTTGCGACACCGACATGACGTGTTCGACGCCCGAGATCTGTGCCAGCACCTGCTCGGCAGGCGTTGCCACCATCTGTTCGACATCGCGCACCGACGCCCCCGGGAAGGGGATCAGCACGTTGGCCATCGTGACGTTGATCTGCGGTTCTTCCTCGCGCGGCGTGACGAGCACGGCGAAGATGCCCATCAGCAGCGCCACCAGCGCCAGCAGCGGCGTGATCTGCGCCGACTGGAAGTAGGCGGCGATGCGGCCGGAAATGCCCAGGGTGCTGTTCACGGCCATGTCCTCAAGGCAGTCGCGCCGCGGCCTGCGGGTCCAGCGCCACGCGCTCGCCGGCCGAGACGCCGGACAGCACCTCGACACTGTCGCCCATCGTGCGGCCCAGTCGCACCAGGCGCAGCGTCGGCAGGCCCTTGGCGTCGACGACGTACAGCGTGTTCATTTCGGCGCGACGCACGATGGCTGACACCGGCACGAACAGTCGCGGATCGGCACCTGGGGCCACCGAGGGCAGCCACACGCGCGCGAACAAGCCCGGCGTCATGCCCTGGGCCTCGGCCGGCAGCGCGATGCGCAGCGTCACCGTGTGCGTGGCGGCATCGACCGTCGGCAGGACCTGCACTTGGGCCACCGGCAGCCAGCGCTGCGCCTCGCTCAAACCGGGGAACTCGACGCGCGCGTCCTTGACCGGCAGAATCAGCGCGCTTTGCGGCACGGCCGCGCTGACGCGCAGTGCGCCCGGCTGGTACAGCGTGAGCAGCGCGCGACCCGGCATGGCCATGTCGCCCAAGGCGACTGGCACTTCCGACACCACACCCGCATAGGGTGCGCGCACCACGTGCAGGCCGGTCTGCGTGCGCGCCGCATGGGCCTGCGCGAGTTGGGCCGCGGCCTGCGCCTGCGTCGCCTTGTACTGCGATTCGGCACGTTCCAGCGCCGCCTGGCTGATGTACTGCTTGTCGTAGAGCTGCTTCTGGCGCTGGTAGTCCTTGTCGGCCATCTCCAGCAGCGCCTGTGCCGAACGGGCCTGCGCATCGCTGGCGCTGGCGGCGTAGTCGGCGCTGCGTGCATCGATGCGCGCCAAAACCTGGCCGGCCTTGACCATGTCGCCGGCCTTGACTTCGAGCGACGTCACGGCGCCGGCCACCTGTGCTGCCACCACGGTCTGGCGCACCGCCTCGACGACACCGTCGTGTGCGCTGAGCGCCGCGTCGGCGGCGGTGGCGCGCACCGGCGCCGTGGCTAGCACGCCGGCCGCCGCGTAGGCGCTGGCTGCGCCGAGCATGCCGGCGCACAGCGCGAGCGTCGATCTCCAAGCCTTGAACATAGCTCCTTCTCCTGATCCGTTGCAACCGACCGGACCTGAAGAGGGGCTGGTCAACTGCATCGTGTTGAGTTATTATTTGCGCAATCAGCTAAATAGTCAAGTGCTCTGTCATGCAATTAGCCATTCCAAATGAGGTCGATCGGGCATGATGGCGGCCTCTCCATCCCCGGCGTGTGTACGCATGCAAGACCTGCCCAAGGAAGCGCTCGCCCAGGTTGCGGCCTATTTCCAGACGCTGTCGGAACCGACTCGTCTGTCGCTGCTGAACCTGTTGCGCGACGGTGAGCGCAATGTCGGCGAACTGGCGCAACTGACCGGTTTCACCGCCGCCAACGTGTCGCGCCATCTCGCGCTGCTGACCCAGCACGGATTGGTGGCGCGCGACAGCCGCGGCACCAGCGTGTACTACCGCATCGCGGACGAGTCGGTGTACGCGCTGTGCGATCTGGTGTGCGGAACTCTGGCGCGCCGCTTCGAGCGGACCGCGTCCGAGCGCGCCGCTTTCGTCGACAACGCGGCCCGGGCGGTCAGCTCGCGCCCGGCCCGCAGCGTGCCACGCCCTCGCAACCGCAGAGCCTGAGCCTCATGCCCTTCCATCGGAGAAGTTCATGACACGCCTCGCCACTGGCCTGTTGCTGGTTGCGGCCTCAATGCTGCCCTTGCCGTCGCTGTCGGCCGACGCCGCCACCGACGCGATGCAGGCTGCCTATGCGCCTTACCGTGCCGCGTTGTTCCGCACCAACGGCAAGTCGCAAGTCGAGGCCGAGCAGGCCCTGGTCCAGGCGCAGCAGGCCTGGCAGGCCTTGATCCGGCAGTACGCGGCCAAGCCGCCGCCGCCCTACGAGCGCGACCCGAAGTTCTCCGACACGTTGACGCAAGTGGCGGTGGTCTACGAACGTGCCGCTGTCGACGTCCGCGCCAACCAGTTGCCTGCGGCGCACGAAAAGCTGGAAGCCGTGCGTGACCTGCTGGCCGAGCTGCGCCACCGCAACAACGTGGTGGTCTTCAGTGACGCGATGAACGCCTACCACGCCGAGATGGAACACGCGCTCGGTGATGGCGCCAAGGGCATCGGTTCCGAGTCGGCGTGGATGGCACTGGCGGCGCGTGTCGGTGTACTCGATTACCTCGCAGACCGATTGCGCAACGATGCACCGGCCGCATGGAGCGGCGACACCGACTTCGAGGCTCAGCTGAAGGCGGTGCAGAACTCGGTAGCCAGCTTGCGCAGCGCCGTGCTGGCACGCGACGAAGAGGCCGTGCGCGAGGCTCTCGGCAAGCTCAAGGGCCCCTATAGCCGCTTGTTCATCAAGTACGGCTGACGCCGCGGCCCTGCCCTGCATCCGCAACTTTCCTGGACTTTCCATGAGCGCATACACCCTGCCCCCTCCCGCCAGCGCCGACCCTGAACGGCGCACCTGGCTGCTGGCCACCGGTGCGGTCGGCGGCGCCGCCGCGGTGGCTACCGCGGTGCCTTTTGTGTCGTCCTTCGCGCCCAGCGAGCGCGCCCGCGCAATGGGTGCCTCCGTCGAGGTGGACATCGGCGACATCGCGCCAGGTGACATGAAGACGGTGGAATGGCGCGGCAAACCGGTGTGGATCGTGCGCCGCACGCCCGAAATGCTGGCGGCGCTGGACAGTCATGGCGCGGAACTGGCCGATCCGGATTCGCGCCGCGACCAGCAGCCCGACTACGCGCGCAATGCCACACGCTCGCTCGAGCCCGAGTTCTTCGTCGCCGTCGGCATCTGCACACATCTGGGCTGTTCGCCGACGCGCGTACCGCAGGGCAGCGCCAACCCCAGCCTGCCGGCAGATTGGCCGGGCGGCTTCTTCTGCCCCTGCCATGGTTCAACCTTCGACGGAGCAGGCCGCGTGTACAAGAACAAACCTGCGCCGACCAACCTCGAAATCCCGCCGCACCGGTTTGTCAGCGCCACGCGCGTGTTGATCGGCGACGACGCGTCGGCGGCCTGATCGTCCCCATGAGCGGCCCGGGCGACACCGCCTTCTCCGACCCCGCAGGCACCTGGAACCGGCGTTTCGCCGGTGACGACTACCTGTTCGGCACCGCGCCGAACGTCTGGCTGAGTGACCAAGCCCACCATTGGCTCCCTGGGCAGCGGGTGCTGTGCGTGGCCGATGGCGAAGGCCGCAACAGCGTCTGGCTGGCCCGGCGCGGTTTGCAGGTGGAGGCTTTCGACATCGCCGAACAAGGTGTGGCCAAGGCGCGGCGCCTGGCGTCGGCGCAAGGCGTTGCCGTGAACTTCCAGGTTGCCAGCTGCGACGATTACGCCTGGCCGCGGGCGGCCTTCGACGGCGTGGCAGCGATCTTCGTGCAGTTCGCTGACCCGGCCCTGCGCGAGCGGCTCTTTGCCCACATTCAGCGTTGCCTCAAGCCCGGCGGCGTGCTGGTGCTGCAGGGCTACACGCCGAAGCAGCTCGAATACGGCACCGGTGGGCCGCCGCTGGCCTCGCACCTGTATACGCCGACGATGTTGCGCGAGGCTTTTGGCGCGATGGAGATCATTGAACTGGTCGAGTACGAAGCCGAGGTGGCCGAAGGCACCGGCCACCACGGCCGCTCGGCCCTGATCGGCATGGTCGCCCGGCTCAGATAACGCGTGAAAAGCGCTCGCGCAGCTTGTCGCCCTGCAGTGCGCGATCGAACACCGCAGCCACCGCGCGCACCACATACCAGCCGGTGGCGGTGACCTGGATCGCACCGGGCTCGATCTGCACCAGCCCGGCCTCGGCCATCGGCAGCAGTCGCTCGAGTTCGCTGGCAAAGTATTCGCGCATGCGGATCAGATGCGCCAGTTCGATCGATTCGAACTCGACGCGCCCCTGACACATCAGCGCCATGATCACGGCGCGGCGCAACACGTCGTCGCGGCTCAGCGCAATGCCGCGCTGCACCGGCAACTGGCCCAGGCGCAGCGTGTCGTAGTACTCCGGCAGCGTCTTGACGTTCTGGTAGTAGGTGGCGCCCAGCTTGCCGATCGACGATACGCCCAGGCCGATCAGGTCGCAGTCGGGCTGCGTGCTGTAACCCTGGAAATTGCGATGCAACCGTCCCTGGCGCTTGGCCACGGCCAGTGCATCGTCGGGCAATGCAAAGTGGTCCATGCCGATGTAGTCGTAGCCGAAGCCGAGGAAGCTGTCGATCGCACCACCCAGCATGGCCACGCGCTGCGCGGCATTGGGCAGGAACTCCACGGCGATGCGCCGCTGCGGCTTGAAGCGCTGCGGCAGGTGCGCATAGGCATACAGCGCGATGCGGTCGGGGCGCAACTCGCCGATCTGCGCCACGGTGCGCGCAAAGCTCTGCGGGGTCTGCTTCGGCAGGCCATAGATCAGGTCGGCATTGATCGACTCGAAGCCCAGGTCACGGGCGCAGTGCATCAGCTCGCGCACGCTGTCGTAGGGCTGGATGCGGTGCACCGCCTGCTGCACCTGCGGGTCGAAGTCCTGCACGCCGAAGCTGATGCGGTTGAAGCCCAGGCTGCGGCAATGGGCGAGACGTTCGACGCTGACGGTGCGTGGGTCGACCTCGATCGACATCTCGGTGGTGGCGTCGATGACCAGCACGCGCCGCAGCGAACCGACGACGCGCGCCAGCTCGGCGTCGGACAGGAAGGTCGGCGTGCCGCCGCCGAAGTGCAACTGCGACGCCGGCTGGCGCAGCCCCAGCACGCCGAAGACCAGATCGATCTCTGCATCCAGTGCATCGAGATATTCAGCCGCGCGTTCGTGGTGCCTGGTGATGACCTTGTTGCAGGCGCAGTAGTAGCACACCGATTCGCAGAAGGGGATATGCACATACACCGACAGCGGCGCGCGCGCATCCGTCAGGCCGCCGTGGGCACGTTGTTCGAGCGCGACGCGCATGCTGTCGACGCCGAAGGCCTCGACGAAGCGGTCTGCGGTCGGGTACGAGGTGTAGCGAGGCCCGGGCGCATCGAAGCGCCGCAGCAGCGCTTCGCTCAGCACGGGCGGGGCCGGATCGGCGACCGACTGGGCGTTCATCGGCCGGCATGTTCCTCGTGGCGCGGGCGGCCCGTATTGATGTAACGCAATAGCCTTTGAAGCTTCGCGCGCGGATTGGTTACCATAAGGGCGCCGGAGCCCGAAGCGAGAGACCATGACAGTATCTGCATCCGTTGTCCCGATCAAGGCCGCAGACCTCAAAGTAGCCTGCTCGAGTTGCAATTTGCGCGAGTTGTGCCTGCCCATGGGCTTCTCGGAACACGAGATGGACAGACTCGATGCGTTGGTGGCCACGCGCCGCTCGGTGCGCCGGGGTGAGACGCTGTTCCACGTCGGCGACAAGTTCGAGGCCCTGTTTGCGGTGCGCACCGGCTTCTTCAAGACCCGAGTGTCCTCCGAGGACGGACGCGACCAGGTGACCGGCTTCCAGATGGCCGGCGAGTTGCTGGGCCTGGACGGCATCAGCACCGATCTGCACAGCTGCGACGCGGTGGCGCTGGAGGACTCCCAGGTCTGCGTCATTCCCTATGGCCAGCTCGAGTCGCTGTCGCGCGAGTTCACCGACCTGCAGCGCCAGTTTCACAGGATCATGAGCCGCGAGATCGTGCGCGACCAGGGTGTGATGCTGCTGCTCGGTAGCATGCGTGCCGAAGAGCGTCTGGCCGCCTTCCTGCTCAACCTGACGCAGCGCCTGCAGGCACGCGGCTTTTCGCATACCTCGCTGGTGCTGCGCATGACACGCGAGGAGATCGGCGCCTATCTTGGGCTGAAACTCGAAACGGTGAGCCGCGGCTTCTCGAAGTTCCAGGAAGACGGCGTGCTGCAGGTGCGGCAGCGCCAGATCCATGTGCTGGACGAAGCCAAGCTGCAACAGCTGGTGAACGGCGCCGAGTGCTGACACGTCGCGGCCGCGCGAACTAGGCCGCTCGAACCGTCGCGGCGCCCGCGTGTCGCCCTTCCTTGCTGCAATCTTGCAGGCCGTGTCCTAGCACGGCATCGTTTGCTGCGCCGCCCGACCGGCAACGTAGCATGCATGCATGAGTGTCGAATCCGTGAATGCAGCAGCGGCTGCAGCCTCCGCCGCGGCCGCCACCGGCCATATCCTTCCCAGTGGCTGGCCGCAGCTCAATACGCTGGTCGTTTTCGGGCTGCTGCTGGCGCTCGGCGTGCTCGGCGGGCTGGTCGCGGCGCGTGCGCGCTACCTGCCGTCGATCACCGGCTTCATCGTGCTCGGCCTGATCGTCGGGCCCAGCGGGCTGGGCTTGCTCACCCCGAGAGCCCTGGCCGAGTCGAGCGTGCTGGTGGACATTGCGCTGGGCCTGATCCTGTTCCGCCTGGGCGTCACGCTGCATCCGGTGAAGGCCGCGCGCGATCGCAAGTTGATGGTCACGAGCCTGGTCGAAGGGCTGGGCACCTTCATCGCTGTGCTGGTGCTGATGCTGTGGGCCGATGCGTCGCCGGTGCTGGCGGTGCTGGCCGCTGCCATCGCCGTGTCCTCCTCACCCGCGGTGCTGATCCATGTGGTGGACGAGCTCAAGGCCGAAGGTCCGTCGGTGCGGCATGCCGAATCGCTGGTCGCCGCCAACAACGTGCTGTCCTTCGTGCTCTTCTCGCTGGCGCTGCCGATGGCGCTGCTGGGCGATGCCTTCCATCTCGATACCGCCCTGCTGCTGCCCGCCTACCAACTGTTCGGCGCCGTCGTCGTGGCCATGGGCGTGGCGTGGCTGGTGACCTCGATCGCGCGCCTGACGCGGCACGGCGAAGAGCATTTCCGCTTCGCGCTGGTCGTCGGCGCCGTCATGCTGACGCTCGGCTTGGCGCAGGGCTTCAAGGTCTCGACCCTCTTCGCCAGCCTGGCGCTGGGCATCGCCTGCCGCACGATGCAAGGACGCACGCGCTTGACACGTGTGGACTTCGGCGGCGGCGGTGACGTCTTCTTCGTCATCCTGTTCGTGTTTGCCGGCGCCAATTTGCACCTGGCCGAGGTGCTGAAGTACGCGCCCATCGCCTTCGCCTATGTACTGGTGCGTTCGCTGGTGAAGGTGGGTGCGGTCTATGGCTGCGGCATCGCCTACGGCACGTCGCATCGCTCGGCCCTGGCCTCCGGCCTGATGCTCGTGCCGATGGCCGGCCTGGCCATCGGCCTGGTGCAGACCACGACGGTCCTGATGCCCGAAATGGGCGCGCGGGTCGCGGCCATCGTGCTGGCCGCGGTGGCCATCTTCGAAACCGTCGGCCCACCGATCGTGACCTACGCGCTGCGCTTTTCCGGCGAGGCCCACCCGCCCGCTGAAGCCGAGACGCGTGCCGTGCCGGAGGTCGCGCCGTCGCCTGCTTCGGATCGTGCAGCCAGACAAGTTTGACAGCATATATTGCTATCAATATCCTTCGACCGGCCATAGGCTGACGTGTAGAACCTTTTACGTGCAAGCCGTTTCTCGAGGAGGCAGGATGTACAAGCGTGTGATGATCGTCGTCGACAAACGGCCTGTGTCGAAAGCGGCCGTTTCCGAAGGCGTGGCGCTGGCCCAGGTGCACGATGCGGAGGTCGTGTTCTTCACCGCCATGCCGCTGTACCCGATGCCGCTGGCCGACGTGCCGCCCTTTGTGGTCGTGCCGCCGAAGGAATACCAGGACGCCGCGGACGAAGAAGCCAAGCGTGTGCTGGCCGCCGCCACGTTGGTGGCCGACAAAGCGGGGGTGCCGTCGCGTACCGCCAAGGGCGAAGGCGAAGACCCGGCGCAAAGCATCATCGTGGCTGCGAGGCGGCGCCGCTGCGACATCATCGTCGTCGCGTCAGCGGGCCGCAATGCGCTGCTGCGCCTGCTCACCGGCAGCGTGATTCCTGCCCTGATCACCGCCTCGCCGATTCCGGTGCTGGTGTGCAAGCAGCGCCCCAGGACAGCGCGCGTGTCGCGTCCTGTGGCGGGGTCATCCAAAGTGCGCAAGTCCGCCGTCAGGCGCCGCCGCACGACCCCGGCGGGGGCGGCTTGACGGTGGCAACGATCGCTGCGCCGAGTCCCGCAAACTGAGGAGACAAGCATCCATGGCCGATGCCGATTGTTCGGAACCCGCGCGCACGCCCGACGCCACCCCCCTGCCCCGCAAACGCCGTCCGACCAAGGGTGCTGCGGCGAACGGCATCGGCGATGCGCATGCCCAGGTGCTGCGGCAGTTTCGAGTCGTGTTCAACGCGGTGAAGACCCATTTCCAGCAGGTCGAGCGCCAAGCGGGTGTCGGCGGGGCGCAGGTGTGGGCCTTGTCGATCATCCGCGACCAACCCGGCATCGGCGTGAATGGCCTGGCCGCGGCGCTGAACATCCGCCAGCCCACCGCCAGCAACCTGGTGCGCAACCTGTCGCTTCAATCGATGATCGAGGTACGGCGCGAGGGCACCGACCGGCGCGCGGTGCAACTGCATGCCACCACCGCGGGGCGCAAGCTGCTCAAGCGTTCGCCCGGCCCCTTCGCCGGTGTGCTGCCCGAGGCGCTGGCCGCGCTCGACCCGCAGATCCTGTCACGCCTCGAACACGACCTCGCAGCGCTGATCGGGCATCTGGACGTCGACGACAGCGCTGCAACGATTCCGCTGGCGCAGCTTTGA
>JAHECC010000065.1 GCA_024641965.1 Rubrivivax sp.
GGCGGCGCGGAAGGCGGCCGAATAGCCGCCCGGGCCGGCGCCCAGCACCAGCATGTCGCATTCCAGGTCGGCACCGCTGGCATGGCTGGCCGCGGGGGCGGCCGCAACCGGCGCCGGCGCCTTCGCTGCGGGCGACGGCGCGGGAGCGGCTGCCGCGGCGTCGGCTTCGAGCATCAGCAGCAGGCTGCCTTCGTTGACGGTGTCGCCGAGCTTGACCTTCAGTTCCTTAACCACGCCGGCGGTGGGCGATGGGATCTCCATCGACGCCTTGTCGCTCTCCACCGTGACCAGGCTCTGTTCGGCTTGGATGCTGTCGCCGACCTTGATCAGCAATTCGATGACCGCAACGTCCTTGAAGTCACCGATGTCCGGAACCTTCACTTCGATGAGTGCCATGTCCGACTCCTTACAGCAACACGCGGCGGAAGTCCGCCAGGATCGCGCCGAGATACGCGTTGAAACGCGCCGCAGCCGCACCGTCCACCGCGCGGTGGTCCCAGCTCAGGCTCAACGGCAGCATCAGGCGCGGCTGAAAGGCTTTACCGTCCCACACCGGTTCGATGTTGCTGCGGCATACGCCGAGGATCGCGACCTCGGGCGCGTTGATGATCGGCGTGAAGTAGCGCCCGCCGATGCCACCCAGCGAACTGATCGAAAAGCAGCCGCCGGCCATGTCGTTGGGGCCGAGCTTGCCGTCGCGCGCCTTCTTCGCCAGCTCGCTCATCTCCTGGCTGATCTGCAGCACGCCCTTCTTGTCGGCGTCCTTGATCACCGGCACCATCAGGCCATTCGGCGTGTCGGCCGCGAAGCCGATATGGAAGTACTGCTTCAGCACCACCTCCTCGCCATCGAGCGAGGCATTGAACTCGGGGAACTTCTTCAGCGCCGCGACGCAGGCCTTGATCAGGAAGGCCAGCATCGTGACCTTGACACCGGACTTCTCGTTTTCCTTGTTGGTGGCGACGCGGAAGGCTTCGAGTTCGGTGATGTCGGCATCGTCGTGATTCGTGACATGCGGGATCACCACCCAGTTGCGGTGCAGGTTGGCGCCGCTGATCTTCTTGATGCGCGACAGCGGCTTGCGCTCGATGGCGCCAAACTTGGCGAAATCGACCTGCGGCCAGGGCAGCAGCCCGGGCATGGCGACGCCGGCGGCAACGGCGCCACCCTTCGGTGCCGCGCCGGCCTCGGCCATCACGCCCTTGACGAAGCTTTGCACGTCCTGCTGCGTGATGCGGCCCTTCGGACCGCTGCCTTTGACCTGCTCCAGCGGCACGCCAAGCTCGCGCGCAAAGCGACGGATCGACGGCGAGGCGTGCGGCAGCGAGGCGCTCGGCGCGCCGGGCGCATGTGGCGGCATGGCGGGCGACGATGCACCCGATCTGGTCGCCGAAGCCACTGGCGGCGATGGCGCGGCAGCCGCCTGCGGTGCGGACGCCGCAGGCGCTGCGGCCGCGACCGGCGCAGCGCCTGCGGACGCCTCGATGACGGCGATCAACGTACCCTTCGAAACCTTGTCGCCGAGCTTGACCTTCAGCTCCTTCAGCACACCGGCCTGCGACGATGGAATCTCCATCGAAGCCTTGTCGGATTCGACCGTGATCAGGCTCTGTTCGACCTGGATCGTGTCACCCGGCTGGGCCAGCAGCTCGATCACCGCCACCTCGTCGAAGTCGCCGATGTCGGGCACGCGCACTTCCACCGGCCCGCCCGCCGAGGCGGGCGATGCGGCCGGTACTGTGGGCGCGGGTGCCGGCGCCGCAGCGGCCGCTGCGGCGCTTGGCGCCGGAGCCTCGGCCGGTGCTGCCGCCGAGGCTTCGGCCTCCAGGACGAGCAGCAACGAACCTTCACCCACCTTGTCGCCGAGCTTCACCTTCAGTTCCTTGACCACGCCGGCATGCGAGGACGGGATCTCCATCGATGCCTTGTCGCTTTCGACCGTGATCAGCGATTGCTCCTGCTTCACCGTGTCACCGGCCTTGACCAGCAACTCGATGACCTCGACATCCTTGAAGTCGCCGATGTCCGGGACCTTGACTTCCACCATGGTCATGCTTGTCTCCTCGTTGTTGTCTTCAGGCGTACAGCGGATTGACGCGCTCGGGGTCGATGGTGTACTTCTTGATCGCCTCGGCCACCTTGGCCATCGGTACGCTGCCGTCGTCGGCCAGCGCCTTCAGCGCGGCCACGACGATGTAGTGCCGGTTGACCTCGAAATGCTCGCGCAGCTTGGAGCGGAAATCGCTTCGGCCGAAACCGTCGGTGCCCAGCACCCTGTATTCGCGCCCCTTGGGGATGAAGGCGCGGATCTGCTCTGCGTAGTTCTTCATGTAGTCGGTGGACGCGATCACCGGCCCGGCATGCTTGTCGAGCTGCTGCGTGACGAAGGGCACACGCGGCTTGTCGGTCGGATGCAGCAGGTTCCATCGCTCGCAGTCCTGGCCGTCGCGCGTGAGTTCGTTGAAGCTCGGGCAGCTCCAGACGTTGGCCGACACGCCCCAGTCCTTGGCCAGCAGTTCGCGCGCGGCCTGCGACTCGCGCAGGATCGTCCCGCTTCCCAGCAGGTTGACATGCGGCTTCTTCTTCGCGCCGCTGGCCTCTTCCAGCAGGTACATGCCCTTGATGATCTGTTCCTCGGTGCCGGCTTTAAGCCCTGGCATCGGATAGTTCTCGTTCAGCAAGGTGATGTAGTAGTAGACGTTCTCCTGCCTTTCCACCATGCGCTTCAGCCCATGCTGCAGGATCACGCCGACCTCGTGCGCGAAGGTCGGGTCGTAGCTGATGCAGTTGGGAATGGTGCCGGCCAGGATGTGGCTGTGGCCGTCCTCGTGCTGCAGGCCTTCGCCGTTCAGCGTGGTGCGCCCGCTGGTGCCACCAAGCAGGAAGCCACGCGCCTGCATGTCGCCGGCAGCCCAGGCCAGGTCGCCGATGCGCTGGAAGCCGAACATCGAGTAGTACACGTAGAACGGCACCATGATGCGGTTGTTGGTGCTGTAGCTGGTGGCCGCGGCAATCCAGCTGCTCATGCCGCCGGGCTCGTTGATGCCCTCCTGCAGCACCTGGCCGGCCTTGTCCTCGCGGTAGTACATCACCTGCTCCTTGTCCACCGGCGTGTACTTCTGGCCCTCGGGGTTGTAGATGCCGATCTGCCGGAACAGGCCCTCCATGCCGAAGGTGCGCGCCTCGTCGACCAGGATCGGCACGACGCGTGGGCCCAGCGCCTTGTCGCGCAACAGCTGCGTCAGGAAGCGCACGAAGGCTTGCGTGGTGCTGATCTCGCGGCCTTCGGCGGTGGCGTCGAGCACCGCCTTGAAGGCCTCCAGCGAGGGCACGGTGAAGCTTTCGTCGGCGCGGGTGCGGCGCTTGGGCAGGTAACCGCCCAGCGCCTTGCGCCGCTCGTGCAGGTACTTCATCTCCGGCGTGTCGTCGGCCGGCTTGTAGAAGGGGATGCTCGGCAGGTCCTTGTCGGAGATCGGGATGTTGAAGCGGTCGCGGAAGAAGCGGATGTCCTCGTTGCTCAGCTTCTTCGTCTGGTGCGCGGTGTTCTTGCCCTCGCCGGCGCTGCCCATGCCCCAGCCCTTGACGGTCTTCACCAGCAACACGGTCGGCTGGCCCTTGTGGTTGTTCGCGCGGTGGAAGGCGGCATGCACCTTCTGCGCGTCATGCCCACCACGGCGCAGGTTCCAGATGTCCTTGTCGTTCATCTTCGCCACCATCTCCAGCGTGCGCGGATCACGGGCGAAGAAGTTCTTGCGCACGAAGGCGCCGTCGTTGGCCTTGAAGGCCTGGTAGTCGCCGTCCAGCGTCTCCATCATCAGCTTGCGCAGCGCGCCGTCCTTGTCGCGCGCAATCAGCGGGTCCCAGTTGCTGCCCCAGATCAGCTTGATGACGTTCCAGCCGGAGCCGCGGAATTCGCCTTCGAGCTCCTGGATGATCTTGCCGTTGCCGCGCACCGGGCCGTCCAGGCGTTGCAGGTTGCAGTTGATGACGAAGACCAGGTTATCCAGCTTCTCGCGCGCTGCCAGGCCGATCGCACCCAGGCTTTCGGGCTCATCCATTTCGCCGTCGCCGCAGAACACCCAGACCTTGCGCTTGGCGGTGTCGGCTATGCCGCGTGCGTGCAGGTACTTGAGGAAGCGCGCCTGGTAGATCGCCATCAACGGGCCGAGGCCCATCGACACGGTCGGAAACTGCCAGAAATCGGGCATCAGCTTCGGGTGCGGGTAGCTCGACAGTCCCTTGCCGTCGCTTTCCTGCCGGAAGTTGAGCATCTGCTCCTCGCTCAATCGCCCTTCCATGAAGGCGCGCGCATAGATGCCGGGCGCGCTGTGACCCTGGATGTAGAGCAGGTCGCCGCCATGGTCCGCGCTCTCGGCATGCCAGAAGTGATTGAATCCGGCGGCAAACATGTGTGCCACCGATGCGAAGGAACTGATGTGCCCGCCCAGGTCGCCGCCGTCGGCCGGGTCGAGCCGGTTGGCCTTGACCACCATCGCCATCGCGTTCCAGCGCATGTAGGCGCGCAGGCGTCCCTCCAGCTCCAGGTTGCCGGGGCTGCGTTCCTCGTCCTCCGGCTCGATGGTGTTGACATAGCCGGTATTGGCCGAGAACGGCGTGTCGATGCCTGACTGGCGCGCCTGCTCGATGAGCTTTTCCAGCAGGTAGTGGGCCCTTTCGCTGCCCTCGCTTTGCACGACCGCCGTCAGCGCATCGAGCCATTCGCGGGTTTCCTGGGCGTCTGCGTCCTGGGCTCCGGGCGCCGGATGGGGCAATGTGGACATGTCTCGTCTCCGTTCTCTTGTTGAATGGGCATTCTTGCAGCAGGTGTGAAAGTATCACACAGCGCGTTCTACATTTCAAATAGTAGTAGTTGATATCATATTATGAACTTCTTCGTGTTGCACAAGCCATGCACGCCACAGCGCGCCCTCGGATAATCAGCGCCGTGCCCTCCAACCATGCCACCACCCATACCGGCAACCCGAACTCGTCGTGGCAGCGCCTGCGTCGCGTGCTGGGTCGCTGGTGGGGTTTGCAGCCGGCTTCGCGCCAGGACCGCTTTGTCACGCTGGCGCCGCTGGTGTCCGTCCTGCTGTTCCTTGCGGCCATCATCTCGGCCTTCTGGTACCTGCGCAACGAGGAGCTCGAGCGAGAGACCGAATCGCTGAAGCGCGACACCGAGATCGCGCAGCAGCAGATCCGCCTGCACCTGTTCGAAAACCAGGAGCAACTGGTGCGCATGGCCAGCGAACTGGTCAAGCGAGAGACCGATGCCGACGATTTCATCGGCCAGGCCATGAGCTTCGTGCGCGAACGCCCGGCGATCACGCAGATCGCCTGGCTCGATCAGAACCGCAAGCGCAAGGCCGGGCGTTGGGCCACGCTGTACCGTGAAGAGCGCGCCCCCGACAACGAGGCCGCGGACCCATCGATGCCGCACCCGCGGCTGCGCAACCCGGCGGAGGCGGTCTTCGTGATGGCCCGCGACCTGCGTCAGCCGGCCTATTCCCGACCCTTCGTCGACAACGTCGGCGCGACGGTGTTCCAGATGCAGGTGCCGCTGGTGGCACGCAACACCTTCGGCGGCACCTTGCTGGTCGAGTACTCGGTCGAAGCGCTGCTGCGGCATTTCGTGCCGCCGGACATCTCGCGTCGCCACGCCATGAGCGTGGTCGACGACCGACAGCAACTGCTGGCCAGCACCGTCACGCAGATGCCCGGACAGACCCGCCCGCACAGCTCGCCGATCCTCTACGAGTTGCCACTGGCCCCGGCCGCCAACGGATTGCTGCTGCGCGGCCAGGGCTACCGCACCTCGATCGGCCTGATCAGCAACACCTTGTTCTGGATGGTCGTGGCCCTGTCGGGGCTGACGGTGTGGATGCTGCTTGGCAGCTGGCGCCACCTGCGCCGCCGCGCGCAGATCCAGAGCGCGCTGGTGCAGGAAACGAACTTCCGCCGCGCGATGGAGAACTCGATGCTCACCGGCATGCGCGCCATGGACCTGGAGGGGCGCATCACCTATGTCAATGCCGCGTTTTGCGCGATGACCGGATTTTCCGAAGCGCAGCTGATCGAGCAGGCGCCACCCTTCCCCTACTGGCCGCACGACCGCATCGACGAGAACATGAGGCTGCTACAGCAGGAGTTGAGCGGGCGCAGCCCGGCCGGCGGCATCGAGGTGCGCGTGATGCGCAAGGACGGCTCGCTTTTCGACGCGCGAATGTACGTCTCGCCGCTGATCGACCCGCGCGGCCAGCAGACGGGCTGGATGACCTCGATGACCAACATCACCGAAGCCAAACGCATCCGCGACCAGTTGTCGGCCTCGCACGAGCGCTTCACCACCGTACTCGAGGGCCTCGACGCGTCGGTGTCGGTACTGTCGGTGCCGCAGGGCGAACTGCTCTTCGCCAACCGCTCCTATCGCCTGTGGTTCGGTGCCGACGCGGGCGGCCATGGCCTGCTCACAGGCGACGCGCGAACCACCGACTACATCCCCGATGCCGAGGACTTGACCGACGGCATGTCCGGCCTGCCCGAGCAGGAACTGGCCGAGACGGGGTCCGATTCCCGCGAAGTCTTCGTCGCGCCGCTGCAGAAATGGTTCGACGTGCGTTCGCGCTACCTGCAATGGACCGATGGCCGGCTGGCACAAATGCTCATCGCCACGGACATCACGGCGCGGCTGAATGCCGAAGAGCAGGCGGCGCTGCAGGCCGAACGCGCCCAGGTCACCAGCCGGCTCGTGACCATGGGCGAGATGGCCTCGTCGGTGGCGCACGAGCTGAACCAGCCGTTGACCGCCATCACCAACTACTGCAACGGCATGGTCTCGCGCGTCGAGGCGGACTCGATTGCCAAGGCCGACCTGGTGGCGGCATTGCGCAAGACCGCGCGCCAGGCCGAACGCGCCGCGCAGATCATCCGTCGTATCAGGGCCTTCGTGAAGAAAAGCGAGCCGCAGCGCCAGCCGGCGCATGCGCGCCAGATCGTCGAGGACGCGGTCGAACTTGCCGGCATCGAACTGCGACGCCGCAACGTCGCCATACGCACCTATGTCGCGCAGCGGCTGCCGATGCTGTCGGTGGACCCGATCCTGATCGAACAGGTGCTTATGAACCTGCTGAAAAACGCCGCCGAGGCGATCGACAGCGCGCAGCTGCCGGCGGCGCGACGCAGCATCGAACTGCGCGTGGTGCCGCGCCATACGCGCGAAGAAGGCGGCGTCATCGAATTCAGTGTCACGGACATGGGGCCCGGACTGAAGAACGAAGTCATCGGTCGGCTCTACGAAGCATTCTTCTCCACGAAGGCCGAAGGGCTGGGCATCGGGCTGTCGCTGTGTCGCAGCATCATCGAGTCGCACCGCGGCCGGATGCGCGCACAGAACCTCTACAATGGCCCCGCCGTTTCGGGGTGTCGTTTCAGCTTCACCCTGCCGGTCGAAGTGCCGGCCCGCGGCGAGACCGCCGAAACGGCGGCCGAGACGGAGCTGGATCCCAACCCGAACTCCACCGTGACCTCCTGAATGAGCTTGATTCCAAAGAAGGGCACGGTCTATGTCGTCGACGACGACGAGGCCGTGCGCGATTCGCTGCAATGGCTGCTCGAAGGCAAGGACTACCGGGTCAAGTGCTTCGATTCCTCCGAATCCTTTCTGTCGCGCTTCGACCCGCGTGAAGTCGCCTGCCTGATTGCCGACATTCGCATGGAAGGCATGAGCGGGCTGGAACTGCAGGACCGCTTGCTCGAGCGCAAGAGCCCGCTACCCGTGGTCTTCATCACCGGCCACGGCGACGTGCCGATGGCGGTGACGACGATGAAGAAGGGGGCGATGGATTTCATCGAGAAGCCCTTCAAGGAGGAAGAGCTGCTCGACCTGGTGGAGCGCATGCTCGAAGAAGCGCGCAATGCGTTCAGCCAGCATCAGGAGCAGGCCAGCCGCGACGCGCTGCTGTCGCGCCTGACCACGCGCGAAGCGCAGGTGCTGGAACGCATCGTCGCCGGACGGCTGAACAAGCAGATCGCCGACGACCTGGGCATCAGCATCAAGACGGTCGAGGCGCACCGCGCCAACATCATGGAAAAGCTGAATGCCAACACCGTGGCCGACCTGCTGAAGATCGCGCTCGGCGCCCAGCAGCGCACCTAGTGCGCGCTGCTGGGCGCCTGCGGCGCTGCACGTACCGCTCCCCCGAGCCTCCTGTCGAGAGGGGGCTCCAGTCAGTCAGACGAAACGGCTTGAACACATGACTGCGACCCTGATCGACGGCACCGCGTTGTCGAAGACCCTGCGTGCCGATGTCGGCGATCGTGCGCGCGCCATGTCCGGTGCGGGACGCCAACCGGGCCTGGCGGTAATCCTCGTCGGCGACGACCCGGCCAGCGCGGTGTATGTGCGCAACAAGGTCAAGGCCTGCGCCGAGCACGGCCTGCACAGCGTGCTCGAAAACTATCCGGCCAGCCTGACCCAGACGGAACTGCTGGCGCGAGTAGCTGCGCTGAACACCGACGCGTGCATTCACGGGCTGCTGGTGCAGATGCCGCTGCCGCCGCACATCGACGCGCAGGCCGTGATCGCCGCGATCGACCCGCGTAAGGACGTGGACGGCTTCAGCGTGCATTCCGCTGGCCAGCTGATGACCGGCCTGCCCGGCTTGCGTCCGGCCACGCCCTACGGCTGCATGAAGCTGATCGAAAGCACAGGCATGGCCATCAAGGGCAAGCATGCGGTGGTCATTGGCCGCAGCAACACCGTCGGCAAGCCGATGGCGCTGCTGCTGCTGCAAGCGAACGCCACGGTCACGGTGTGCCACAGTGCCACGCCCGACCTGGGCCAGCACACGCGGCAGGCGGACATCGTCGTGGCCGCGGTCGGCCGACGTAACACGCTCACCGCCGACATGGTCAAGCCCGGCGCCGTGGTCATCGATGTGGGCATGAACCGCAACGACCAAGGCAAGCTGTGCGGTGACGTCGATTTCGACGGTGTGCGCGAGGTGGCCGGCTGGATCACCCCGGTGCCGGGCGGTGTCGGGCCGATGACCATCACCATGCTGCTCGTCAACACGCTGCAAGCAGCCTTGCATGCCGCCTCCTGACTCGGCCGGCAGCACGAGCGGCGAGTCGAATCCGCTGCTGCAGCCGCTCGGCGTTCCGGCCTACGATCGCATCCGGGCGCGGCATGTGGCCCCGGCCATGGAAGTGCTGCTGGCCAAAGCCGACGTGGCGCTGGAGCAGGCCGTCGGCGATGCCGTGCCCGCCGACTACGATGCGGTGTCGCATGCGCTGGATGTACCGATCGAGCGGCTGTCGCGCGCCTGGAGCGCAGTCACGCATCTGAGCGAGGTCGCCGATACCCCAGCACTGCGCGCGGCCTACAACGAGATGCTGCCGCGCGTCACCGATTTCCACACCCGCCTGGGGTCCGACGAACGGCTGTATCGCAAGTACCGCCAGATCGCCACGGCGCATCACAGTGATTCGCGACGGCGAGGCTTGCAGCACACGCTGCGCGACTTCGTGCTCGGCGGCGCAGAACTTCAGGGTACTGCGCGGCAGCGCTTTGCGCAGATCCAGGCGCGTGCCGCCGAACTGCGCCAGCGCTACGCCGAAAACGTGCTCGACGCCACTGACCGCTTCAGCCATGTTGCCAGCCGTGCCGAGATGGCGGGTGTGCCCGACGATGTGCGCGACGCCACGCGCGTGGATGGCGGCTATCGGTTGACCCTGCACGAGCCCTGCTACTTCCCGGTGATGCAATATGCGCGCGAGCGTGGCCTGCGCGAACGCCTGTACCGCGCCTTCGTCACCCGCGCCAGCGAGCTCGGCCCGCCCGAGCTCGACAATTCGACGTTGATGCGCGAACTGGTCGCATTGCGCGACGAAGAGGCCCGGCTGCTGGGCTATGCCAACTTCGCCGAGTTGTCGCTGGTGCCAAAGATGGCCGAATCGCCAACACGCGTGCTGCATTTCCTGGGCGATCTGGTGCGCCATGCCCGCCCCTTTGCCGAGCGTGAACTGGCCGAACTGCGCAGCTTTTCCTCGGCCGAGCTGGGCCTGCCGGATCTACAGCCCTGGGACGTGGCCTTCGCGGCCGAGCAATTGAAGCAGTCCAGGCATGCCTTCAGTGGCGCCGAGTTGCGCGCCTACTTCACAGAGCCGCGCGTATTGGAAGGCCTGTTCCACATTGCACAGACTCTCTTCGAGATCGAGGTTTCGCCGGAAGACGCACCGGTCTGGCACCCCAGCGTGCGCCACTTCACTGTGAAGCGCGGTGGCGTGCCGATCGGGCACTTCTACCTCGACCTGCACTCTCGGCCGGGCAAGCGCTCGGGCGCCTGGATGGATGACGCGCAACAGCGCTGGCGCCGCCCCGACCACGGTGCGCTGCAGCTGCCGGTGGCGATGCTGGTGTGCAACTTTGCACCGCCGGCGCTGCAGGGCGGCAAGCTGCGCCCTTCGCTGCTGTCGCACGACGATCTGATCACGCTGTTTCACGAGTTCGGCCACGGACTGCACCACCTGCTGACGCAGGTCGACGATCTGGCCGTGTCGGGCATCTCGGGGGTCGAGTGGGACGCCGTCGAGCTGCCCAGCCAATTCATGGAGAACTTCTGCTGGGAATGGGAGGTGCTGCTGCGCCTGAGCGCGCACGTGGATACCGGCGCGCAACTGCCGCGCAGCCTGTTCGACAAGCTGATCGCGGCGCGGAATTTCCACAGCGGGCTGCGCATGCTGCGCCAGATGGAATACGCGCTCTTTGATCTGCGCATCCATCTGCAGGCCGATGCCGCCGAGCGGCTCGCGCAGATCGCCGCGGAAGTGCATGAGCAGGTGGCGCTGATGCCGGCCGCCAGTTTCAACCGCTTTGCGCACAGTTTTTCACACATCTTCGATGGTGCGTACTCGGCCGGGTTCTACAGCTACAGCTGGGCTGAAGTACTGTCGGCGGATGCGTGGAGTGCGTTCGAAGAAGCCGGTGTGTTTGACCCCGAGACAGGTCGGCGCTACCGTCAGACCATCCTCGAGGTCGGCGGTGGCCGCAGTGCGATGGACAACTTCCTCGCCTTCCGCGGTCGCGAGCCACGCATCGACGCCTTGCTGCGCCACCAAGGCATGGTCTGAGCGCACACTTGTCGCCATTCACATTGCTGCGAGGCTGCCATGAATCCACACCTGTCCTTGCCTGCCTTGTTGTCCCCGCGCTCGCTGATGCTGGCCGCGCTGCTGGCCGGCCTGGCCTGGCCGGCGGCCGCGCTGTACAAGGTGATCGGCCCGGACGGGCGCGTCACCTACACCGACCGCCCCCCAGTGGACACCGGCTCGCGGGTCAGCACACTCAGCGCCGAAGGCGCGGTCACCGAGGTGCCGGCGCAGAACCTGCTGCCGCGCGACCTGCGCCAGGCCAGCGAGCGCTTTCCGGTGACGCTGTACGTGACCGACGATTGCCCACCCTGCGACAGCGGACGGCAGATGCTTGCGCGGCGCGGCGTGCCCTTCGCCGAAAAACGAGTCACCAGCATCGATGACGCTGCCGCGATGGAACTTGCGGTCGGCGTGCGTTCGGTGCCGGTTCTGACGGTGGGCGCACAGGTTCTGCGCGGGCTGTCCCAGATCGAATGGGCCGCCTATCTCGATGCCGCGGGCTATCCGCGCGAGTCTGTCCTGCCGCGCGGCTGGCAGCAGCCCGAGGCCACACCGTTGGTCAAGCGACCCGCTGCGCGCCCTGTCACCCCTGCAGCCACCGCGCCCGCCGTCGCGCCACCGGCGGCGCCCTTGCCCGGCGCACCCTCGGGACTCAGGTTCTGAGTTCAGGCTCGGTCACCGCGTGACGGCGTGTGCGCCGTCGCACCCGAGGGCAGCCGCCGCGCCAGCCACGAGCCCGAGGCCACGGCCGCACCCATCATCCAGAACAGCGCCGCAGCGCCGAGCGCCGTGCCCGCCGCACCGAAGACCAGGGGCATGGCGGTGCTCGACGCATTCATGACCATCGAGCGGAAGGCGATGGCCTCGCCATAGCGGCCCTCGGGCGTGAGCTGGTGCAGCGTGGACATGATCATCGGCTGCACCGATCCGAGCGTCAGCCCGAGCAGCAACGCGCAGCCGCCCATCAGCCAGGGGGAGTGGGCCAGTGGATACAGCGCAAACACTGCGCCGGTGGCCACCATCGCGCCGCGGAGCACCTTGACCTCGTGCATGCGGTGCGCCCACAGCGGAATCAGCAGCCGCACCGCACTGATCGACAAGGTGAAGCTGCCCAGGATCAGGCCGATGGTGCTGGCGCTGAAGCCGCGCTGGAAACCGAGGATCGGCACGGCGAAGGCATGCACGTCCCAGCAGGCCGACAACAGCCAGTTCACGCTCAGCAAGCGCTTCATGGAGGGCGCGGCCAGCAGATCCCGTGAACGCAGCGGCGGCTCGCCGTCGGCACGCGGTTGGCGCGCCGGTTCGACCGGAATGCGCCGCGCGCACCACCAGGTCAGCAGCGGCAGCGCCAGCAGCAGCGCATAGGCCGCACGGAAGCCACCCGCGTCGATCATGAAGCCGGCGGCGACCGGACCGATGACGTTGGACAAGGACGGCGCGATGCCCAGCCAGCTGAACATGCGCAATCGTTCGGTGCTGTTGCGCACCGCCTGCCCGGCAGTACGCTGGATGACGATCAGTCCCATGTTGGCGCCGCTACCGACGAAAGCGGCCGACACGCACAGCACCGCGAACCTGGACGCGCCGTCGATGAAGGTGGACAGCAGCGCCAGCAAGGCGCCGAACAACGCCAGGCCGACGGCGATGCGCACCGGTCGGTGGTAGCCGAGCCGGTCGGTCATGCGCCCGGCCGGCAGCGACAGCAGTACCGGCGCCGCCGCATACAGCGCCAGCAGCACGCCCACGCTCCAGGCGCTGTGGCCGTCGCGCAAGGCCTGCAGCGGCGCGGCCATGCGCACACCGGCCATGGTCGCGTGCAGCCCGATCTGGCCGACGATCAGGGCCAGCAGCACATGCACGAAACGGGGCGATGGTGCAGGCACCGACTCAGGCACGCGGCGCCTCGCCGCCGTCGTCGACGTCCTCGCTCCCCTCGTCCATCGCACCGGGCAACAACTGCTGCGCCCGCGATTCTGGCAGTGCCTCGACTGCCTTCAGCCGCCGCGTCATGACATTCGTGCGCGTCTGCGCCTGGTCGATGGTGTTCGTGGCTTCTTCCAGCTTCTTGCGTGTTTTCGCCAACACGTCGCCGAACTTGCCGAACTCGGTCTTCACCGCGCCCAGCACCTCCCAGACCTCGGCGCTGCGCTGCTCCAGCGCCAGCGTGCGAAAACCCATCTGCAGACTAGTCAAGGTGGCCAGCAGCGTGGTCGGCCCGGCGAGCATGACCTTGTGCTCGCTTTGCATCGCCTGCACCAACCCGGGCCGACGCAGCGCCTCGGCATACAGGCCTTCGGTGGGCACGAACAGGATCGCGAAATCGGTGGTGTGCGGCGGCGCGATGTACTTGTCGCGGATGCTGCGCGCTTCCAACCGCAGCCGGGTCTCGATGCCCTTGGCGGCCGATTCCATGCCCGCCAGATCGGCGCGCTCCTGCGCTTCGAGCAGCCGCTCGTAGTCCTCGCGCGGAAACTTCGCGTCGATCGGCAGCCACAGCGGCGCACCATCGTCGCGCTGCCCAGGCAGGCGGATCGCGAACTCCACTCGTTCGCCGCGCCCCGGCACGGTGGCCACGTTGGTGTCGTACTGCTCGGGCGTGAACACCTGCTCCAGCAGACCGGCCAGTTGCACCTCGCCGAAAATGCCGCGAGTCTTGACATTGGTGAGCACGCGGTTCAGCGAGCCGACATCGCGTGCCAGCGTCTGCATCTCGCCCAGGCCCTTGTGCACCTGTTCCAGCCGGTCGGCGACCTGCTTGAAGCTTTCGCCCAGGCGTTGCTCCAGCGTCGCGTGCAACTTCTCGTCCACCGTCGCGCGCATCTGCTCGAGCTTCTTCTCGTTGCCCTGCTGCAGTTCGGCGAGCTTGGTTTCGACCGCCGCGCGAACCTCCCCGAGCCTGCGCTCGTTGCTTTCAGCCAGCACGCGCAACTGCTCGCCCATGCCATCGGCCAGCCGCTTCAGCGCCGCGTCCTGGGCGTCACGCGCCACCAGGCTCTGCTGCGCCTGCGCCTGCGTCGCAACTTGCAGTGCATCGCTCACCTGCTGCTGCATCGACGCCAGTTGTGTGCGGAAAGAATCGATCTGCTCGTTCTGCGTGCGCGCGACATCACCGCCTTGCGCGAGCAGCGTTTGCTGGAACAGGCCCAGCACGCCCGTCAGCTCCTGGCGCGTGCCGCGCGCGCTGTCGTGCAGTTCGCTGCGCAGGTCGCGCTCGAGGCGCTCACCTTCCTGCCGGCTGCCTCGTTGCAATTCTTCGCCCAACTGCTTGAATGGGCGCTCGTCGGGACGGCGCAGCAAGAGCCACAGCAGCAACACCAGGACCAGCGCCAACAGTGCCGGTGTCAGCCACAGCCGCAACTCGTTCAAATCACCCATGCGGGCGATTGTGTCAGGCCGAATTCGAGTTCCTGAGCGACGCCTTGGTCGCGTTCAGGCGCGACACTGCACCGTGGCCTGCGCCTGGTTGTCCGGCATGCCGGCGAGCCAGAAGCCGGCTTGTTGGAACCAGCGCGTGCCGTCGTTGTCGTCGGGTGCCGTCGGGGCCATCTGCTGCGCCTCGCGCAGCACCTGGTAGCCTTTGCCGCACAGCCGCGCTGCTTCGGCGTGGATGGCGGACAGGCTGTCGCCCCGCAATTCGTAGGCCGGCGCCTCGCCGCCCGTGCCCAGCGTGCGCACCTGCGGGCCCGAGCACGCGCCCAGGCCGAACGCCGCGATGGCAACAAGTATCAGGAGCGGTGAGGTCATTGCCGCACATTCTGCGCAGCCATGCCCAGGCGCGAGCGCCGGAGCAAGCCGACAAAGGCACGCCAGTTCCGGCCGCTCAGCCGGCGCGCAGCACCTGCGGGTTCAGCGCGGTCGGGGGCGCGCCGGCGCGCTCACCCTCACCGAGAGCGGCGATCAGGTTGTCGGCGGCCAACTCGGCCATGGCGCGCCGTGTCGGCAGGCTGGCGCTGGCGATGTGCGGGGTCAATACGACGTTGGGCAGCGTCAGCAGCGCCGGCAGCAGCGCGGGTTCGCCTTCGAACACGTCCAGCCCGGCCGCGGCCAGCCGGCGCTCGTGCAAGGCCTCGGCCAACGCGGCATCGTCGACGATGCCGCCACGCGCTATGTTGGTCAGTGTGGCCGTGGGTTTCATCAACGCCAGCTCGGCAGCACCGATGGCATGGTGCGATGCCGGACCATAGGGCAGCACCAGAATCAGGTGGTCGGCGTCGCGCAGCAATTGCTCCTTGCTCACATAGCGCGCGCCGAGCCCGGCTTCGGTGTCGGCATCGAGACGCGAACGGTTGTGATAGACCACCGCCATGCCGAAGCCATGCGCGCCGCGCCGCGCGATCGCCTGGCCGATGCGCCCCATGCCGAGAATGCCCAGTGTCGTACCGTGCACATCGGCACCGGCGAACAGGTCGTGGCCCCAGCGCGTCCACTGGCCGGCACGCAGGAAATGTTCGCTTTCGGCGATGCGTCGCGCTGCGGCCATCATCAACGCGAAACCGAAATCAGCCGTGGTCTCGGTGAGCACATCGGGCGCGTTGCTGACCAGCACGCGCCGCGCGGTGCAGGCCGCGAGGTCGATGTTGTTGTAGCCCACCGCCATCGAGCACACCGCGCGCAGTTGCGGGCAGGCGTCGAGCAGCTTCGCGTCGATGGCCTCGGTGCCGGTGACGAACACGCCCTCCCTGCCCTGCAGCTTGTCGATCAGCTGCGCTTGCGTCCAGACCGCATCGTCCTGGTTGTGCGTCACCTCGAAGACCACGCCCAGCCGCTCGATCACTTCGGGGAAGACCGCTCGCGCCACCAGCACCTTCTTCATTGTCCGAGCCTCAATCCATGAAGCGCGCGAAACCCGAGACCGGCTCGCGCTCGGTGACCAACTGGTTGGCGGTCGCCGCCGTGTCCGCATGGCCCAGCGACATGCCGCACACCAGCATCTGGTCGGCGGGCGCGCCGATGTGTTCCATGATGATGCGGTGAAAACGCATGAACGCCGCCTGCGGGCAGGTGTCCAGACCGCGAGCGCGCGCCGCGACCATCACGCTTTGCAGGAACATGCCGAAGTCGAGCCAGCTGCCTTGGCGCAGGCCACGGTCGATGCTGAAGATCAGCCCCACCGGTGCGTCGAAGAAGTGGTAGTTGCGGCCATGCTGGCGGTGCATGCCCGCCTTGTCGGTCTTGCCGATGCCGAGCAGCCCGTACAGGTCCCAGCCCACCTTGCGCCGACGTTCGAGGAAGGGGCTGCGCCAATCGGTCGGGTAGTACGCATACTCCTCCGTGTGCTGCGCCAGCGCCTGCGGGTCATCAAATACGGCCTGGATCTTCGCCGACAGCGCCGTCTTGGCCTGGCCGGTGAGCACCGTCACATGCCAAGGCTGGGTATTGGTGCCCGAGGGGGCCCGCGAGGCGACCTTCAGGATCTGCTCGATCACTTCGCGCGGCACCGACGTCGGCAGGAAGGCACGCACCGAACGGCGCGCGGTGATCGCGGCATCGACGGCCGCCGTGTCCTGGGACGTGTGGGTGTCGGTCATTGAAGGGGTGTTCGAAGGGAGCTTGCCACGCCGTCGCGAAGGCTCAGCCGGCTGATTGTTCCATCCTTCGCACTGGCAGCTTGTCGGCCCACACTTGCCAGCTGTGCAGGGCCTCGATCAACGTGCGCCGATGCACGGCCACCGTGTGCTCGATGCAACGCCCGTAGCCACCGGCCATCGACACCGCCACCGGAATGCCGCGTTCGCGCAGCGCGTCGAAGACCAGGCGGTCGCGCTCGGCCAGACCCTCGAACGTGAGCTTCAGGCGACCCAGGCGATCGCCCTCGTGCGCATCGGCCCCGGCGACGTAGAAAGCCAATCCGGGCAGCGCCCCGGCATGGCGGTGCCAGACTTCTTGCAGTGCCGCGCGCAGTGATGAGAGGTACTCGGCATCGCCGCAGCCGTCGGGCAACTCGACATCCAGGTCACTGGTTTCCTTGCGTGCCGGGAAGTTCTTCGCACCGTGCAGCGACAGCGTGAACACCGTCGGGTCGTCACGGAACACGGCCGCCGTGCCGTTGCCCTGGTGCACGTCCAGATCGATCACCAGCACGCGCAGCAACTCGCGGCGATGCCGGTGCCATTCGGCCTGCATCAGACGCGCTGCCACCGCCACATCGTTGAACACGCAATAACCTGAGCCGCGATCCGAAAAGGCGTGGTGCGTGCCGCCGGCCAGGTTCGCCGCCAGCCCTTCGCCCAGCGCCGCACGCGCGGCGGACACCGTCGCGCCCACCGAGCGCCGCGCGCGCTCGGCCATGCGCTCCGACCAGGGGAAACCGATCTCGCGCTGCTGGGCCGCCGACAGCAAGCCCTCGGCCACCGCGGTGACATACACCGGGGCATGCACCAGCGCCAGTTCGCCGTCGCTGGCGGCTGGCGCCTCCTGCACACGAATCTGCGGCTGTTCGCGCTCCAACGCGGCACGCAGCAGGCGGTACTTGCTCATCGGGAAGCTGTGGCCCAGTGGCAGCTCCAGCGTGAAATTGTCGGAATGGAAGACCTGCATGGCGGACTCGGCAATGGCCGTTCTGGGTGATCCACTCTACTTTGCTGCATCGCAACAAAAAACGCTTGCAATCGCTTTCGGCACCCGTATACTTGCGATCATGCTGCAGTGCAACAAACGTGCTGGAGCCGGACAGATTCTTGACCGCAACACTGGAGATTTCACCATGCTGACCGCTGAACAAATGATGGCTGCCCAAAAGGCCAATGTCGAAACTCTCTTCGGCCTGACCAACAAGGCTTTCGAAGGCGTCGAAAAACTCGTCGAACTGAACCTGCAAGTGGCCAAGGCCTCGCTGGGCGAAGTCGCCGACAACACCCGTGCCGCGATGTCCGTGAAGGACGCGCAGGAACTGCTGGCGCTGCAAGCGACGATGCTGCAGCCGGCCGCCGAGAAGGCCGCCGCCTACAGCCGCCACCTGTATGACATCGCCGCGGCCACCAACGCCGAAGTGGCGAAGGTTGCCGAAGCGCAGTTCGCCGAGGCGCAGCAGAAGTTCGCCGCCAACGTCGACGCCGCGATGAAGAACGCGCCGGCCGGCAGCGAGAACGCCGTAGCGCTGGTCAAGTCGGCCATGGCCGCCGCGAACAACGCCTACGACAGCGTCAGCAAGGCTGCCAAGCAGGCCGCCGACGTTGCCGAAGCCAACTTCACGGCCGTGACCAACAGCGCGGTGAAGGCCTCGCAGGCCGCTGGCAAGGCCAAGCGCGCCTGATAGACCGGGGAAGCGTGCGCGGCGATGTCCGTGCACGATTGAACTTTCCGAGGTGACCGCGCATCACACCCACGTCGCGGTGCATTTGGCCGCGACTTCTGTGGATGGTTGTCTCCTCGGTACCTTGTGACACCCCTTCAAGGTATCTTCGGCCCGGCACTCGCCGGGCCGTTTCTATTGGCGCAGCGCATCGGCGCGTCCTGCTTGCGATGCACGCGCCGGTCTCCCAGCCGGGCCGCTGCCACCTCACGCTGCGACCGCGAAGGTCGGCAGCAGCACAAGGCAGACACCCACGGCATGCGCGCCGTCGGGTGACCTGTCGATTTGCATCGCGATCACCGGTTCGGCGCCGGTTCCGTGCGCACAGAGCACGGGACCGGCGCGATGTCGAGGCCGCACGGCCTCGTCATGCAAATACCGAATAAGCAAGCAACTTTTCAATAGTTCTCAAATATATGAGAGCTCACTACAGTCCGCCTCCGATGCGGGCATGGGGCCCGCGTGGCCAATCGTGGAACAGTCCATGCCGGCCGGAACGAAGAGCCGATCCATGTACCGCTACACCGATTTCGACCGTCAGTTCGTGCGTGCCCGTGCCGCGCAGTTCCGCGACCAGTTGCGGCGCCATCTGGACGGCACCTTGGCCGAGGACGACTTCAAGGCGCTACGCCTGCAGAACGGCTGGTACGTGCAGCGCCATGCGCCGATGCTGCGCGTGGCCGTACCCTATGGCGAACTGAGCAGCCGCCAGCTGCACCAGCTGGCGCGCATCGCGCGCGAGTTCGACCGTGACTACGGCCATTTCACCACGCGCCAGAACCTGCAGTTCAACTGGATTCCCCTGGCGCGCGCCGCCGATGTCATGGACCTGCTGGCCGAGGTCGACATGCACGGCATACAGACCAGCGGGAACTGCATCCGCAACATCACCAGCGACGCGCTGGCCGGCATCGCGCCCGACGAGGTGGTCGATCCACGCCCCTACTGCGAGATCCTGCGCCAGTGGAGCACGCTGCACCCCGAGTTCGCGTTCCTGCCGCGCAAGTTCAAGATCGCAGTGACCGGCGCACGCGAGGATCGCACCGCCAGCGCCTGGCATGACATCGGCCTGCAGTTGCTGAAGAACCCGGCCAACGAGGTCGGCTTCAAGGTGCTGGTCGGTGGCGGCATGGGGCGCACGCCGGTCATCGGCAGCGTCATCGGCGAATTCGTGCCCTGGCAGCAGATCCTCGTCTTCATCGAGGCCATCGTGCGCGTCTACAACCGGCTCGGCCGCCGCGAAAACCTGTACAAGGCGCGCATCAAGATACTCGTCAAGGCCGAAGGCCAGGCCTTCGTCGATGCGGTCAACGCGGAGTTCCGCCACATCCTCGAACACGACCTGGAGGGCGCCGCGCACCTGATCCCCGAAGCCGAGTTGCAGCGCGTCGCGGCGTGCTTCGTGACGCCGGTCGCTCTGGCGCGCGACCGGCCGGTGCCGCCGCGCGCTGCCGGCAGTACCGAGCCGCTGGCCTACACCCGCTGGCTGGAGCGCAATGTGCATGCGCACAAACTGCCCGGTCACCGCGCCGTGACGCTGTCGCTGAAGCGTCGCAGCCAAGCGCCCGGCGATGCCGCCGGCGACCAGATGGACCGTGCCGCCGAGTTGGCGATGCGCTTCAGTCAGAGCGAACTGC
>JAHECC010000066.1 GCA_024641965.1 Rubrivivax sp.
GCCGATGCTGGCCAGCATGCGGGTGCGCTCGTCGGGGTTGACGGTGACGCCCTCGAACTCGTGGTAGGCCACCTTGCCGGTCAACTGCGCGCCGTAGAAGCTGTCGTGCGACAGGCCCTGCTCCAGGCAGGCCACGGCCATGCCGGTGGTGGTGTGGGTGTGCATCACGCAGTGCGCCGCATCGAGGTGGCCATGAATCGCGCTGTGCGTGACGAAGCCGGCGCGGTTCACCGCATGCGCGGTGGGCCGCACCGGGTGGCCGTCGATGTCCACCGCCACCAGGTTCGATGCGCTGACTTCGCTGTAGTGCAGGCCGAAGGGGTTGATCAGGAACACCCGCTGCGGCCCGGGCACGCGCAGCGTGATGTGGTTGAAGATCATTTCGGTCCAGCCCAGCTGGTCGAAGACGCGGTAGGCGGCCGCCAGCGTCACGCGCGCCTGCCACTCGGCGTCGCTGATCGGGATGGACGTCCCCGGCCGAGGGTCTTCCTGCATGGTCAGGGGCATGAACGGTCCTTTCGTCGCGGGTCGTGGCCGGACCGGGCCATGCAAGCATGGCGGGGAACGCATCGATATCACCCAAAGGTGCGATGGATCGCCGCGCCTGCCCGCCCGACAATGTGTCGCATGAGTCCGGTGAATCGCAGCATAGCGCCCTCGGCCGCGCTGCGCCTGGCGCGCAAGGCCTGGCGGCTGCTGTACAGCGACTCCCACCAGTGCATTGCGGCAGCACGGCAGGCCTTCGACAGCGCCGTGCGGCGTGGCGACAGCGCCGCACAGGGCTGGGCGCGGTTGACGCTCGGTTTCCACATGATCTGGTACGACACGCCCGAGCAGGCCAAGCGCGAGCTGGACGAGGCGCGGCGCTGCTGCGTGGCGGTGGCCGACCGTGCCGGGCAATTGCTGGCCGAGGTCGGACTGGCGCGCTGCGCCTGGCGCAAGGGCGAGTTCCAGCGCTCGCTGGAGCGCGTGTTGCCGCTGCGCGACGAGGGCCTGCGCGTGCTCAAGCACGACGAACGCGGCATGCTGCTCAACACCATCGCCGGGTGTTATTCCGAACTGGGCCAGTCGCAACAGGCCTTCGCCTACATGTACCAGGCGCTGCGCGAATCGAGCGCGGCGAAGAGCCACGGCTTCGACGTGGTGCTGTACTGCAACCTGGCGCATGAGCTGATCCAGTTGGGCGACTACCACCAGGCCCTGAGTTATCTGCAAGAAGGGCTCGAGCGCTGTGCCGACCTGCACAACGCGCGGCTTTTCAGTGTGCTCAGCATCAACCGCGTCATCTGCCTGACCAATCTGGAGCGAGCGGCCGAGGCGCTGCGCGACGTGCAACACCTGTTGCAGATGCCAGCCGACAAGGACGGGCGCGGCGTGATGAACGCGCACTTCGAAACCCTGGCGCTCGCGGCGCTGCGTGCCGGGGACATCGCGCTCGGCGACGAACTCGTGCAGCGTGCAGGCCAGACCTTGAGCGAGGCCTCGCTGCCCGACGAGCGCGCGACCCTGATTGTGGCCCGGGCCGAGCTGCAGATGGCGCGCGGTCAGCCGGAAGCTGCCGGCGCGACCCTCACGCAGGCCTTGCACGAGATGAGCGAGGCCCGCAAAGAAGGGCTGAGCCTGCGTGTGCGCTGCATGTACTTTCACGCGCTGGCCGGTGTCCATGAGCGCCTGGGCCTGGCGCCGCAGGCGCTGGCTGCCTTGCGCCTGTGGCAGGCGCTACACACCCAGCGCAGCCTGCAGGCCTCGGTGGCGCGTTATCAGGCGGCCGCACTGCAGACCGAATTGCTGCGCCTGAAGCAGGAGGTGGGTGCCATCGACGCGCGGCGGCGCAGCACCGAACGCGCCCGCGCCGAGCTGGAGGTGGCCAACCAGCAGCTGAAGAGCAAGATCGCCGAGGTCGAATCGCTGCAGCAGGCCTTGCGCCAGCAGGCCACGCGCGACTTCCTCACCGGGCTGTTCAACCGCCGCCAGCTCGACAACGTGCTGCCGTCGATGCTGGCGATGGCGCGGCGCGACCAGCAGCCGCTGTCGGTGGTGATCATCGACCTGGATCATTTCAAGACGGTGAACGATGAGCTGGGCCATGCCGCGGGCGACCGGCTGCTGGCCGAGTTCGGTGCCATGCTCGCCGAGCACAGCCGCAAGAGTGACGTCGCCTGCCGCTATGGCGGCGAGGAGTTCTGCCTGCTGATGCCGCGCACCCAGGCCGAGGCGGCACAGCGCAAATGCCTGGCCCTGCTGAAACATTGGTCGCTGAGCTGTGCCGCGAATGCGCAGCACAAGCCGGGGGCGCACAGCTTCTCTGCCGGCATCGCCGATTCGCTGGCGATGCCCGGCGATGCCTGCGCCCTGCTCAAGGCTGCCGATGACGCGTTGCTGCAGGCCAAGCGCGCCGGCCGCAGCCGTGTGCTGGTGCATGCCGGTACCCTGGATCGAATCGGCTAGCATGGCCTGAACGATCGGGCTTTCGGTTGAGCCGCGCCGATCGCCACGCCTGCAACCGAGCCGACATGACCATACGCTACGACATCACGCACACCACGCTGTATCGCTACAGCGAGCCGGTGACCTTCGGCGAGCACCGCGTCATGTTCAGGCCGCGCGACAGCCACGATCTGCGCGTGCTGGCCACCGACCTGCAATGCAGCCCCGACGCGAACGTGCGCATGATCCAGGACCCGCACTCCAACTCGGTGGCGCTGGTCACCCCGCTCGGGCCCGCCACCGAGTTGAAGATCGTCTGCACCTTCAGCATCGAATACGCGCCCAGCGATGGTGCGGCGCTGGAGCTGTCGCCCAGCGCGCTGATCTTCCCCTTTGCATATTCGGTGGACGAGCGTTTCGACCTCGAGCTGTACATGCGCCCGCTGCACGACGACCCCGACGGCGTGCTCACGCACTGGGCGCGCCAGTTCATGCGCTTGGACGGCCCGACCGGCACGCGCGACCTGCTGCTGGCGATGAACCAGTTCATCCGCGACAACTTCGGCTACTCGGCGCGCGACGAAGAAGGCACGCAGACGCCGCTTCAGACCATCAAGCTGGGCACTGGCAGTTGCCGCGATTTCGCGCTGCTGATGATGGAGGCCGTGCGCCGGGTGGGCATGGCGGCACGTTTTGTGTCCGGCTATCTGTACGACCCGTCGCTGGACAACAGCGACGCTGCCGACGGCGGCGACGGCACGCTCGGTGCCGGCAGCACGCATGCCTGGCTGCAGGTCTACCTGCCCGGCGCTGGCTGGGTGCCTTTCGATCCGACCAACAACCTGCGCGCCGGCACCAGCCAACTGATCCGCGTCGGCGTGGCGCGCGATCCGAGCCTGGCCGCGCCGGTGTCGGGCAGCTGGTTCGGCGCGGCCAACGCCTACCTGGGCCTGAGCGCCAACGTCAGCGTCAGGCGCGTGCCCGACTGATGTCTATCCTGCTGCTGCGCCACGGCGAAACCGCGCTCAACGCGGCGCGTGTGATGCAGCCTGCGGACACGCCGCTGAGCGCGCGCGGCCAGGCACAGGCCGAAGCGCTGGCGCTGCGGCTCGCCGACGGCCGCATCGCCGCCATCCTGAGTAGCGACCTGCCACGCGCAATGATGACCGCAGCGTCCATCGCCGAGCGCTGCGCCTTGCCCGTGCGCACCAGCCCCTTGCTGCAGGAACGCAACTTCGGTGCACTGCGCGGCCGGCCCCGTGACGCGCTCGGCTACGACCCGCTGGTCATGGCCGAAGCGCCCGAAGGCGGTGAATCCATGGCCGGCTTCGCGCGCCGTGTACAGCAGGCCTTCGAGCTGATGCTGGCGCAACACCTGGGTCTGGACGGCGACCTGGCGGTGGTGACGCATGGCCTGCTGATCCGCGTGCTGCTGGGCGGCGCGCTGCAACTCGATGCCGAAAGAATGCACGGGCTGGAACTCGCCAACACGTCCGTCAGCATCTTCGACGCCGCGCCGCCGCATGCGCTGCAACTGCTGAATTGCACCCGTCACCTGGATGCCGCCGCCGAGGTGCAGGCGCGTGGCCTGTCGGGCGGCTGAGCTGCGAAACCCATCTGGAGGAAGACCGATGAGCGACACCCAGACCGACCTGATGGTCGACATCCACGACGGCATCGCCGTGCTGACGATGAACCGGCCCGAGCGTCTGAACGCGCTGTCGCAGGCCATGATCGATGCCGCCATCGATACGCTCGAAGGCTGTGCCACCAACCCGGCCGTGGGCTGCATCGTGCTCACAGGCGCTGGGCGGGGGTTCTGCGCTGGCGGCGATGTCACCGCGATGGGGGGCGGGCCGAACGCGTCGCTGAGCCTGGAGCAGCAGGTCGACCGGCAGCGCTCGATCCACCGCTTCTCGGGGCTGCTGCAGGCGATGCCGAAGATCAGCATCGCGGCCATCAACGGCGCCTGCGCCGGTGCCGGCTTCGGGCTGGCGCTGGCCTGCGACCTGCGTCTGGCCTCGGACGAGGCGCGCTTCACCACCGCCTTCGCCAAGGTCGGCTTCAGCGGCGATTTCGGCATCACCTGGCCGCTGGTGCGCACGCTCGGCGAAGCCAGGGCCAAGGAGCTGCTGCTGCTGTCCGACAAGTTCGACGCCGCACAGGCGCTGCAGCTCGGCCTGCTGAACCGCGTGCTGCCCGCCGCCGAGCTGATGCCGGCGGCGATGGAACTGGCCGGGCGCATCGCCAGGGGTCCACAGCTGGCCTACCGCTACATGAAGGAGAACGTGCGCGCCGCGGCCACCGAGAGCTACCAGGCCGTGCTCGACCGCGAAGGCTTCACGCAGCGTCGCTGTGCCGCCAGCGCCGACCACAAGGAAGGCGTCGCGGCGTTCATGGCCAAGCGCGAACCGAAGTTCAGTGGGCAATGAGGGGCAGGCCGGCCATGCGTATTCGCCAGATCGTCTTTGCCGCAGCAGAACTTCAGCATAACGCCCGGCGCCTGGCCGAGCTGCTGGGCCTGGACGCGCCCTACCGCGACCTGGGCGTGGCCAAGTTCGGCCTGGACAACGCGGTCTTCGTCTTCGGCGACCAGTTCATCGAGATCGTCTCGCCGGTGCAGCCCGGCACCACCGCCGGGCGATTGCTCGAAAGGCGCGGCGACAGCGGCTACATGCTGATCCTGCAGACCGACGACTTCGCGCGCGAGCGCGAGCGCTTCGCGGCGCTGGGCGTGCGCACCGTGTTCGAGGCCGAGCATGAGGACATCCGCGCGGTGCACCTGCACCCCAAGGACATCGGCGGCACGATTGTCTCGGTGGACCAGCCGGAGCCGGCGGCGTCGTGGCGCTGGGGCGGGCCCGAATGGCGCGTGCAGCCCGGGCCGGCGGGCCGGCAGCGGGTCGTCGGCGTCACGCTGGGCGCTGCAGATCCGGAAGCGATGGCGCGGCGCTGGGCCGAGGTGCTCGGCCTGGCCGCACCCCTGGCGCGCGGCGCCGCCTGGCGCCTGCCGCTGCATGAAGGCTGGATCGACTTCATCGCCGCAGATGCCCGCGGCGAGGGCATCTGCGGCTATGCGCTGGCGGTGGCCGATGTCGGCGCAACGCTGGCGCGCGCGCGCCGGTTGGGCCTGAGCGTCGACGGCGACGTGCTCACCTTGTTCGGCACACGCATCGACCTGCAGGCGCTCGTGTAGCTCAGGCTTGCGCCAGGCGCCGCTTCAGCCATCCGAAGCCGATATGGCAGACCCCCGTGGCCGCGAACAGCGCGGCCGCGAACTGGATCGCGACGTAGGGATCGCCGCTGCGATCGAACAGCCAACCCGCCAGCGGCGGGCCGGCAGTCTGCAGCACGAAGTAGACGCTGAGGAACACGCCCATGCCGAAGGCGCGCCGTTGCGGCGCCATCGACTGCGCGGTCAGCGCCATGATGATGCCGGCTGGCGCCATGCCCAGCAGCCCAAAGGCCAGGCTCAGTGCCACCGACCACTCGGCATGACGCAGCAGCAGCAGCGAGACCACCGCCACGGCCATGCACACACATAGCACCGTGGCATGGCGGCCAGTTCGGTCGGCAATGCGGCCGATGAAGGTCACCGACAGGATCATCACCCAGCTGGCGATGCTGATCACGCCGGCCGCCTGCGTGGTGCCATAACCCTCTGACTCCAGCACCTTGGGCGCAAAGCTCAGGTAGACCACGTAGCCGGCGTTGAACAGTCCCCAGGCCACCGCGGCCAGCAGCGTCAGCAGCCATTCGTCTCGCGGCAGGCGGTTCTCCTGCGATACGGCACTGGCGCCGACGCTGGGTGGCGGTTGGTAACCCCAGGCCACCGTGGCCGCGGCCAAGGCGCTGCAAGCGGCGGCGACGATGAAGGGCGCGCGCCAGTCGAAGCTGAGCGCCAACCAGGCATGGCCCACCTGCCCCGCGGCAATGCCGAAGGGCCAACTCATCACCAGGATGCCCAGTGCCGTGGCCAGCTCCCGCCCGGAAAACCAGTCGACCACCATCTTCGTGAAATACAACGTGCCGAACACGAAGCCGGCGCCGGTGATCAGCCGCGCCAGTGCCAACTGGCCAAAACCGTTGGCCAATGCAGCGACAAGGCCACCCAATGCCATCACTGCCAGCCCCAGGCTCACCAGGCGTTTGTCCGACGCATAGCGCCCCACCGTGCCTGCCGGCAGCGACAGAAACAACCCCGGTAGCATGAACAACCCGATCAGCGTGCCGATTTCGGTATAGCCGATGCCGAACTGCGCCACCAGCGGGTCGGCGGTGGAGGCCAGGGTCTGGAACTGCAGGCCCAGGCTGGCGCGACAGGCGAAAAGCAGGGCCAGCATGCGCCAGCGGGCGGCGGCACCGTCAACCGAGGTCATGTGCTTGTCAACGCTGCGGCATCAGCGCCACACCTCGCGCGCCACCTCGACCACACGCTCCAGCTTGCGCCACTGGTCGTCCACCGACAGCGCATTGCCGTGGTGCGTGCTGGAAAAGCCGCATTGCGGCGACAGACACAAGTCATCGAGCGGCACGAACTTCGCGGCCTCGTCGATGCGGCGCTTCAGATCGTCCTTCGATTCCAACTCGCCGAGCTTGGTCGTCACCAACCCCAGCACCACCTTCTTGCCTCTGGGAAGTGCCTTCAGGGGCTCGAAGCCGCCAGCGCGCACGCTGTCGAACTCCATGAAGTAGCCGTCGACGTGGGTCGAGAACATGGCTTGCACGACGGGGTCGTAACCGCCTTCGGCCACCCAAGCGCTCTTGAAGTTGCCGCGGCAGGTGTGGATCGTCACGTGCAGGTCATCCGGCTTGCCGGCCAACGCGGCATTGATGGTGTCGGCATAGGTCTGCGGCAGCGCAGTGGGGTCGTCGCCGTTGGCGCGGCACGTCGCCCGCACCTTCGGGTCGCACAGGTAGGCGAAGGTGATGTCGTCGAGCTGCAAGTAGCGGCAGCCGGCGTCGTACAGGTGACCGATGGCCGTGCGGTAAGCGGCGGCCACGTCGGCCCAGAAGCCGGCCATGTCGGGGTAGGCCTTGGTGGAGATGGCGGCGCGCCCGCCACGCAGGTGCAGCATCGACGGCGATGGGATCGTCATCTTTGGTGTGCGCGTGGTCTGCGATTTCAGGAACGCGAAGTGCTTGGCCATGATCGGCCGGCTGCAGGCGATGTGGCCGGTGACGGTGGCGATGGGCGGCTGCTCGCCGCCATGCTCGCCAGTCTGGAACTTCGGCCCGGGGTTGTCCTTCAGCGTCACGCCGTCGAGCAGCGCCAGGAAGTCGAGATGCCACCAGTCGCGGCGGAACTCGCCGTCGGTAATGCCCTGCAGGCCGATGGCTTCCTGTTGCCGCACGACCTCGCGGATGGCGTCGTCCTCGACTGCCTTCAGCTGCGCCGCATCGATCTCGCCGCGCTTGAAGCGCGCGCGTTCGGCAGCCAGCGAAGCCGGGCGCAGCAGGCTGCCTACCTGGTCGGCACGGAAGGGGATGGTCATGGCGCATTCCTCGGCGGCGGTGGGTGCGGGGCATCATAGTTGCGCCGCGCCGGACAGACCTGTGCATGCTTCATGGCGGCCGCACGCCGGCCTGGAACACCTGCAGGTCGAAGTCGGACGAACCTTCCTTCATCGTCGCGCACAGGATGCGCCGGCCGTCGGTGCGCACGTTCACCAGCCCATAGACCAGGTCGGTGGCCATCGGCATCCATGACAGGCGCTTGTAATAGCCCGCAGGCGAGGCGTCGAAATCCACCTCCAGCTGGCTCGGCGCGTGGAACTGCTTGGGCTCGGCCACGGTGCGCGCGTGCGTGGCGAATTGCAGGCCGACCGAGCGCGCCAGCTCGGTGGAATACAGCAGCGGCGGCATCAGCTCGCCGTCTGGCGTCAGCGACTCGCGGCCGTAGTGCGCGCTGGCGCCCAGGATGCGTGGGCGCGGGTGCGCGTAGTCCTCGTTGTCGCCCGAGGAGATGACCGTGGCGCGTGCCGCCATCGCGCGCACGAAACGCAGGTCGATGTCGTCGCTGCCGTGGTGGCAGCCCTTGGCCACGTCGGATTTGAACTCCGCAGCGTCGTGGCAGCTCAGCAGCAGTCGCTGCGAGGCGGTGTTCAGGTCACCGGTGAGCAGCAGGCGCGCGTTGCCATAGTCCACACGCAGCACCACCGAATGGCCGTTGCGCGTGACGCTGTCGCTGCCCAGGTCGCGCATCCCTTTGCCGCCGCCGGCCAGTTTTTCCACCACCGGGCCAAGCACGCGGATCGACGCCGTGCCCTCGGCCGGTGTGTAGCCCGGCAGCCAGTTGTCGGTCTGCGCCAGGCTGCTGACCTTCTTCGGCACCTTGCCGACCCTCTCCGCCAGCGCCGCGAACTCGCGCGTGAAGGGCCGCTTCGGCCGGCCGAAGTGGGTCTTGCCGTCGAGCAACTCGACGATGAAGCGCCCCTCCGGCTTGAGGCCGTAGCAAGGGTTCGGCAATGTCGTGGTGCTGGTGTCGGCACGCTGCGCGCCCAGCGGATCGGCGCCGCTGAAGCGGCCGATGCCGCAGTGCCAGAAGCGATCGACATCGATGCCGAAAGTGCGGCCGTCAGGCAGCACGCCGGACAGCAGGTCGACCATGCCGCCGTAGTGGTCGGTGTCGGGGTGCGTGACGATCATGTTGGCGAAGTGCACACGCTCGCGCTGCAGGTCGTCGATGAACTTCCAGCGCACGAAGTTGGCGGCGCCCTTGTTCGTCATCTGCGACGCGGCCTTGATGCCCGCGTCGATCATGTGCCAGGCGTCGTCTTGCGGTGTGCGCATCAGCACACCGTCGCCCTGACCCACGTCGATGACATAGATCTCCAGCAAGCCGGTGTCGCCGACCGCGCTGGCCGGCAGCCAGCCGGTGCGCCGGCGCGCGCGCACCTTCACGCGCTCGGCCGCGCCCGTGCCCTGACGCTCGAGTTCCTGGAGCGGGTCGCCCCACAGCAGCGTGCACAGCGTCTTGCCTTTGTCGTTCTTCAGCGGCAGCTTGAAGCGGCTGCCCGCGTCGTTCAGATACTTCATCGCCACCCCTTGCGCGCTGGCCCATGCCGCGCATGCTGCACTCTGACTCAGTCCCCGTGTCCTGTCACGCCGAAGTGAAGCGTGCATGAGCTGCCTATGAGCATTCCAGGCCCCTGGCGGCGCCCGGCGTTCGGGGAGAAACGACCTTGCGCAACAAGGTGAACGGCAGCGTCGACATGAGCGCTATGGTCAAGGCCAGTCGGCGTAGCTCGTGGGCAGGCTCAGCGGTTCGGCGCGGGCGCGGCGTCTTGCCTGTGCGCGCCACGCCGTGGGGCTGACATCGGTCCACCGTTTGAAGAAGCGGCTGAAGTGGCTGGTGCTGGCGAAGCCCACCTGCGCGGCCACGGCTTCGATATGCAGCTCACTGCCGCCCAGCAGCCTGCAGGCCTCCAGCGTGACGCGCTGGTGCACCAGCGTCAGGGGGGGTCGGCCCAGACTGCGCACGCAAATGTCGTGCAGCCGGTCGGGCGTGACCGCCAGCGCCTTGGCGTAGCGCGCGACGCTCCAGTGCTCGTGAAAGTGCGCTTCCACCAGGCGCCTGAAGCGCTGCAGGCGCTGCGCCTCGCCGGCCGCCGCGCCGATCTCGGGCGCTCCCTTGCTGCCCAGGCGCCACATCCACACCAGCACGATGGTCAGGTGCGCGCTGAGGTAGCCCCACGAGCCCTCCAGGCCCATGCGCGCCTCGGCCTCGATGGCGTGCAGCGAGCGCAGGATCTCCTCGCGCGCACCGGCGTCGTGCACCGTCATCCGGGCCGTGTGGCCGGTCAGGTGGCGCAGCAGGTGCGCCTCGGCATGGCTGCCGATGGCCGCCGTCAGCAGCGACGCGGACACGCCGACGACGATGCCTTCGCTGCCCGGCGCCACCTGCAGCGCCTCGGCCTGACCCGAAGGCAGCCAGACCAGGTCCTGCGCGTGCAGCGTCATCTCGCCAGCGCGGTGCAGCAGGCCGCCGCGTCCGGCGGCCAGATGCACGAAGTGGCCGAGCGCCGCGCCCCCGGTGCCGGCAAGGGTCCAGCGCTGCGCGTGCAACGTCGGGCGGATGGGCATGGCCAGCACGTCGCGGGCACTGATCAAGGGCGCTGCGGTCAGTGGCATCGCGTGGTGTCCTGCTACAAACCCTCGTACAGGGCGCCAGAAAGCGTCAATTCAACGCCAGATTCCTGCATAGTCTACTGGCTCGATCGCGCGCACAGTCGGGCCTCGCCCTATAGGCCGCCGGGAGAGCGATGTTCAATGTGCCCTTGATGATCGGTGAACGCGACACCAGCGCCGCTTCGGGCGCAGTGTTCGAGCGCCGCGACCCGGTGTTGGGGCAGGTGGTCAGCACGGCGGCGGCGGCCGGTCCGCAGGATGCGCGTGATGCCGCCAATGCCGCCGCGGCCGCCTTCCCCGCCTGGGCCGGATTGCGCCCGACCGAGCGGCGTGCCTTGCTGAACCGGGCCGCCGAGGGACTGCAGGCAAGCAGTGCGGAGTTCACGCGCACCATGGCGCTGGAGACCGGCGCGTCGCCGATGTGGGCGGCATTCAACTGCAAGCTCGCCGCGGCGATGCTGCGCGAGGCCGCGGCCATGGTCACGCAGATCACCGGCGAGATCATTCCTTCGGACGAGCCCGGCCGCACCGCGATGGCCGTGCGCCAGCCGGCCGGGGTCTGCCTGGGCATCGCGCCGTGGAACGCGCCGGTGATCCTGGGCGTGCGCGCGCTGGCCATGCCGCTGGCCTGCGGCAACACGGTGATCCTGAAATCGGCCGAGATGTGCCCGATGACGCACTGGCTCATCGCCAGCGTGCTGCGCGACGCGGGCCTGCCGCCGGGCGTGGTCAACGTGATCAGCAACGCCCCGGGCGAGGCCAAGACCGTGGTCGATGCCCTGATCGCGCATCCGGCGGTGCGGCGAGTCAGCTTCACCGGCAGCACGCGCATCGGCCGGCTGGTGGCGCAGAGCTGCGCCCAGCACCTCAAGCCGGTGCTGCTGGAACTGGGCGGCAAGGCGCCGCTGATCGTGCTCGACGACGCCGACCTCGACGACGCGGTGCGCGCCGCCGCCTTTGGCGCCTACATGAACCAGGGCCAGATCTGCATGAGCACCGAGCGCCTGGTCGTCGACCACCGCGTCGCCGACGAATTCGTCGCGCGGCTGGCCGAGCGCGCGCGCAGCCTGCGAGCGGGCGTTCCCGGCGCCGAAGGCTGCGTGCTCGGCACGATGATCGGCCGTGACGCGGCGCAGCGCGTGCGCGGCATGATCGATGACGCGTTGCACAAGGGCGCGAGGCTGGTCGCCGGAGGCGAGGTCGAAGGCACGATCATGCAGCCGGCGGTGGTCGATCAGGTCACGCCCGCGATGCAGCTGTACCGCGATGAATGTTTCGGCCCGGTGGCGGCGGTGGTGCGCGTCGGCTCGCCCGAGGAGGCGGTGTCCGTCGCCAACGACACCGAGTACGGCCTGGCGGCGGCCGTCTTCGGGCGCGACGTGTTGCGTGCGCTGGGCGTGGCGCGGCAGATCGATTCCGGCATCTGCCATATCAACGCTCCGACAGTCGCCGACGAGCCGCAGATGCCTTTCGGCGGTGTGCGCGGCAGCGGCCACGGGCGCTTCGGCGGCAAGGCCGCCATCGACGAGTTCACCGAGCTGCGCTGGATCACGCTGTCCAGCACGGCGCCCCACCTCCCGTTCTGAAACCACTGAAGGAGATACGCATGAAGCGCAGAAACACCCTTGCACTGGCCGCGATCGCGGCCGTGGCGGCCTACAGCCTGCCGGTGATGGCACAGCAGACGGTCAAGATCGGCGCGGTGGCGCCGAAGACCGGGCCGCTGGCCGGCGGCGCCGCCGTCACGCATTGGCCGAGCATCAAGATGTGGGTCACCCAGGTTAACGACCGCGGCGGCCTGAAGATGAAGGACGGCAGCCAGCGCAAGATCGAGCTGATCGAATACGACGACCGCACCAACCCCGGCGAGACCATCAAGGCGGTGGAGCGGCTGGCGACGCAGGACAACGCCGATTTCATCATTGCGCCCTACGGCACCGGGTTGAACCTGGCGGCCGCGCCGGTGTTCGCCAAGTACGGCTACCCGCAGATCGCGGTCAGCGCCATCACCGACAAGACCGGCGAGCTGGCCCAGCGCTATCCGACGATCTTCTTCACGCTGGGCACCACCACGGCATTCGCCAATTCGGTGGCCGACGTGCTGAAGAAGATGGTCGACGAAGGCAAGATCGGCAAGAAGGTGGCGATGGTCAACGTGGCCGATGCCTTCGGCATCGAGCTGGCCGAAGCCGCGCGCCCGATCTTCAAGAAGCATGGGCTGGAGATCGTCTACGACAAGTCCTACCCGCTGGGCACGCAGGATCTGGCGCCGGTGATGAAGGGCGCCAAGGCCGCGAACCCCGATGCCTTCGTCGCCTGGTCGTACCCGCCCGACACCTTCGCGCTGGCCGAGCTGGCCAAGATCGAGGGCCTGAACGTCAAGGCCTACTACTCGGCGGTGGCCACCTGCTTCCCGGCCTTTGCAGGCAAGTTCGGCAAGTCGGCCGACGCCGTGCTCGGCGCCGGCGGCATCAACCCGGAAGCGCCCGAGATGAAGGGCTACTACGAGGACCACAAGCGCATCACTGGCGTGGATGCCGACTACTGGGCCGGCCCGGTCACCTATGCCAGCCTGCAGGTGCTGGAGCAGGCCATCGAGGGCACCGGCGGCGTCGACAAGGCGGCGGTCACCGACTACGTCAAGAAGCACAGCTTCAAGACTGTGCTCGGCGAGTGGAAGTTCAAGAACCAGTCGATCGAGAACTTCTGGACCGTGGGCCAGTGGCAGAACGGCAAGTTCGTCGGCGTGGCCTCCACCGGCAAGCCGGGCGAGAAGCCGGCGGTCGTGAAGACCGGCTGGTAAGCCGCCGCCACCCCGGCGTGGGCCCGCATGGGCCCACGCCTTTCGAGAGCGCATGGACATCCTCATCACCGGCCTGCTGCTGGGTGCGACGTATTCGCTGCTGGCCATGGGCCTGACGCTTCAATACGGCGTGGCGCGCATCATGAACCTGGCCAACGGCGAGATGCTGGTGGCCGGCGCCTTCGGCGCGTTCTGGCTGTTCACCGCCATGCAGTTCAACCCGATGCTGGCGCTGCTGTTCGTGGTGCCGCTGGCCTTCGTGCTGAACTGGCTGATCTACCGCTGGCTGCTGCGGCCGCTGGTGCGCCGCGCGAAGAGCCGCGGCCAGCTCGAGGTGGACAGCATCCTCGCCACCTTCGGCATGAGCTTCGCCATGGTCGGCATCATGCGTTTGGCATTCGGCGGCGAGTTCTTCAACTACTCGTTCCTGGCCGTGCCCTTCGAGATCTTCGGCAGCCCCTTCGGGCTGAACCGCATTGTTGCCGCGCTGGCGGCGGCGCTGATCTGCGCGCTGGTCTACCTGGGCCTGAACAACACCCGCACCGGCATGGCGCTGCGCGCCGTGGCGGTGGACCCGCGCAGCGCTGGCCTGGTGGCCATCGACGTGCCGAAGATGAGCACGCTGGCCTTCGCGCTCGGTGGCGCGGTGATGGCCGCGGGCGGCACGATCCTGTCGACCTTCCTGACGCTGGACGCCTCGATCGGCGTGCTCTTCACGATGAAGGCGCTGATCATCGTCATCATGGGCGGCGTCGGCGACGTGCGCGGCGCGGTCGTCGCCGCGCTGATCCTGGGCCTGGCCGAAACCGCAGTGGCCAGCCTGATCGATCCCGGGCTGACGCTGGCCGCCGCCTACCTGCTGTTCGTGCTGGTGCTGCTGCTGCGCCCGCAGGGGCTGTTCGGAAAGCGCGCGTCGTGAGCCGGCGCGAAGCCCTGGTCTTTGCCGCCGTGGCCGCGGCCTTCGTGCTGCTGGCCGGCCTGCCGCTGCTGGGCAAGCCCTACTGGCTGACGCTGGGCATCTCGATCGCGATGTACGGCGTGCTGGCCACCTCGTGGGCGCTGTTCTCCGGGCCCACGCACTACATTTCGCTGGCCACCGCCGCCTTCTACGGCCTGGGCGCCTACACCGTGGGCGCCGGCATCGAGAGCCTGCCCTATGTGCTGCTGTTGCTCATCGCCGGCGCGGCCGGTGCGCTGCTGGCGCTGGCCGTGGGCGTGGCCACGCTGCGGCTGTCGGGCGTGTACTTCGTGATCTTCACGCTGGGCCTGGCCGAATTCATCCGCCAGGTGGTGACCTGGGTGCAGAACAACTTCACCGGCAGCCGCGGCATGTATGTGCTGACCGACCTGAAAGACCAGCACATCTACTGGCAGTTGCTGGCGCTGGGCGCGCTGGTGGCGCTGATCGGCTGGGTGGTGAAACGCTCGCGCCTGGGTTTTGCGCTGCGCATCATCGGCAACGACGAGCTGGTGGCGGCACACGTGGGCATCCACTCGGCGCGTGCCAAGGTGGCGTTGTTCGTCATTTCAGGCAGCATCGCGGCGCTCACCGGCGCGATCATGGCGCCGCGCTTCACCTACATCGAGCCAGCCATGGCCTTTTCGCCCGACCTGTCCTTCCAGGTCGTGATCATGGCGCTGCTCGGCGGCGTGCACCGGCTGTGGGGGCCGCTGGTCGGGGTGATCCCTTTCACACTGCTTTGGGAGGCGATTTCGGCCAGTTTCCCGACGCAGACCGTGCTGCTGCTCGGCGTGGCCTTCCTGCTGATCGTGTACTTCATCCCGCAGGGCGTGGTCGGCCTGTTCGAGAAGCTCAAGCGCAAGGGCGGCGACCATGCGTGAGCGACTGGTGCTCGAGGCGCAGTCGGTGTCCAAGCATTTCGGCGGCCTGCGCGCCGTAGACGGCTTGAGCTTCGGCGTGCGCGAGCATGAAGTGATGGGCATCATCGGCCCCAACGGCTCGGGCAAGACGACGATGATGAACCTGATCTCCGGGGCGCTGGCGCCGACCTCGGGCGACATCTATCTCGACGACCGGCTGATCTCTGGCCGACCCGCGCGTGACATCGCCCGTGCCGGCGTGGCCCGCACCTTCCAACTGGTGCGCGTACTGCCGGGTTTGAGCGTGGTCGAGAACGTGCTGGCCGGCGCCGTGTTCGGCCACAAGCGGCTGTGGGGCCGCGAGGCGCGCAAGCACGCCGAGCGCCAGCTCGAGCGGGTGGGGCTGGCGCAGGCGCTGAACGCGCCGGTGTCGACGCTGACCTACATCGACGAAAAGCGCGTCGAGCTGGCGCGCGCGCTGGCCGGCGACCCGCGCGTGCTGTTGCTCGACGAATGGCTGGCCGGCCTGAATCCGACCGAGTTGCAGACCGGCATCGACCTGATCAAGAGCCTGCGCGACGACGGTCGCACCGTCATCCTGGTGGAGCATGTGATGGACGCGATCCGCAGCCTGTGCGACCGCTGCGTGGTCATGAACAGCGGACAGAAGATCGCCGAAGGCACGCCGGAGCAGGCCTTGTCGGACCCGGAAGTGATACGCGCCTATCTCGGAGACGAGCATGCTTGAGCTGCACGGCTTGGCCGTCACCTACGGGCAGCACCGCGCGCTGAAAGGCGTGAGCCTGCACGTGGCGACGGGTGAGATCGTCGTCATCCTCGGCGCCAACGGTGCCGGCAAGACCTCGCTGCTGCAGGCCGCGGCAGGCTTGATTCCGGCCGATGGCGGCAGCCGCGTGCTGCTCGACGGCCAATCGCTGAGCGCGATGCCGCCGCACCGCATCGTCGAAGCCGGGCTGGCGCTGGTGCCCGAGGGGCGGGGCATCTTCGGCGAGCTGTCGGTGCGCGAGAACCTGCTGCTCGGCGCCTTCGCGCAACGCGCGCGCGGCCAGCAGGCGGACAACCTGGAGCGCGTGCTGAGCCTGTTCCCCAAACTGGCCGAGCGCAGCGCGCAGCTGGCGCGCACGATGAGCGGCGGCGAACAACAGATGGTGGCCATCGGGCGTGCGCTGATGTCGGCCCCGACCATCCTGATGCTCGACGAGCCTTCGCTCGGCTTGTCGCCGCTGCTGTGCATCGAACTGTTCAAGGCGCTGCAAGCGGTGCGCGCTACAGGTGTCGGCATCCTGCTCGTGGAGCAAAACGCGCGCCAGAGCCTGGCCATCGCCGACCGCGCCTACCTGCTCGAAAACGGCGAGATCGTTGGACAGGGACCAGCAGATCAACTGGCACGCGACCCGGCGGTGCAGGCCGCCTACCTGGGCGGAGCCGCGGCACGGGGGGCGGCGCCGGTGGTGGCCGCAGTTCAGCCGGCTACCGCACCACCAGGCGTCGCGGCCACGCCGCCGCGGGCCTTCGTGCCCACCGGCATCGACGAACTGGTGCGCGTGGCCACCTTGCGTCAGGCCGAGGCCCTGCAGTTGCAGCGCGCCGGCCCGGACCCGTCGGGCGCGGCGGCGCGCGCGCTGGCCGAGTTGCAGGCATCGGGTGCGCTGGACGCGGCCGTGCGACGCGTCGAGATCGCCGCCAACTGCGCCGTGCGCGCGCCGAGCACGCCGGCACCGACCGTGGCGCCGGGGCTGGAGGTGTGGCACCGGCCGGGCATCGAGATCCATCGCCGTCAAACCGATGGCAGTTTCAAGCGGGAGGAATGACATGGCACGCAACTTCGACGGTCTGTACATCGGCGGACGCTGGGTGCACCCGGGCCGCAACTTCGACGACCTGAATCCGGCCGATGGCGCGGTCTGGGCGCGCGTGCCGGACGGCGGTCTGGCCGAGGCGCGCGCCGCCATCGACGCCGCGCAGCAGGGCTTCACGCCCTGGGCCGGCCTGATGTTCCAGCAGCGCTCGCACTACATGATCAAGGTGGCCGAGATCGTCGAGCGTCGGCAGAAGGATCTGGTCGAGGCGCTGCGGCGCGAAGGCGGCGGCTGGCTCGGCAAGGGCTTGTTCGAGGCTGGCTACGTGCCCGAGGTCTTCTACGCCGCGGCAGCCAGCAACTATGCCGCGATCGGCGAGATCATGCCGTCGGAAAACGGCAAGCTGTCGATGGCGCTGCGTCGGCCGATGGGCGTGATCACCTGCATCAGCCCCTGGAACTTCCCTGCGCTGCTCAGCGCGCGCGGCATCGCCTTCGCCATCGCCGCCGGCAACACGGTGGTGCTCAAGCCCTCGGAGGAAACGCCCTACTGCGGCGGCCTGTTCTTCGCCGAAGTCTTCGAGGAGGCGGGGGTGCCGGCGGGGGTGCTCAACGTGCTGACCTGCTCGCGCGACAACGTGCCGGCAGTCGGCGATGAACTGATCGACAACCCGCGCATCAAGGGCATCAGCTTCACCGGCAGCACGCCCGTGGGCCGTTCGATCGCGGCACGGGCCGGCGCGCACCTGAAGAAGGCCTGCGTCGAGCTCGGCGGCAAGGACAGCCTGATCGTCTGCGACGACGCCGACATGGAGCGCGCCACGCAGGCCGCCAACTTCGGTAGCTTCATGCACCAGGGCCAGATCTGCATGTCGGTGGAAAAGGTGCTGGTGCAGGCCAACATCTTCGAGCCCTTCGTCAAGCGCTTTGTCGAGCGCGCGGCGAAGCTCAAGGTCGGCGACCCGGGCGCTGACGACGGCGCGATCATCGGCCCGCTGATCAACGACAAGCAGGCTGCCAAGGTCAAGGCGCAGATCGACGATGCGGTGGCCCAGGGTGCCAAGGTACTGCTCGGCGGCGGCGTGCGTGGGCGTTTCGTCGAGCCGACGATCCTGCTCGGCGTGACGCCGCAGATGAAGGTCTACCAAGAAGAGACCTTCGGCCCGGTCGTGCCAGTGATTCCGTTCCACAGCGACGACGAAGCCGTGGCCATCGCCAACGACACGGAGTACGGCCTGTCCAGCGGCGTGATGACGCGCGACGAGGCCCGCGGGTTACGCATCGCTCAAGCGCTCGACACCGGCATGTGCCACATCAACTGCAGCAGCGTCAACGACGAGCCGCATGTGCCCTTCGGCGGCGCCAAGGCCTCAGGGCTGGGCCGGCATGGCGGGCGATGGTCGCACGAGACCTTCACCGAAACGCGCTGGATCACGCTGGACCGCGGCGCACGTCCCTACCCACCGATGTTCTGACCATGAAGAAGCTGCTCGAAGGCAAGACCATCGTGGTCACCGGCTGCGCCAGCGGCATCGGCTGGGAGACCGCGCGCCTGTGCAAGGCCTGGGGCGCCAGCGTGCTGGGCGTGGACCGAACGATGACGCACGACCATGTCGAGGCACTCTACAAGTGCGACCTGTCGGACCCGGCGCAGATCCGCCAGCTGGTGCAGGCGCTGCCGCACGGCGTGCACGGCATCGCCAATGTGGCCGGGCTGCCGCCCACCGCGCCGGCCGAACTCGTGCTGAAGGTCAACCTGGTGGGGCTGAAGGCCTTCACGCTGGCGATGATTCCCAAGCTGGCCGATGGCGCCAGCGTCGTCAACCTGGCCTCGCTGGCGGGTCTCGACTGGGCCAGCCACATCAGCTCGATCCACGACAGCGAGGCGCTGGACTTCGACGACGTCGCCGAGTTCGTGCGCACGCACGATGCTGGCGACGCCGGCGGGCGCAGCTACTTCTTCAGCAAGGAGGCGCTGATCGCCTGGACGCTGCAACACCGCTGGACCTGGCGCGAGCGCGGCATCCGCATGAACGCCGTCAGCCCCGGGCCGGTGGACACGCCAATCCTCGGCGACTTCGTGAAGACGCTGGGCGCGCGCGCCGAGGAAGACATGCGCGTGATGGACCGCCCGGGCGCGGCGGCCGACATCGCGCCGGTCGTCGCCTTCCTGTTGAGCGATCTGAGCGGCTGGATCCGCGGCACCAACATCCCGGTGGACGGCGGCATGTCGTCGCACCTGCTTTGCAACATGCACGCACTGTGAAGGAGGCCAAGCCATGAACAGCACCCTAGCCTGGATCCTGCTGATCCTTGTCGTTGCGGCGATCATCATCGTCGTGCTGGCGCGCCTGTATGTGCGCGGCACTCGCGAGACCAGCCTGGTGAAGACGGGGGTCGGCGGCCGGCGCGTGGTGATGGATGGCGGCGTCATCGCCATCCCGTACTTCCACCAGATCTCGCGCGTCAACATGCAAAGCCTGCGCCTGGAGCTGAGCCGCAGCGGCGAGGCGGCGCTGATCACCAAGGACCGCCTGCGCGTCGATGTCGGCGCCGAGTTCTACGTCTCGGTCATCGCCGACGAAGACGGCATCGCGCGTGCCGCGCAGACGCTGGGCAACCGCACCTTCGACGCGGCCAAGCTGCGCGAGCTGATCGAGGGCAAGCTGGTGGATGCGCTGCGCGCGGTGGCGGCGCGTTTCACGATGGACGAGCTGCATGAGAACCGCGGCGGTTTCGTCGCCGAGGTGCGCGACAGCCTGCTCGAATCGCTGGCGCGCAACGGTCTGGAACTGGACACGGTGTCGCTGACGGCGCTGGACCAGACGCCCTTCAAGGCGCTGGACGAGAACAATGCCTTCAACGCCGTGGGCATGCGCAAGCTGGCCGAGGTCATCGCCAAGAGCAAGAAGGAGCGCGCCGAGATCGACGCCGACGCCGAGGTTTCGGTGCGGCGCGCGGCGATGGAGGCCACGCGGCGCAAGCTGCAGATCGAACTGGAGGAGCAGACCGCGATGATCTCGCAGGTGCAGCAGATCGAGACGCTGAAGGCCG
>JAHECC010000067.1:0-17188 GCA_024641965.1 Rubrivivax sp.
AACGTGCCTACCGCGGAGCCGCGGCTTCAGGTCGTCAGTCCTTGCGCGGCAGATCGTCCGGCGCGCACTGCGCCTTCGAGCGTCGCCGGGTACGGTCCCTGCACATAGTCGCCTGCCGCCCATAGCCCAGGCAAAATCTGCGCGGCAGGGCGCTGCAGTCCTGGGGTGCACTGGAAGGTCGCGCGTCTTTCGGCCGCCACGTGCAGCAGCGTGGGGGCCTGCGGCCAGGTGCCCGACGGAAACGCAGCGACGGCCTGGGCCAATGTGGCTTCGGCCGTGGCCGGCGCACCGCGTTCGACCCAGGCTCGGGCACCGCTTATCACGAAGGCGAACACGCCAGCGGAGCCCACCAGCGCGCCCAGGTCGAAGACGAATTGCGCCGGCGCCTGCTCGCCAACTTCTAGGGCCAGCATCGGCAAGGCCAGCCGTGCGCCCGGGCAATGCATATAGACCGTGACGATCGGTTCGTAGCGCAGTGCGGACGCAGTGCGCGCCCAGCCTGGTGCCACTGCGAAACACAGCCGCGACGCCTCGGCGGCGCTGCAGGCCAAGATCACGGCGTCGAAGCGCACGGCGTCGACTTGCCAGCCGCCGCGTTCGACTTGCAAGTGCATCACCCTGGCTGGCGCGTGTATCTCTATGCCGTGGCTTCGAAACCAGGTCATCGCCGGTTGGGGCAACAGGGCGCCCAGGGGCGCAGCCGGCAACAGCAGGTCGGACGAGCCCGCGCCGCTGAACAGTGCGTCGTGCAGCACACGCAGGAATACTTTCGCGCTGGCTGTTTCGGCGGGCGTGTTCAGCGCTGCCACGCACAGCGGCTCGATGAGCTGCCGGCGCACCGGCTCGGCCATGCGGGCGCACAACTGCGCCACGCTGAGGCTGGGCGGGCAATCGAATCGATTCGCCGCCCAGCGGCCCGCATGAACGAGCAGTGAAAGACGGTCGGTCCAGGACCAGCCGCGCCGGGCGAGCACGGCACGGACGAACCCGGCCATGGGTATGCCCCCAGGCAGCCGCAGCCCCGTGCCGTCAGGATATTGCAGGGCCAGGGGGATGCGGCGCAGCAGCGAACTCGCGTCAGCGTCGACGATCTGCATCAGTTCCAGGGTGGCGGTATAGGCGCCGATGAGGATGTGTTGGCCGTTGTCGAGCGAATACCCCGCGACCTCGACCGTGCGTGCCCGCCCGCCCGTATGGGCAGACATCTCGAAGACCCGCACCTCGTGGCCGGCCAGCCGGGCGTGCACGGCCGCGGAGATGCCGGCCCAGCCCGCCCCGATGACCGCGACGCGCAGTGGCGTCAACGCCCGAGCCAGTTCGTGCGCCAGGCGATCCACAGCTTGCGCAGCGGCGTTAGCGAGGTGCGCTGGTGCAGCACGCGAAAGCCATCCGCTTCGATTTCGCGCAGCAGCGTGCGGTAGATGTTGGCCATCATCAACCCGGGTTTCTGCGCGCGGCGGTCGGCCTCAGGCAGCACGGCCAGTGCCTCGTCGTACAGGGCATGGGCACGCTGTGCCTGGAAGCGCATCAAGGCGTCGAAGCGCTCGCTGTAGCCCCACGGCGCGTCGCGCATCAGGATCTCCTTGGCAGTGACCTCGAACTGCTTCAGTTCCGCCATCGGCAGGTAAATGCGCCCGCGCCGCGCATCGTCGCCGATATCGCGAATGATGTTCGTGAGTTGCATCGCCAGGCCCAGGCGGTGCGCGTATTGCACCGTGCGTTCGTCGCTGTGACCGAAGATGTTGGCCGCGACTTCCCCGACCACACCCGCTACGAGGTGGCAGTACTGCGCCAGACCGGCATAGTCGAGGAAGCGCGATTGCTGCAGGTCGATCTGGCAGCCCTCGATCACGGCCTGCAGATGGGCTTCTTCAATCGCGAAATCTGCCGCCAGCGGCATCAGCGCTTTCATCACCGGGTGGCTGGGGCGCCCGGCGAATGCAGACCGGACCTCCTGGCGCCACCAGGCCAGCTTGGCCGCGGCCACGCCGGCATCGCGGATTTCGTCGACCACGTCGTCCACCTCGCGGCAGAAGGCATAGAAGGCGGTGATGGCGGCACGGCGCGGCGCCGGAAGAAACAGAAAGGCGTAGTAGAACGACGATCCGCTGGCCGCGGCCTTCTGCTGCACATACTGCTGCGGGCTGACGGCGACGGGGCTGGCCGAGACGCTCATCTATTGCATCCGCAGCGCACGCCACAGCACGGGTAGTGAATCCGAGGCTTGCAGCGTGGGCCGTGACTGAAGGCTGGCGTAGTCCATGCGTTCGATTTTCTCAAGAATTCGCAACCCCCCCTGGACCACCAGACGCAATTCCCACCCGGCGCGCCCAGGCAGGCGCAGCGCCAGCGGTGCGCCTTCGGCCATCAGTGCGCCGGCCCATTGCACCAGGTCGCGCACCAGCGCACGCGAGGCTGGACTATCCTGGCGCTGTAGCAACGCGGGCAAGTCGACGCCATGCCGTTGTGCATCGTCCAGGGGGACGTAGACCCGATCGCGTGGCAGGTCGACGCTCAGGTCCTGCCAGAAGTTGATGAGTTGCAGCGCACTGCAGATGGCGTCCGATTGGCGCAGCGACAGGGCATCACCCACGCGGTACAGGTGCAGCAACAACCGGCCGACCGGGTTGGCTGAGCGCGCGCAGTAGTCCAGCAGGCCGTCCCGGTCGGCGTAGCGCGGGTTACGCAAGTCCTGCTCGAAGGCATCCAGCAAAGCATGCAGCCACTTGGCGGGCAAGGCATGCTCGTGAACGGCATCGGCCAGCGATGGAAAGACCAAAGGCCAGCCGGCGCTGGTAGCGCGACCGTCAAGAACCGCGTCCAGGTCCGCTCGATAGCGTGCCAGGTCTTGCAGACGCTGCGCGGGCGCCGCGTCGCCCTCGTCGGCCAGGTCGTCGGCGCTGCGCGCAAAACGATACAAGGCCATCACGGCAGGCCGCAGGTGCGCGGGGCACAGCCGCGAGGCCACTGGAAAGTTTTCGTAGTGCTGGGTCGACACCGCATCGATTGTCCACGGCGCCGGGCCCGGGCCGACGGCCGGCTAGAATGCGCGCTTTGCCGGGTTGCTGTAGGGGCCGTCGCGGGCCCCTCGCCATTTGGCAACCCAGTCGCCGCGCGGGTGGCGAAATTGGTAGACGCACCAGGTTTAGGTCCTGACGCCTTCACGGGCGTGCCGGTTCGAGTCCGGCCCCGCGCACCAGACAAACGTGTTTGAACGATTGAAAGAGCCCATCATGGCCGTGAACGTGGAAACCCTGGACAAGCTGGAACGTCGCATCACGCTGACATTGCCTGCCGCGCAGATCAACAGCGAGGTCGAATCTCGGCTGCGGAAGTTGTCGCGCACCGTCAAGGCCGCGGGGTTCCGCCCCGGCAAGGTGCCGATGTCGGTGGTGGCGCAGCGCCATGGTTATGCGGTGCACTATGAGGTCATGAACGACCAGCTCGGCAAGGCCTTCAGCGACGCCGCCACCGAGGCCAAACTGCGCGTGGCGGGCACGCCCAGCATCGCCCAGAAGGACAATGCGCCGGAAGGCCAGATGGTCTTTGACGCCACGTTCGAGGTCTATCCGGAGGTGCAGATCGGTGACCTTTCAGCGGCCGAGATCGAATCGGCCAGCACCGAGGTCACCGAGGAGGCGATCGACCGCACTGTCGAGATCCTGCGCAAGCAGCGCCGCAGCTTTGCGCAGCGCCCAGCAGGCGATGGCGCTGTCGAGGGCGATCGCGTGACCATCGACTTCGAAGGCAAGATCGATGGCGAGGCCTTTGCCGGCGGCAAGGGCGAGGCCTTCCAGTTCATCATCGGCGAAGGCCAGATGCTGGAGCAGTTCGACAAGGCGGTGCGCGGCATGAAGGCGGGCGAGTCGAAGACCTTCGCGCTGCAGTTCCCGGCGGACTATCACGGTGCGGACGTGGCCGGCAAGGAGGCCGATTTCCGCGTGAGCGTGAAGAAAATCGAGGCGCAGAAGCTGCCCGACGTCGATGAGGCCCTGGCCAAGTCGTTGGGTATCACCGAGGGGACGGTCGACGGCCTGCGCGCCAGCGTGCGCAAGAATCTGGAGCGCGAAGTGCGCCAGCGTGTGCTGGCGCGCAACAAGGCCGCGGTGATGGACGCGCTGGTCGGTGTGTCGCAGCTCGACCTGCCGAAGTCCCTGGTCAGCGGCGAAAACGAGCGACTGGTGAGCGCGGCACGCGAGGATCTCAAGCAGCGCGGTGTCAAGGATGCCGAGACAGCGCCCTTGCCCCAGGACATCTTCCAGGCCCAGGCCGAGCGCCGCGTGCGGCTCGGCTTGGTGGTCGCCGAACTGGTGCGCCTGCACAACCTGCAGGCCAAGCCCGAGCAGCTGCAGTCCTATCTCGAGGAGATGAGCCAGAGCTACGAGAAACCCGCCGAGGTGATGCGTTGGTACCTCGGCGACCGCCAGCGCATGGCCGAGGTCGAGTCGGTGGTGATCGAGAAGAACGTCACCGAGTTCGTGTTGTCCAAGGCCAAGGTCAACCCGAAGGCGCTGGCCTTCGATGAATTGATGTCCGCCTGAGCCCTTGCCCGCAGCGGCGCGGTCCGGCTGCGCACCGACGGGTGCGCTTCATAATGCCCGCTATACCCCCAGCGACCTTCTCCGAGGACTCTCATGAGCGCTCTTGAAACCCGCAGCCTCGGCATGGTGCCGATCGTCATCGAACAGTCCGGCCGTGGCGAACGCGCCTACGATATTTACAGCCGGTTGCTGCGCGAGCGGGTGATCTTCCTGGTCGGTCCGGTCAATGACCAGACCGCCAACCTGGTGGTGGCCCAACTGCTGTTCCTGGAAAGCGAGAACCCGGACAAGGACATCTCGCTGTACATCAATTCGCCGGGCGGTAGCGTCAGCGCAGGCCTGTCGATCTTTGACACCATGCAGTTCATCAAGCCCGATGTGTCGACGCTGTGCATGGGCATGGCCGCCAGCATGGGCGCATTCTTGCTGGCCGCGGGTGCGAAGGGCAAGCGCAACGCGCTGCCCAATTCGCGCATCATGATCCACCAGCCTTCCGGCGGTGCCCAGGGTCAGGCCACCGACATCGAGATCCAGGCGCGCGAGATCCTGAAGCTGCGCGAAAGCCTGAACGCCATCCTGGCCGAGCGCACCGGCCAGAGCCTGGACAAGATCAAGCTGGACAGCGAGCGCGACTTCTTCATGTCCGCGGCCGAGGCGCAGGCTTACGGCCTGGTGGACAAGGTCATCGATCGGCGTGGCTGAACGGGCCGCCAAGCAAGCAGCAATGCCGGGAAGGCTCATCATTTCACACGAAGAGCGCCACCTAGGTATGCTCTATGATCATTGACGTCATCACTGCCGTTCTTCGAGCGTAAGTAAAGCCATGGCCGACAAGAAGGGCGCCTCCGGCGAAAAGGTTCTTTATTGCTCCTTTTGTGGCAAGAGCCAGCACGAGGTGAAGAAGCTCATTGCCGGCCCGTCGGTGTTCATCTGCGACGAGTGCATCGAGCTGTGCAATGACATCATCCGTGACGAAGTGCCGCCCGAAGGCGCCAGTTCCAAGGCGACGAAGTCGGATCTGCCGATTCCAAGCGAGATCAAGTCCAGCCTCGACCAATACGTCATCGGCCAGGAAGTGGCCAAGCGCACGCTGTCGGTGGCGGTCTACAACCACTACAAGCGGCTCAAGCATTCGGGCGGGTCGAAGGACGATGTCGAGCTGACGAAGAGCAACATCCTGCTCATCGGCCCCACCGGATCGGGCAAGACCTTGCTGGCGCAGACGCTGGCCAAGCTGCTCAACGTGCCCTTCGTCATTGCCGACGCGACCACGCTGACCGAGGCCGGTTATGTCGGCGAGGACGTCGAGAACATCATCCAGAAGCTGCTGCAGAACTGCAACTACGACGTCGACCGTGCGCAGCGCGGCATCGTCTACATCGACGAGATCGACAAGATCTCGCGCAAGAGCGACAACCCGTCAATCACGCGCGACGTATCGGGCGAAGGCGTGCAGCAGGCGCTGCTGAAACTGGTCGAAGGCACGATGGCCAGTGTGCCGCCGCAGGGCGGGCGCAAGCACCCGAACCAGGATTTCCTGCAGATCGACACCACCAACATTCTGTTCATCTGCGGCGGCGCCTTCGATGGTCTGGAAAAGGTCATTCAGAGCCGCACCGAGAAGTCGGGAATCGGTTTTGCCGCCACGGTGCACAGCAAGAGCGAGAAGAAGGTTTCCGACCTGTTCCGCGAGGTCGAGCCGGAGGATCTGATCAAGTTCGGCCTGATTCCCGAACTGGTGGGCCGCCTGCCGGTGGTGGCCACGCTCGGCGAACTGACCGAAGAGGCGATGGTGCAGATCCTGACCGAGCCGCGCAACGCGCTGCTCAAGCAGTACCAGAAGCTGTTCACGATGGACGGCGTGGAGTTGGAGATCCGCCCGTCGGCGCTGCTCGCCATCGCGCGCAAGGCGTTGGCGCGCAAGACCGGGGCGCGCGGTCTACGCTCGATCCTGGAATTCGCGCTGATCGACACGATGTTCGACCTGCCCACGCTGGACGGCGTGGCCAAGGTGGTGATCGATGAGCACATCATCGAGGAGGGCAGCAAGCCGTTGCTGGTCTATCGCGAGCCTGCCAAGACCAAGGCCAGCGCCTGAGCGAACCTTTCCGGCGCGAGGGGGACGAACCCTCAGACGCGCTCCTTGCAATATTCGCCTCGGACCCCACGTCGGTCTGAGAAAGAGAGGTTCCAATGTCCGGACATCCCGTACTCCCCGCCGACCCGATCACCTTGCCGCTGTTGCCGTTGCGCGACGTGGTGGTGTTTCCGCACATGGTGATTCCGCTGTTCGTGGGCCGGCCGAAGTCGATCAAGGCGCTGGAAGCCGCGATGGAGGCGGGCCGCCAGATCATGCTGGTGGCGCAGAAGGCCGCAGGCAAGGACGAGCCCAAGGCCGACGACATGTTCGACATCGGCTGCGTGTCCAGCATCCTGCAGATGCTCAAGCTGCCCGATGGCACGGTGAAGGTGCTGGTCGAAGGCATCCAACGCGCCAGCACCAAGAAGATCTCCGACAACGGCGAGCATTTCGTTGCCGAGGTCGAGCCGATCCCGCCCGCGATCGAGGTCTCGCCCGAGATCGAAGCCTTGCGCCGCGCGGTGACCCAGCAGTTCGACAGCTATGTCAAGCTGAACAAGAAGATCCCGCCGGAAATCCTTACCTCCATTGCCGGCATCGACGACCCGGGCCGCCTGGGCGACACCATCGCCGCGCATCTGCCGCTCAAGCTCGAGGCCAAACAATCCGTGCTCGACCTGTTCCTGGTGGCCAAGCGGCTGGAGCGTCTGCTTGAACTGCTCGAGCATGAGGTCGACATCCTGCAGGTGGAAAAGCGCATCCGTGGCCGCGTCAAGCGGCAGATGGAGAAGAGCCAGCGCGAGTACTACCTGAACGAGCAGGTCAAGGCGATTCAGAAGGAACTCGGCGACGGCGAGGAGGGCGCCGACCTGGAGGAACTGGAAAAGAAGATTGCTGCCGCGCGCATGAGCAAGGAAGCGCGCAAGAAAGCCGAAGGCGAGTTGAAGAAGCTCAAGCTGATGTCGCCGATGTCGGCCGAGGCCACCGTGGTACGCAACTTCATCGACACGCTGGTGAATCTGCCATGGGCGAAGAAAACTAAGATCAAGCATGACCTGGGCAATGCCGAGGATGTGCTGAATGAAGACCACTACGGGTTGGAGAAGGTCAAGGACCGCATCCTCGAGTACCTCGCGGTGCAACAGCGCGTCGACAAGGTCAAGGCGCCGATCCTGTGCCTGGTTGGCCCGCCGGGGGTGGGCAAGACCTCGCTCGGCCAGAGCGTGGCACGGGCCACCGGGCGCAAGTTTGTGCGCATGGCGCTCGGCGGCGTACGCGACGAAGCCGAGATCCGTGGCCACCGCCGCACCTACATTGGCTCGATGCCGGGCAAGGTGCTGCAAAGCCTGACCAAGGTCGGCACGCGCAACCCATTGTTCCTGCTCGACGAGATCGACAAGCTGGGCATGGACTTCCGTGGCGACCCGTCGTCGGCGTTGCTCGAGGTGCTGGACCCCGAACAGAACCACCGCTTCAGCGACCACTATGTCGAGGTCGACTTCGACCTGTCCGACGTGATGTTCGTCGCCACCTCGAACTCGATGAACATCCCGCCGGCGCTGCTCGACCGCATGGAAGTCATCCGCCTGGCCGGCTACACCGAGGACGAGAAGCTCAACATCGCCCGGCGCTACCTGCTGCCCAAGCAGCAGGCCAACAACGGCGTGAAGGACGAGGAACTCGAGATCACCGAAGGCGGGCTGCGCGGCATCGTGCGCTACTTCACGCGCGAAGCCGGTGTGCGCTCGCTCGAACGTGAGATCTCCAAGATCTGCCGCAAGGTGGTCAAGGGCGTGCAGTTGAAGCAGTACACCGAGAAGGTCATCGTCACCGAGGACAACCTGAACGACTACCTGGGCGTGCGCAAGTTCGACTTCGGCCGGACCGACATGAACAACCAGGTCGGCCAGGTGGTCGGCCTGGCATGGACCGAGGTCGGCGGCGACCTGCTGACGATCGAGGCGGCGGTCATGCCGGGCAAGGGCAATATCATCCGCACCGGCTCGCTCGGCGACGTGATGAAGGAGTCGGTCGAGGCAGCACGCTCGGTGGTGCGCTCGCGCGCCGCGCGATTGGGCATCAAGGACGAGATGTTCGAGAAGCGCGACATCCACATCCACGTGCCCGATGGCGCCACGCCCAAGGACGGCCCCAGCGCGGGCGCGGCGATGACCACCGCCTTTGTCTCGGCGCTGACCGGCATTCCGGTGAAGGCCGACGTGGCGATGACCGGCGAGATCACGCTGCGTGGCGAAGTCACCGGCATCGGCGGCCTGAAGGAGAAGCTGCTCGCCGCGCATCGCGGCGGCGTGCGTACCGTGCTGATTCCCGAGGAAAACGTCAAGGACCTGCAGGACATTCCGGCGAACGCCAAGGACAACCTCGAGATCGTGCCGGTGCGCTGGATCGATCAGGTGCTCGAGGTGGCGCTGGAGCGCAAGCCGCAGGCGCTGAGCGAGGACGATGCATCGAAGTCTGTGCCGAAGCCGGCCGAAGCTGCCGCAAAGCCGTCGTCGTCGGACGTGCTGCCGCATTGAAGTGCCGGTGCGTGAGTTGCTTGCATTGCGGGTTTGCAACGGGCCTTTGGAGCGATCTATAATGCGCGCTTCGTTCGATGCAGCCTGCATCGAACGAAGCGCTTCGAAAGAGGTGAATAAGATACGCGGGAGTAGCTCAGTTGGTAGAGCGCAACCTTGCCAAGGTTGAGGTCGAGAGTTCGAGACTCTTCTCCCGCTCCAGTTCGAATAAGGGAAGCCAAGCGGCTTCCCTTTCTTTTGCCGTACATTCAAGCGGTACAGTGGCGCGATAGCAAAGCGGTTATGCACCGGATTGCAAATCCGATCAGCCCGGTTCGACTCCGGGTCGCGCCTCCATAAAATCAAGCACTTAGAGTGCCTCGTGAAGGGGCGCCGTACTTTTCAGGGCCTGGAAGTAGCCTCAAATCGCCTCACTTGGCTCAAGAATAGTAGCGCTGCTACCTCATTACGGATTGCCGTGTCAGGTGTTTCGAATACACTCGGCGCATGAGCATGAACATTCAACAGCGCGGCAACGGTTTCCAACTGCGCGTCATCAATCCACTCCTTCCGAAGGCGTTTTTCCATACATTTGGCAGCCGGATCGAAGCAGAGTCTTACGGAAACCTGCTCAAGGCTCAGCTTGCACGGGGTGCCGTGCCGCGCGAGGTGTTCGACAAGCTGAGTCCGCCCAAGCGCGGATCTGATCCTTTGGTGACCGGCCTATTGACGAGTTACAAGACAGGAAACGCGTCGATCAGTCGGACGGACACAAAGGACAGCGGATATGTGGCGCGAGAGTTTGCGGCCGAACGAATAAGCGACATCGACTACGACTTCGTAGAAGCATTCGCCAAGCGGCTTCGTATGCGGCCCATGACACCATCGACCATCCGTGCGCGAATCGGCCTCCTCGGTCGCGTATGGGACTGGCATCTTGGTAGATCCGGCGCGAAGTCAATCTCGAATCCGTGGAGGATGTTGCCAGCAGGGTACAGCGTCGCCAACGAAAAAGAACAAGAAGAGATCATCAGGTCGGGCAAGGAAATTAAGCGAGATCAGCATCGCGATCGAAGGCTTGAACCTGGCGAGGAAGATCGAATCGAGCGTGTGCTTGACGGAGAAAAGCTGCTTGAGGATCGCGAGCGCGGTTTGCCGGCCAATCCGGAGCTCAAGGTGCTGTTCAGATGCCTGCTGCACACCGGCGCGCGCATGCGCGAGATCTACATGTTGCGCCGCAGCCAAGTGGATACCGCTTCGGCGTACGTGAGGCTAGCAGGAACAAAAGGTCATCGGGGCGCGCTGAAACCAAGGAAAGTGCCGTTGCGCAAGGCACTTGTTGCGACGCTCAATTCCTGGTTGGCGCAATTGCCGGCAAAGGAGGACCGACTGTTCCCGACCCTGTGGAGCGGTACTGAGGACAAAGACGAACTGGAGGGCGTCTCGAATCGCGTAAGCCAGCAACTGTCCGCAGTCTACGATCATGCAATCTGTCCTGGCTTGCGTACGCACGATATACGACATGAAGCCACCTGTCGTTGGGTCATGTTGAAAACGCCGGACGGCATGTACGCCTTGAGTGAGCAGGCAGTCGTGAAGTTGATGGGCTGGTCTTCGCCTGCGATGATTAGTCGATACCTTAGCCTTCGCGGTGAGGATCTCGCCGCAATGATCTCGGACCTCTAGCTCAGCGAAGGTGGTGTCCTGCGGCCAACCGACACGGTGCGATGTGGCGCGCGTCGGCGCTCTGATTCTTCAATTGCGAGTTCGTTTAGCCGACGCTCCAGTGCATCGACGGGGAAGATCCATGATCTTCCCACCTTCACCCCAGGCAGATCGCCGCAGGCTGCGCGCTCATAAAGCGTCGCGACATCGCAGTCTAAGATTTCGGCTGCCTGAGCAGCTTTCAGCACCCTTAGCATTTGACGAAAGAATCCCTCGATCCATTTAGCACGATAGCAACCTGCATCATCGTCGTGCGGCCTTGCGCGAAGCCGGGTACACCATAAAAGTCTGTCAGTTCGCGCATCGGTAAGCCGTGCAGATTTCTCGCACAGAGTGGCATCTGGCCGCGTAACCCCTTCTGCAATTGCTCGATAGCTGGTTTCATGACCAATTTGAATTCAAACTTCACCGGACTCATCCAAGTGAAGAAAAATGCGTTCGTGGACGAAAAAGTCCATGAACTTGCAATTGACTTTGGTCATGCCAGGTTGGATATTCGTAGCTACCGGCAAATCAAGAGTTGTGTCGAGTGAGCCGCATTCATGGAGCCAACGACACTGGTGGTTGGGCTGGCCGGTGCCAGTCATTGCGACTGGATAGTCATCGGTGAGCAGCAGCGCGCCGCCGCAGTGCGGCTGGGTATGCAAGTGGCTGGCAATCAGTGGTGTCAAGGTTTGCATGGCTCTGGGCTTATCTCGAGTCGAGATTGTTGTGGTTGATTGGAGAGAAGGTCCCCTCACACCCAACATAAAGTGCAAGCATGCGATCTAGGCAGTCTGCTCGATACCGTTGCTGCAAACGCTGCGGGGTGGCTCGAGCGCGCATCCCGATATGTGGCCGCCGATGTTCTGGTGTTATTTGCGTTTGACGGCTTTCGACTGTTGGCCGAAGGTACAAGACGACGAGTGCCTTGACGTGCCACTGCGAATGTTTCTTGCGAGGGAGCTTGAGAACATATGGCCAAGCCTGCCTATGCCACTGGCAATGCCCGGAGTGAACCGCGCTGCGCGGATCAAATGTTGCGGATCGCCCAAGGTTTGGCGCCGCTCATGAAGAGGGACTACACCGTGCTCGAGGTTGCAGAGCGCTATGCGGTGCACTTTGACACCGTTTACAAGGGCGTCCGGCGCGGCGACCCGATGTACCCGCTCGCCGTGAGGTCCGGTCCTGGCAGCCGGTCTGCCCTGAAATTCTCTCGGTCGGCTATTCAGACCTGCGACCAGGCGCGTATCGACTTCTACCGCACAACGCCGTCTGGTACGGTCCTGTTCTGCGGCGCATTCGCGGTGGTGCCGCCGCGGCGCAGTGCGCGCATAGTCATTTCCGAGACGCAAACCGCGCGCGCGAAGGTGTCGAGGGCTGCGAAGATCGCGACGTAGGTCGACAAGGCGTCGGGTGATCGAGCTGGCGTATGGGAGCCGCGCGCTCGCACATGCGGTGGATTGACGCTATTGCGACTTGCTTGCATGCGCTGCTCAACTGCCAAAATGGCCTGACTAACCGCGGCGGGTCCTTGTTTGGTGACGCCTTCGCAAGTCCACTAGAACATGACCTCGCTCACATTGGCCATCTTGGCGATCCAACTGGAAATTTACGTTCTACTGGGACGATGGATCCGATCGCGCACCTTGTCAATGCCCCAGCGGGACCACTGACGGCGTGACGCTTGGCAGTCTGTCGCTCGCCAATACCGTGGAAGCCAAGGTCCCACGGATTCGTGCGGCGTGTTCTTAGGGTCGGCCGGGAATCGCGGGCACGATTGAACCCATCTGCGCGCAATAGCATGCAACTGGGCAGGTCAAGCGTGGCAAGCATGAGCCTTGCGCCGTTCGTGCATTGCGGCGCTGCCGCGCTCTTCGGAGCCAGCCCGCTTGCTCGTTCCCGCTGCGTAACGTACTGCTATCGCATGGGTGCGTGTCAAGCGCGGTCGATGCCGTGCCCTTCGCCAGAGACGCCATCGCGCCTAGGTGCGGCATTGGCAGAACGCCTTCCGGACGAGTCCCAAGGAAGTCGCTCGTCCTCCGCCGCCAGATCCAAGATTAGGGTCAGTTCATGGATTTGGGTGGGTTCGACCGTCCGACCGCGAAACAGCCATTTGCCCTTCGAGTTTCGTAGTAACAGTATCGGGCCACCTTCCACGTTGGGTAGGTTTCCTGACGCCACCGCGTCGACTGGAAACGGCGTATCGCGCCCGGATCCGTCGCGTCGAGCCGCGGGCACGAAGTGCATGCCACTTATCACGGCGTCCGTCACGGCAAATCGCATTAGTTCTGCCAGCAACGCGGGGCAAACCACGCTTTGCACGTAGACCGTATCGCTCCCGATCGTCTGGACGTCGACCACCAGCAAGCCGACCCCCGGGGGCAACATCGCGGCGCACCACAGTTGCTCCTTGCGCCTGTGGTCAGCCGGCGCCCCTTCAATCCTGTGCATTTCGAGCGTTCTGAGCATATTGAATCCTATAGGTTGTAGCCCTATAGCATTATGCATGAACCAATTGCGAAGTGATGATCGATGCCGCGACTTCCGTTCGGTCTGACTTTGGTCGTGCCCTGCGACGTGCGCGATCTGCAACGGGAACAACCCAAGAAGCGTTTGACGTCGTGTCCAGCCGTACATACGTGTCTGCGCTAGAGCGGGGCGTAAAGAGCCCGACACTGCCCAAGGTAGACGACTTGGCGGCGGTTATGGAATTGCACCCATTGACGCTGCTCGTATTGAGCTATCTACGTACCAAGCAATCGTCGGAAGCCGCACTGAACATGCTGTTGTCTGCTGTTCATGGCGAGGTGCTCGACGTACTGAGGACCGAAAGACGAGAGGATTGAGGCACAAGCGCACCCTTGCAGTCAGTCGCCGTTGCCGAGGTCATAACGCCGGAGAGGCGGCCGGTGGCGAAGTGCAGGCAGGCACATCAAGGCATCTGCGGGTTCCAGGCCGCATAGAACCGCAGGCCATTGAGTATCTCAGCCGCACCTGGGTGCGCCAAACAAGGCCATAGCCGCCACATAGGGGAAGTCCGCGCGGGATAGAACTCTTACGAGTCGCCGTCAAGTTGCCGAGTGCTATGCCCGACTCGAGCGTAGCTCTTCGGTGGTCTTGAACCCGGCCTTCGCCAGTGCCGATGGCGAGCCATCTTCGTTGATCCATCCAAGTCGCACTTGCTCTTCAATGCTCAAGTGGCGCTGCAGCGGCGTGAAGATGCCGCCCAGGTCGACCGCAAAGGCGTGGCCACCCGATACCTTCAATCGGCGGCTGAGGGCGTTGGCGAACAACGCGTTGGCGGTCTTGGACTGACCATAGGCCTGCCACTCTTCATAGGCCGTGGTCCGGAAATGGATGTCATCCCAGCGAATCGCGCTGATCTTGTGGCCGGTGGATGACAGGGCAGCAACCCTGGCATTGGCTCAAGCGCTGGCAGCAGCGCTACGCCAAGCTCACCGACTGGGTTGAGGAGGCCACTCGACATGTTCCTGACGGCCGTCACTTCAAACAGCGGCTGCACGAGGCAAGCGCCGCAGCGGCAGGTCTGCAAGAAATACATGGGTGCGGTGAATGGCTGCTCAGTGCGTTGCTGCAGCGATTGGCCGTCCAGTCGCGATGGGCCTTAGCCCGTGGTTCGGCACGGATTTTGCGCAGTTCTGGCATGGTCAATCGCCGCCCGGTCCCGCACAGGTCAGCGCCTGCAGAGGCGGCGTCGTCCCCGCTGCGCGTACTGCTGATCGATGACGGCGCGCACCGCGTCAGTCTGATCCACGACGAACTCGCGCGCCAGGGGCACCTGGTGGTGGGCGTGCTCGACTCGGCGCTGCTGATCCACGACTGCGTGCTGCGGCTGCAGCCCGACGTGGTCATCGTCGACAGCGAATCGCCGTCGCGCGACACGCTCGAACACCTGTCCACCGTCTCGGCTGCCTGCCCGCGGCCGGTGGTGGTGTTCGCCGAAGACGCTGCCCAGGCACCGATGCAGCAGGCGCTGCAGGCGGGTGTCAGCGCCTATGTCATCGCCGGCCTGCAGCCGCAGCGGCTGCTGCCGGTGCTGCAGGTGGCGATCGCGCGCTTCGAGCAGGACCGGCAGTTGCGCAGCCAGCTGGAACTGGCGCAGACGCAACTGTCTGAGCGCAGGGTCGTCGACAAGGCCAAGGGTGTGCTGATGGCCGAGGTTGGCTTCAGCGAAGAGCAGGCCTACCAGCATCTGCGCAAGCTGGCGATGGACCGCGGCCAGCGCCTGGTGCAGGCCGCCCAGCGTGTGCTTGATGCGCGGGCGTTGCTGCAGCCGCCGGCCTGAGCCTTAGCCCCGATCTGGGTGTTGCGCCGCACCAATTGAAGGCGCAAGTCGGGCGTTGCCGGTGCGTCCGCAGGCGATTCACGTGCCGCTCCCTGGGAAAGCGGGTTGGCACGGCTCGTGCATGCCGCTCTTGCAGGTCGCGGCGCAATGGCGTGCCGTGACCCGTGGTTTCGGGCAATGGCGTCCGACTTGCGACATCCGGGCTTGGCTCGGCTGCCGCGGTCGAGGCGCCTTTTTTTCGCACGTACGAAGCAACCAGGTTCAAGCGAGCAACCGTCGATGAGCGAAGCATCCAACCCCTTGCCGGTGGCCGCCTGGGCGGCCGGCAGCGATGCGCCGGAACTGCGCGAGGTGCGCATCGGCTTCATACCGCTGACCGATTGCGCCAGCGTGGTCATGGCCTCGGTGCTGCAGTTCGACCGCAAGCACGGCATCCGCATCGTCCTGAGCAGGGAATCCAGCTGGGCCGGCGTGCGCGACAAGCTGGTACATGGCCAGCTCGACATGGCGCATGTGCTGTATGGCCTGGTCTACGGGTTGCACCTTGGCATCGGCGGGCCGAAGCAGGACATGGCCGTGCTGATGACCTTGAACCAGAATGGCCAGGGTCTGACGCTGTCGAAGGCGCTGGCGGCCCGGGGTGCGGTGGACGCGCCTTCGCTGGCCCGGCTGCTCGCCGCCGAAGGCGGTGCGCACCGTTTCGCGCAGACCTTCCCCACCGGCACGCACGCGATGTGGCTGTACTACTGGCTGGCCTCGGCCGGCATCCACCTGCAGCGTGACGCCAGCGTCGTCACCGTGCCGCCGCCGCAGATGGTGGGGCACATGCGCATTGGCCACATCGACGGCTTCAGCGCCGGAGAGCCGTGGAATCACTGTGCCGTACTCGACGGGGTCGGCATCACCGCGGCCACCTCGCAGCAGGTCTGGCCGGACCACCCCGAGAAGGTGCTGGGCTGCACCGCCTCGTTCGTGGACGAGCATCCGCGCACGGCGCGCGCCGTGACGATGGCCGTGCTCGAAGCCAGCCGCTGGATCGAGAGCAGCGCCGCCAACCGGCAGCGCACGGCCGAGACCATCGCCCAGGCGAGTTATGTCGGCACCGGCGTCGCGGCCATCGGACCGCGCCTGCGCGGCGACTACGACAACGGCCTGGGCCGGCGTTGGCAGGATGCACAGGCACTGAAGTTCTTCGACGACGGTGCGGTGAACTTCCCGTACCTGAGCGACGGCATGTGGTTCCTGACGCAGCACAAGCGCTGGGGCCTGATGGACGAGCACCCCGACTACCTCGCCGTGGCGCGCCGCATCAACCAGATCGATCTGTACACCGAGGCGGCGCGCGCCTTGGGCATCAACCTGCCGGCGCAGCCGATACGGCGCAGCCGGCTGATTGACGGTGTGCACTGGGGCGGCGCCGATGCGCCGGCCTATGCCGATGCCTTCGAGCTGCAAGGCATGCCGCCGGCCGCATTGCACGCCGCTTGATTCCGCCCGTTTCCGACCTTCGACCTTTCCAACTTTCCTCAGGGAGTTCACGCATGACGCAGGATCTCAAACCCAATGTCCGCCGCCGCCTGCTTGCGCAGGCCGGCGCACTCGTCGGCAGCGCTGCCTTCGGCCTGCCCACGGCACTGGCGCAGGGCAAGCGCGCCCGGCCCGAGAAGGAGTCGCTGAAGTTCGGCTTCATCAAGCTGACCGATTGCGCGCCGCTGGTGGTGGCATACGAGAAGCACTTCTTCGAGGACGAAGGCCTGAATGTGACGCTCGAGGCGCAGGCCAACTGGAAAGTGCTACTCGACCGGGTCATCGACGGCCAGCTCGACGGCGCGCACATGCTCGCTGGCCAGCCGCTGGGCGCGACCATCGGCTTCGGCACCAAGGCCGATGTGGTCACCGCGTTCAGCATGGACCTGAACGGCAACGGCATCACCGTCAGCAACGCGGTGTGGCAGGAGATGAAGCCGCTGCTGCCGAAGAAGGACGGGCGCATCGAACACCCGATCAAGGCCGATGCGCTGAAGAAGGTCGTCGACAA
>JAHECC010000067.1:17288-20021 GCA_024641965.1 Rubrivivax sp.
ACGGCAACGGCATCACCGTCAGCAACGCGGTGTGGCAGGAGATGAAGCCGCTGCTGCCGAAGAAGGACGGGCGCATCGAACACCCGATCAAGGCCGATGCGCTGAAGAAGGTCGTCGACAAATGGAAGGCGCAGGGCAAGCCCTTCAAGATGGGAATGGTCTTCCCGGTGTCAACGCACAACTACGAGTTGCGCTACTGGCTTGCCGCTGGCGGCCTGAACCCGGGTTACTACACTGCCAGCGACATCAGCGGCACCAAGGGTGCTGACGTGCTGCTGTCGGTGACGCCGCCGCCGCAGATGCCGGCGACGATGGAAGCCGGCACGATCAACGGCTACTGCGTCGGCGAGCCATGGAACCAGCAGGCGGTGTTCAAGGGCATCGGCGTGCCGGTGGTCACGGATCTGGAGATCTGGAAGAACAACCCGGAGAAGGTGTTCGGCGTGACGCGCGGCTGGGCCACGCAGAACCCGAACACCCATGTCGCCGTGGTCAAGGCGATGATCCGCGCCTGCATGTGGCTCGACGCCAGCATGGCAAATCGCCTCGAGGCGGTGAAGCTGCTGTCGAAGTCGAACTATGTCGGCGCCGACGAGGAGGTCATCGCCAACAGCATGACCGGCACCTTCGAGTACGAGAAGGGCGACAAGCGGCCGATGCCGGACTTCAATGTCTTCTTCCGCTACTTCGCCACCTATCCGTTCTACAGCGACGCCATCTGGTACCTGACGCAGATGCGTCGCTGGGGCCAGATCACGGAAGGCAAGCCCGACAGCTGGTACATCGACACCGCGAAGAAGGTCTATCTGCCCGAGGTCTACATGCAGGCCGCCAACGCGCTGATCGCAGAAGGCAAGGCCAAGGCCTCGGACTTCCCGGCCAAAGGTGACAAGTTCGGCGATGGCTTCAAGGGTCCGCAGGACGGCTTCATCGACGGCATCGTCTACGACGGCCGCAAGCCGAACGACTACCTGGGCAAATTCAAGATCGGCCTGAAGAACGCCGACGCGGTCTAGGCACGCCAACACGAGGACGACGGACATGGAACTGGTGCAGAAATTCTTCGTTGGCGCGACCCGCGACCCACGTGAAATGGCGCGCGCGGTGTGGCTCAACCTGGGCGTGCCGGTGGCCGCGCTGGCGTTGTTCCTGGCGCTGTGGGCCGCGCTGGCGCCGCGCATCCAGACCAGCCTGGGCGCGGTGCCCGGGCCCGCCCAGGTGATGGAGCAGGCGCAGGCCTTGTGGGTCGACCACTTCAACGAACGGCGCAAGCGCGCCGAGTTCTACGAGCGCCAGGACAAGCGCAATGTCGAGCGCAAGGCCGAAGACCCCAACTACGAGCCGCGCCACTTCGCGTGGACCGGTAAGCCGACCTACTTCGACCAGATCATCACCAGCCTGGTGACTGTGTTTGCCGGCTTCGCGCTGGCCACGCTGGTGGCGGTGCCACTCGGCATCCTGGCGGGCTCGTCGAAGACGTTCCAGTCGGCCATCAACCCGATCGTGCAGATCTTCCGCCCGGTGTCGCCGCTGGCTTGGCTGCCGATCGTCACGCTGATCGTCAGCGCGGTGTATGTGACCAGCGGCACGCCGATGTTCCAGAAGTCCTTCCTGGTGTCGGCCATCACGGTCACGCTGTGCTCGCTGTGGACCACGCTGATCAACACCGCGGTGGGCGTGACCTCGGTCGACAAGGACCTGGTCAACGTCGGCAAGGTGCTGCAGCTGCCGCTGGGCACGCGCGTGCGCAAGATCATCCTGCCCTCGGCCATGCCCTACATCTTCACCGGCATGCGCCTTTCGCTGGGCGTGGGCTGGATGGTGCTGATCGCCGCCGAGATGCTGGCGCAGAACCCGGGGCTGGGAAAGTTCGTCTGGGACGAGTTCCAGAACGGCAGCTCCGATTCGCTCAGTCGCATCCTGGTGGCAGTGCTGACCATCGGCCTGATCGGCTTCGCGCTCGATAGGCTGATGGCCACGCTGCAGAACCTGGCCGCGCGCGGCTGAGCAAGGGGAGCGCTGCATGAACCTCGCGTTGAAGACCGCCTTCGAAGCGCCGGCGCGCGAACGCACGGCCGCCGTAACGATGCACGGCAACTCGATCGACGCGGTGCCGGCGGCGGCCATGCTGGAACTGCGCGGCGTGTGCAAGGGCTACGGCCGTGGTGCGTCGCGCACCGAGGTGCTCGATGGCCTCGACCTGCGCATCGAAAGCGGCGAGTTCGTCGCCATCGTCGGCTTCTCCGGCAGCGGCAAGACCACGCTGGTGAACCTGCTGGCCGGCCTGGCGCGCGCCGACCGCGGCGAGGTGCTGAAGGCCGGTCGGCCGATCACCGCGCCCGGGCCTGACCGCGGCGTGGTGTTCCAGAGTTATTCGCTGATGCCGTGGTTGACGGTGCGCGAGAACATCGCGCTCGCGGTGGACCGGGTCTTCGCCGCCGAAAGCGCGGCGCTTCGTGCCGAGCGCGTGGCGCGCTATGTGTCGATGGTCGGGCTGACGCCGGCCGTCGACAAGCAGCCGGCGCAACTGTCGGGCGGCATGCGCCAGCGTGTCTCGGTGGCGCGTGCGCTGGCCACCGATCCCGACGTGCTGCTGCTCGACGAGCCGCTGTCCGCGCTGGATGCGCTCACGCGCGCGAATCTGCAGGACGAGATCGTGCGCATCTGGGGCGAGAACCGCAAGACGGTGCTGCTCATCACCAACGATGTCGACGAGGCGCTGATGATGGCCGA
>JAHECC010000250.1 GCA_024641965.1 Rubrivivax sp.
AGGTAGGCCAATTCGGCCGAGCGCATGTCGTTGTTGATCGGCACCACGCTCACGCCCAGGGCGTTCAGCGCGAACCAGTGCGCGAAGAAGTCGGGCCGGTTTTCCAGCAGCAGCCCGGCGCGGTGGCCGTGGCCGTAGCCGGCGGCGGCATAGCCTTCGCGCAACGACTCGATGCGCGCCAGTGCGTCGCCGTAGCTCAGCTCGCCGGCCTCGATGCCGTAGGCCTTGGCCGTCACGGCCTCGGTGCACAGAAAGGGCGCGCGCGGCTGGCGGCGCGCGCGTTGCGCGAAGGCTTCGTGGACGCTGTGCGGCACGCCGGCTCCTAAATGAACAGTTGCACCGACGGCAGCGCCGCGTCGCAGTTCAGCAGGTTCACACGCTTCAGCGTGAAGCGCAGTGCGCCGCTCTCGACACGGAAGTGGTGGAACACGGTGCCCACCAGCATCAGCATTTCGTCACCGCGCGCTTCGCTGTAGTGGAACTCAGTGCGCGTGACGAAACGGTTGGCGGCCGCATCCATTGTCTCCACGCGCGGCGCCTGCAGCAGGTGGTGGCACCGGGTAGGCGGCTGCTGCGAAAACGCGCGCGGGCTCTTCAAGCGCTGGATGCGCAGCTCGCGCAGCAGCTTGTCCTCGTACAGGTGCGAGGTGTGGTTGATGCCGTCGGGTTGCTCATGGCTGGCCGGCACCCAGTAGTAGGCGTCGTCGCTGAACATCGCGTTCCAGGCCTCGTGCTCGCGCGCATCCAGAAGGCGCGCCTCTTCGTACACCTTGTCGATCAGGTGGCTGGCTTGGATGTCTTGGGCTGTCTGCATCGCCGGCCTCACATCGACAAGGTCATGTACTTGGCCCAGGCGCGGTACTGGTTGCGCATCGAGATCTCGCTGGTGCCGTTGGCGGTGACTTCGGCCTGGCCAGCTTCAGCCGGATCGTAGTTGCGGTGCAGGCTGACCCAGTCGTTGCCGCTGGCCTTCAGCCCTTCCTGGATGCCGCGGTAGGCATGCAGGTCGTCGTGGCCGACGACCGAGAAGGGCGAGTTGATCAGTCGCGAATACATGGCGGTGCGCTGCAGCAGCTCGGGTGGTGCGCCCTTGAGGCGGAAGGTCCAGCTTTCGATGACCGTCTTGTCCACCGCGATCGGCTTGACCACGCGGATCGCCTGGATCGCGCCCTTGATCGTCAGGCTGGGGAAGTACACGGTGTTGTGCCGCACCAGGCCCAGGATGTCGTGTGCGCGCTGTTCGCCATAGGCCGAGATCATGGCCTGCTCGTACGCCGGCACGCCCGAATACTTGGAGTGGATGCTGAAGTTGACGCCCGAGAAGCTGTGGCCGTTGTCGAATACGCGCACGCCCATGTCGTCGAAGAACTGGTAGTTGGACATGAAGGGTGCGAACTGCTCGATGGCCATCGGCTTGGGCGCGTCCGCGGGCTGGCCCATCCACATCTTCACGGCGGTGCCGGCGGACGACTCGTGCACCACCATCGGGTGCATCGTGTCGTTCAGGTTCTCGATGAACATCTTCCAGTTGCAGTTGTGCAGGTAGCGCAGGCAGCCGCCGGCGATCTCGAGTTCGCCTTCGGGTGAGCGGTCGGCCATGTTGTCGATCGAGCTCAAGCTGTCGCCGAAGTAGCTTTCGAAGTCTGGCCCGGTCTCATTGATGCGCGCGAAGATGAAGCCGCGATGGGTGCGCACGTTGTTCACGGCCACCAGGCCCTTGCCCGCTTCGCATTCGCGCACGGCCGTGCCTTCGTAGCCTTCCTTGACCGGGAAGTTGAGCAGCGAGCCGTCGGTGCGGAAGGTCCACGCGTGGTACGGGCAGCGGAACACCTTGCCGGTGTTGCCGCAGGGCGCGCTGACGACGCGTGAGCCCTTGTGCGCGCAGCGGTTCATCAGCACCTTGATCTCGCCGTCGCTGTGACGCACGACGATCAGCGGCCGGCCGCCGATCTCCAGCGTCAGGTAGTCCCCGCTGTTCGAAATCTGGCTGGCGTGGCCGACGTAGTTCCAGGTGTTGGCGAAGAAGTGTTCCTGCTCCAGGCGGAAGATTTCCTCGCTGATGTACAGGTCTCGGTGCACGCGGTCGGGTTGCACCAGCGCGCTCACTTTCGCCTTCAGGTCTTCGGTGGGGCCTTGGTAGCGGTCCATGGTGTGGCTCCTTTCAGATGGCGGCCAGCGCGGCATCGAGCGCGTGTCCGTTTTCGTCGGCCAGCGCCGCATCGCGCAGCCGCTGCAGCATCGTGGCCGCCTGCGGCGTGCCGGTCAATCGCTGCGCCGCGGCCATCAGCGTGTCGAAGTTGCGCGTGCCGCGTTCGTGGGTGTCGCTGTAGCCCTTGACCAGGCGCTGGCAGCGGGCGATTTCCAATGCGAGCGCGGGGTCAGTGGCCGCCGATTGGTGGATGCGTTGCAGCCAGTCTTCGATGCGCGCGTTCTCGACCGCATAGCGCAGGCTGCCACGCCGCCAGCGGCGCAGCCCGGCCAGCGCGTAGAGCATCACGAAGCCGCGCAGCGAACTGGTCTGCACCACGCGGCCCCGCTGCGTGAATCGTTCGACAAGGCCGCGCGGTACCCCCGAGTGCAGCAGCCAGCGCCCCAGGCCGGCAGGCAGCACATCGCAGATCTCCTGCAGCCGCGGGTGCAGGAACTCGTGGATGTCCAGCAGTTGTGCGTCGGCCACTTTCGCTTCGGCGTGCACGCGCTCGAAGCGCGTGGCGCGGGTCTTCAGGTCGGCCACGCGCACGGTGTCCTCGTAGCTCATCCACAGCGCCAGATGGCGGGCGGTGTCCTCGGTCAATGCAGCCTGGCCATGGCGTGCCAGCGCGTCGATGCGGTCGAGGTACAACGCTGCATAGGCCGCATCCTGGTAGTCGAGCAGCCGTCGCACGCCCTCGCCGAGCACGGCCCGCAGCGCTGCGTGGTGCGGCTGCAGGCGTTGCAGCAGCGCATGGATGGCCGGGTCGGCATGGCTTGCGGGCAGCGCGCGCATGGGCGCGGGCGCCGGCTCGGCCAGTGGCACAGCAGGGGCCTGCGCCAGGGCAGTGCCTGCACCGAAGGCCTTCAGGCTGGTGGCCACACCGACGCCGCCTCGATGGATCGTGGCTTCGAACTGCTCGCGCGCGAAGGGCAGCACACCGGCGCCGCACAGCGCGCCGAACAGCACCGCGCTGATGACGCTGCCGGTGGCTTCGCCGACGGCCGCCATGTCGAAACGCACGAAGGTCTTCGCGGCGTCGGCGCAGGCGGCTTCGAGTGCGCGGCTGTCTGCCACGCCGTCGCCCATTGCCGACTTCTCGGCGATCGAATAGACGCGGTGCGTGGAGGCGATCAAGGTGCTGCGGTCCTTCGTCACCAACCCGCGTTGAACCGCGCGGCCTGCTTCCATCAGCTCCGAGGCGATCAGCACATCCACGTCGCCGGGTGTGGGGATCAGCGCCAGCACCGGCGACTGACCGGCAGTCTCAGCGGCGGCCCTCGGGAACAACTCGACGTAGTAGATCGTCGCGCCGGTGCGCTGCGCCACGCCAGCCACCGACGTGCTCTGCGCGATGTGGCCGTTGTGCTCGCCGAGATCGACGATCCAGTCGGCGAGCACGCCGCCGCCCTCGCCGCCCATCGCGAGGATGGCGATCTTGATGGGTTGCGCGCCTGTGCTCATAGCGTGCGCGCTGCCAGTTGCTGCGCGCGGCGGCGCTGCAGCGTGCCGATGACCGAAGCGCGCAGCCGCGCCTTGAATCGGTCCCAGCCGCCCGGATTGCTGATGACTTCGGCGCGATAGAACGACGGGCACAGCACGGCGGCGTGCGAGACCTCGCCGCACATGCCGCAGCCGACACAAGAGTCGAGCACTGTGGCGACCGGGTCGCTGCGCAGCGGGTCGGGGTTGGGCTTGATGCTCAAGGACGGGCAGCCGCTGATGCGGATGCACGAGTGGTCGCCGGTACAGGTGTCCGAGTCCACGCCGAACTTCTCGCGCACCTGGCGCTGGCCGGCGGCGATGGCCTTGCGCACCAGCGGCTTCTCGCGCCGCTGGCGATTCAGCATGCATTCGCTTTGCGCGACGATGACTTTCGGCCCCGGCTGCTGGCTCGTCAGCGCATCGCGGATCGCCGTTCGCATGCCGGCCACGTCGTAGGTGCGGCGGATCGTGCGGACCCACTCGACGCCGACGCCGCGCACCGCCTGCTCGATGGCGTGGAAGGTGCTGCGGCTCTTGTTGCCGGCGCGCGAGGACGGGATGTCCTGCCCGCCGGTGGCGGCGGTGTAGTTGTTGTCGACGATGACGGTCAGCGCATCGCTCTTGTTGAACACCGCGTTGGCGATGCCGCTGGTCAGCCCGTTGTGCCAGAAGCCGCCGTCGCCCATGATGCTGATCGCGCGCTTGCCGCGGGTGCCGTGGAACGCCGCGGCACCGGCCGCGCCCAGGCCATAGCCCATGGTGGTGTTGCCGATGTGGAAGGGCGGCAGGATCGAGAACAGGTGGCAACCGATGTCGGCACTGATGTGGTGCTCGCCGAGTTCGCGTTGCACCAGCTTCAGCGCGGCGAACACCGGCCGCTCGGGACAGCCGGTGCACAGGCCCGGCGGGCGCGCGTGCACTTCGGCGTCCAGCGCTTTCAACGGGATGATCCTGGCGGGCGGGCGCGGCAGCAGCGACGGCGCATGGTCAGCAAGGAACGCGCGCAGGCCCTCGCCCAGGTGCGTCGGCGTGTACTCGCCCGCTGCGGGCAGCACGCCCTTGCCGACGAGCATGGTTTGCGAATCCGCCTTGCGCAACACCGACGCGATGCCTTGCTCGATGTAGTTCGGCTGCCCTTCTTCCACCAGCAGCACCGCGCGCTTGCCGGCACAGAAGCGGATCACCTCGCTGTCGATCAACGGGTAGGCCACGTTCATCACATACAGCGGCACGCGCGGCCGGCCGTAGACATCGGCCAGGCCCAGGCGCTCCATCGCGCGCAGCGTCGAGTTGTAAAGGCCGCCCTGCACGATCACGCCGACGTCGGCCGTGCCTTCGGCAAAGAACTCGTTCAGCCCGCGCTCTTCGATGAACTTCACGGCGGCAGGCCAGCGCTGCACGATCTTTTCCTGCTCGTGCACGAAGCTCGCCGGTGGCAGCACGATGCGCGCCGTGTCGCGCTTCGGCGCATTGGCGGCATCGGCCA
>JAHECC010000251.1 GCA_024641965.1 Rubrivivax sp.
CGCTGGACAGCAGCACCTGCTGCGCGCCGAAATGCTTCGCATCGGCGAGGAAGTCGTCGATCAGGAACGAGGTGATAAACAGCGGCCGCAGGAGCGCCTGCTGCGCCTCCTGGTCGGCGCGGTAGCCGGGGTCGTTGGCGCAGAACTGGACTTGGTTGTAGACCGCGGCCAGGGCGGCGCGGTGCGCGGCCCCGTCGTTGAAGCCCTGCTTGCCCACTTGCGCCGGCTGCATCACGAGGTAGCGCCCCATCGGCCAGTAGCCAAAACAGCGTGCGCCCACGCTCACGCCCTCGACACGCGATTCGACCACCTCGGCAAAACCCCACACCGGGATGCAGCCCCAGGCCGCGGCGCCGGTGGGAAAGAACTCCCAGTACTTCATCGCCTCGCCGAAGGCGGCGTAGGTGATGTTGTTCGAGGTCAGCGCGAAACTGTCGATGCGCAGCCGCGCCTGGCCCTCGGCCAGCGGCTTGTGGGCAGGCGCTTCGGGATCGTCGATAACGCGCGTCTTGCGCAGATCGTTGCGCGCGACTTCGATGCGCTGGGCGGGGTCTTGGTTCACGGACAGGCTCCTGGCACGGTTTGACAGCCTGCACACGATAGCTTGTGCCCTGGAAGGCGGTTGTCGGCACCGCGGCGCAGCGGTGCAAAGACACTGGCGCTGGTGCCCGGCATAAGCCTAAGATCCGCCCATGGACGCCGCGCACCATCCCTCTGCGCTGCTCACGTTGCCCAGCGGACACGAGCTGCCGGCGCTGGGCCTGGGCACCTGGCGCATGGGCGAAGACCGCGGCCGCCATGCCGCCGAGTTGGCCGCGCTGCAGTTGGCGCTGGACATGGGATGGCGCGCCTTCGATACCGCCGAGATGTATGCCGACGGCGGTGCCGAAAGCCTGCTCGGCGAGGCCTTGCGCTCGGCGCTGCGCGGCTCGCTGTCGCGCGAGGCCGTGTACGTCGTGTCCAAGGTCTACCCGCACCACGCCGGCACCGAGGACCTGGTGCGCGCCTGCGAACGCAGCCTGCGCCGACTGCGCCTGGAGCACCTCGACCTGTACCTGCTGCACTGGCGCGGCGCCGTGCCGTTGCATGAGACAGTGGCCGGCTTCGAGCAACTGCAGCAACGCGGGCTGATCCGCCATTGGGGCGTGAGCAACTTCGACCTGTACGACATGCTCGAGCTGGTCGACGTGCCCGGCGGCGCGGCCTGCAGCGCCAACCAGGTGTGGTATTCGCTGTCGCGGCGCGGCGTCGAGTTCGACCTGCTGCCGTGGCAACGTGCGCGCCAGATGCCGTTGATGGCCTATTCGCCGGTCGACCAGGGCGCGCTGCTGACGAGCGCGGTGCTGCGCGAGCTGGCGCAGCAGCGCGCGGTGGCGCCGGCCCAGCTGGCGCTGGCATGGTTGCTGAATCAGCCCGGCGTGATGGTGCTGCCAAAGTCGGCGAACGCGCTGCACCTGCAGCAGAACTGGCAGGCGGCTAACCTGAAGCTCGACGCCGACGCGTCCGCGCAGCTGGATCAGGCGTTTCCGCCGCCCTCCGGCAAGCAGTCGCTGGCCGTCGGCTGAGGGCCGGGGACGCCGTCAATCGTCGTCGCGCGCCTTGTAGTCACCCGTCAGCTGCTGCTGCACCGTCGGCGGCACCGCCTCGTAGTGCGAATGCTCGATGCCGTAGTGGCCTTCGCCGCTGGTCATCGCATTCAATCGCGACTGGTAGTCGGTCAGTTCCGACATCGGCACCTGGCCCATCACCACCATGCTCGTGGCCGCGCCGTTGCTCGTGCCGCTGATCTGTCCCCGCTTGGCCGACAGGTCACCGGTGATGTCGCCGACGGCGGCTTCGGGCAAATGGATGCTGATCTTCACGATCGGCTCCAGCACGATCGGCTGCGCCGCGCGGATGGCGGCCAGAAAGGCCTTGCGCCCGGCGGTGACGAAGGCGATTTCCTTGCTGTCCACGCTGTGGTGCTTGCCGTCGTAGACGATGACACGCACGTCCACGACGGGGTAACCGGCGATCGCGCCCGACTCCAGCACCTCGCGCACGCCCTTTTCCACGGCGGGAATGAACTGCCCCGGGATCGTGCCGCCCTTGACCTGGTCGACGAACTCGAAGCCCGCGCCACGGGCCAGCGGCTCGATGCGCAGAAACACCTCGCCGAACTGGCCGGCACCGCCGCTCTGCTTCTTGTGGCGGTGGTGGCCTTCGGCCGGCACGGTGACGGTCTCGCGGTAGGCGATGCGCGGCGGCGCGGTATCGACCTCGAACTTGTAGACCTCCTGCAGCCGCTCCAGCAAGGTGCGCAGGTGCAGCTCGCCCAACCCGTAGAGCACGGTCTCGTTGGTGGTGGCCACATGCTCGAGCTTCAGGCACGGGTCCTCGGCCACCAGCTTGCCCAGGATCTCCCACATGCGCTGCTCGTCACCGTGGCGCTTCGGGCTGATCGCCAGGCCGTGCACCGGCACCGGGAAGTCCAGCGGCTTCAAGTGGATGTGCTCGTCCTCGGCGGCGTCGTGCAGCACCGCGTCGAAGTGCAGTTCGTCCACCTTGGCCACGGCGCAGATGTCGCCGGGCATCGCTTGCGACACCTCCACATGGTCCTTGCCCTGCAGTCTGAACAGATGCGCCACCTTGAAGGGCTTGCGGCCGTGGCCGACAAAGAGCTGGCTGCCCTGTGTCACCGTGCCCTGGTGCACGCGGAAGATGCCGAGCTTGCCGACGAAGGGGTCGGCGGTGATCTTGAAGACATGCGCCAGCACATGCTTGTCGGCGTCGGGTTCGGCGTGAATCAGCTTCGCATCGTCGCCCTCGCCATTCAGGAAATCCGGCGGGTTGCCCTCGCCCGGGTGGGGCAGCAGCTTGACGACGACATCCAGCAGCTCGGCCACGCCGGCGCCGCTGCGCGCCGAGACGAAGCACACCGGGATCAGGTGGCCCTCGCGCAGCGCCTGCTCCAGCGGCGCATGCAGCTCGCTGGCGTCAATGTCGCCGTCGTTCAGATAGCGGTCGACGAAGTCGGCGTCGACTTCCACCACCTGCTCGACCAATGCGCGGTGCGCGTCGTCGACCGAGCCGAAATCGGCCTGCCCCTTGCGGTTGTAAAAGCAGTCGACCACCTTCGCGCCACCGTTGGCCGGCAGGTTGATGGGCAGGCATTCCTTGCCAAAGGCCTCGCGAATCTGTTCCAGCAAGGCTCGCAGGTCCACGCCCTGCGCGTCGATCTTGTTGACGATGACCATGCGGTCGATCTGCCGCTCCGCGGCGTAGGCCATCATGCGCAGCGCCATCGGCTCGACGCCGGTCTGCGCATTGATGACGATGGCCGCGGTCTCCACCGCTTCCAGCGCCGGCAGCGCCTGGCCGATGAAGTCGGCCGCGCCCGGCGTATCGATGAAGTGCACGCGCGTGCCGTCGTGCGTCAGATGCATCACCGACGCGCTCAGCGAATGGCCGACGCGCTTTTCCAGCGGGTCGTGGTCGCTGACCGTGCTGCCGCGCTCCAGCGTGCCTGCCGCCGTGATGGCGCCGGCCTGCAGCAGCAGCGCTTCGGCCAGGCTGGTCTTGCCGGCCGCGGCCGGGCCCACCAGGGCCAAAGTGCGAATGGATGCGATGGCTTCGGCGCCTTGGGCCGAGTTGCCGCTGGGGGCTGGGCTTGACATGGGGTCGTCTCCTTCAGCGCCACGGCGCTGTCAATGTGGGGTTGCGGTTCGATGCGGGGTAACCCGACTGTAATCCTGCGCTGACGGCCTGAAGCGCCGCGAGGCTCTGATACGCTGCCCATTGGCGCCCGCTCCTCAGGCCCCACGCGCCCCACTTGACGGAGATCAGACGGATGCCATCGAACGAGATCACGCAACTGGCAGCCACCGCGCTGAGCGCGGCCCTTCAGCAACACCAGCTTTCGTGCCGCGAGGTGATGCAGGCCTACCTGGCGCGCATCGACGCGCTCAACCCGAAGGTCAACGCGCTGGTCGGGTTGTTGCCGGCGGAAGGCTTGCTGAAGCAGGCTGATGCGCACGACGCAATGCTGGCGCGCGGTGAATCGATGGGCTGGATGCATGGCTTTCCGATGGCCATCAAGGACATCTCAATGGTGGCCGGCCTGCCGCTGAGCCAGGGCTCACCGATCCTGGTGGGCCATCTGCCGGTGCACGATTCGCTGATCGTCAAGCGCATGAAGGCCGCCGGCGGCATCGTCATCGGCAAGACCAACACGCCCGAGTTCGGTCTCGGCTCGCACACCTACAACCCGGTGTACGGCACCACCGGCAACGCCTGGGATCCGTCGCGCAGCGCTGGCGGCTCGAGCGGCGGCGCGGCGGTGTCGCAGGCGCTGCAGCTGCAGCCGGTAGCCGACGGCACCGACATGATGGGCTCGCTGCGCAACCCGGCCGCCTGGGCCAACGTCTTCGGCCTGCGCCCCAGTTTCGGCCGCGTGCCCTACGAGCCCTACCACAGCGACGCCTTCGTCTCGCAGCTCGCCGTAGAAGGCCCGATGGCGCGCAATGTGCGCGATCTGGCGATGCTGCTGTCGGTGATGGCCGGCTATGACGCGCGCCAGCCGCTGTCGATCCCGGCCGACGGCCAGGCCTTCGCCCGGCCGCTGCGCGCCGAGGCGCGTGGCCTGCGCATCGGCTGGCTGGCCGACCTGGGCGGCTATCTGCCCTTCGAGCCGGGCATCCTCGATGTATGCGCGGCGGCGCTGCAGCGCTTCGAAGCGCTGGGTGCGGTGGTCGAGCCGCTGGCCTTGGACTATCCCTGCGACGAGGTCTGGCAGACCTGGCTGACCTGGCGGCGCTTCCTGACCTCCGGCAGACTGGCGGCCTTCGGTGACGACCCGAAACACCGCGCCATGCTCAAGCCCGAGGCACTGTGGGAATACGAGCAAGGCCACGGCCTGAGCGGCCCGCAGGTCTACGACGCCAGCCTGAAGCGCACGCGCTTCTATAGACACATGCTGGGCCTGTTCGAGCGCTTCGACCTGCTGGTGCTACCCAGCACGCAGGTCTGGCCCTTCCCGGCCGAATGGACTTGGCCGCGCGAGGTGGCCGGCCGCGCCATGGACACCTACCACCGCTGGATGGAAGTGACGATCTACGCCGCGCTGGCCGGGCTGCCGGCGATGAGCGTGCCGGTGGGCTTCAATACCGCCG
>JAHECC010000252.1 GCA_024641965.1 Rubrivivax sp.
TCCCGAGCTCGACCCCGACTTCTACGAAGACGTGGCGATAGCCTACGGCGACGAGCTGAAGTCGCTGCACGCGGCCGGCTGCCGCTACGTGCAGATGGACGACACCAACCTGGCCTACCTGTGTGACGACAAGATGCGCGAGGCGGCGCGTTCACGCGGCGACGACCCCGACGAACTGCCGCACCGCTATGCCACCTTCATCAACCGCGTCGTGGCAAAGAAGCCGGCCGACATGGTGCTGGCGGTGCACCTGTGCCGCGGCAACTTCAAGAGCACCTGGGCGGCGCAGGGCAGCTACGAGCCGGTGGCGCAGGCGCTGCTGACCGAGATGAACGTCGACGCCTACTTCCTCGAGTACGACGACGCGCGCTCCGGCGACTTCAAGCCGCTGCGCTTCCTGCCCAAGGGCAAGACCGTGGTGCTGGGCCTGGTGACGACCAAGCTCGGCGAGTTGGAGAAGAAGGACGACATCAAGCGCCGCATCGACGAAGCCGCGAAGTACGCACCGCTCGAGCAGCTCGCCTTGAGCCCGCAGTGCGGCTTTTCCAGCACCGTGCACGGCAACAACATCGCCGTCGAGGCGCAGCGCAACAAGCTGCGACTGGTGGTCGAAACGGCGGCTGAGGTATGGTCCTGATTTGAGCTGGAGGACGCTGATGAGCGAGCCCTTGATTCTGGTTTCGACCTCTGGTGCGGTGCGCACGCTGATCCTCAACCGCCCGGCGGCGCTGAACAGCTTCACTGGCGCGATGCACGAGCAACTGTTGTCAGCGCTGAATGACGCGGCCGACGATTTGGCGGTGCGTTGCGTGATCATCACTGGTGCGGGCCGGGGCTTCTGCGCCGGGCAGGATCTGAGCGATCCCGACATGGCCGGCGCCGACGGCAGCGCACCCGATGTCGGTGCGGTCATCGAGCGCCGCTATCTGCCGTTGGCGCAGCGCATCCGCTCGATGCCGGTGCCGGTGATCGCCGCGGTCAACGGCGTGGCCGCAGGCGCCGGGGCGAACTTTGCGCTCGGTTGCGACATGGTCATCGCCGCGCGCAGCGCCAGCTTCATCCAGGCCTTTTCGAAGATCGGCCTGGTCCCCGATTGCGGTGGCACGTGGCTGCTGCCGCGGCTGGTGGGCCGGGCGCGCGCCATCGGCCTGGCGATGACCGGCGACAAGTTGCCTGCCGAAGAGGCGCAACGTTTCGGGTTGATCTGGCAGTGCGTGGACGATGCCGCGCTGATGGACAGCGTCGCGCTGCTGGCCGACAAGCTCGCGGCCTTGCCCACCAAGGCCCTGGCCGACACAAGGCTGGCGCTGGATGCGGCGTCGATGCTCGACTACGGCCAGGCGTTGGTGCTCGAGGCGAGCATGCAGCGCGAGCTGGGCCGCGCGCACGACTTCAGCGAAGGCGTGGCGGCCTTCATGCAAAAGCGCGCGCCGGCCTTCAGCGACCGCTGATCCATCCCGGGATGGGCATGGCCGATCCGGCCGAGCGGCTGGTGCAGCGCGCCAGGTTGCACTGCGACCGCCTTGTCTGGCTCGCGCTTCTGTTGGCCGGCGGCGCAGCGCAGGCGGCCGAGTCGCCGGTCGGTTGGCTCGGCCCCGACGGCCGGCCGAATGTCGAGGCGCAGCAGGCGGTGGCCCTGCTGGCCGGTGCCGCCAGCCACGGGCTGGAGCCGCAGGACTATGCCGTGGCCGAGCTCCAGCAGGCCGTGGCGCGCGCGGGCTTGTCGCCGTCCGACGACGAGGCGGGCGGGCGCCAGTTGGCACGGGGCCTGAGCCTGGCGATGCAGCGCTACCTGGGTGACCTGCATCGCGGACGCGTCGATCCGCGACGCATCCAGCACGGTTTCGATGCGTCGAGGGGGGATGGATTCGACGCTGCCGCGCGCCTGCGGGCCGCATTGCGCAGCGGGCAACTCGAGCAGGCAGCGGACGCCGCCGCGCCGCAGATGCCGATGTACCAGCAGTTGCGCGATGCGTTGGCGCATTACCGAAGCTTGGTAGATCATGCGGCGTGGCAGCCGCCGCTGCCGACGCTGCCGGATGCGACGCAGCGTGGCGTCGGCAAGCTGGAGCCGGGGCAGCCCTATGCGGGCCTGGCGCTGCTGGCCGAGCGCTTGACGCTGCTGGGCGACCTGCCGGCGGGCACGCCGGTGCCGGCGCGCTACGAGGGTGCACTGGTGGACGCCGTGATGGCCTTCCAGCGGCGCCATGGCCTGGTGGTCGATGGTGTCGTAGGCAGGGCCACGCTGGCGCAATTGCAGGTGTCGCCGTCGGCGCGGGTGCGGCAGATCGAGCTGGCGCTGGAGCGTTTGCGCTGGACGCCGCTGATGCAGGGCCCGCGCATGGTCGTGATCAACATCCCCGAATTCATGCTGCGCGCCTACGAGGTGCGCGACGGACGCATCGCCGTGCGCGAGCAGATGAAGGTCATCGTCGGCAAGTCCTTCGACACCCGCACGCCGTTGTTCGACGAGGACATGCGCTTCATCGAGTTCAGCCCCTACTGGAACGTGCCGTTTTCGATCGCGCGCGCCGAGACCGTACCGCGGCTGCGGCGCGAGCCGGACCATTTCGAACGCCAAGGCTTCGAGTTCGTCACGCGCGACGGGCATGTGGATACCACCTTGTCCGAGGCGAAGCTGGAGGCGGTGCTCGCCGGCCGCCTGCGCATCCGACAGCGGCCGGGGCCGAACAACGCGCTCGGCGACATCAAATTCATCTTTCCCAACCACGACAACATCTACCTGCACCACACGCCGGCGACAGGTCTGTTCGCGCGCGAGCGGCGCGACTTCAGCCATGGCTGCATCCGCGTCGAGCAACCGGTGGCGCTGGCCGGATTCGTGCTGAAGGGCATGCCCGGTTGGGATGAAGCGCGCATACGCCAGGCGATGGATGCCGGCCGGTCGGCCACGCTGCGGCTGGCCAAGCCGGTGCCGGTGCTGATCGCCTACGGCACGGCGCTGGTCAAGGGCGGGCGCATCCACTTCTTCGACGACATCTATGGCCTCGACCCCGTGCTCGATGCCGCATTGCGCGAGCGGCCGCCGTTTCGACTGAACCTAGAATGACACAGATGAATGACGACTCCCTCGCGGCGCGACGCCGCTTCCTGTGCGGCAGCGTGCGCGTGGCCGCGCTCGGTATGCCGCTGTGGGCCGGCGTGGTGCGAGCCAGCACGAGCGACACCCGCTCGCTGTCGATGGTGCACCTGCATACCGGCGAGCGCGTCGAACTGGTCTATGCCCAAGGCGCGCAGTACGTGGACCCCGCGCTGCAAGAGCTGAACCACTTTCTGCGCGACCACTATTCCGGCGACGTGGGCGTGATCGACCCGCAGGTCTTCGACCAGTTGCACGCCATCCAGCGCGCGCTGGGTACCGAGCGCAGCTTCGAGATCATCTCCGGCTACCGTTGTCCGGCCACGAATGCAAACCTGCGCAGCACGCGTGGCGGTGGTGTCGCCAAGACGAGCCTGCATATGCAGGGCCGTGCCATCGACCTGCGCCTGCCGGGCGTACCGTTGCGCGCGTTGCGCGACGCGGCGCTGTCGCTGCGTGCCGGCGGCGTGGGCTACTACGCAAACGACCAGTTCGTGCACCTCGACACCGGGCGCGTGCGCAATTGGTGACGGCGCCGCGGCGCGCTCAGCGCTGCGCCCGGCCAGGACCGCAGAGGGTCCAGGGCCCTCGCATGCCGATGAAGCGTCCGAAGTGGACGCTTCATCGCGCCGCTCGGTCCTTGGCGTTCTGCGCTTCGATGCGCTCACGCGCCACGCGCCAGTCGTCGTCGCTCCAGTTGCGCAGCTCGTAGAAGTTGCCGCCGTTGGCCAGCGCGCCAGCACCGTCCAGCATGATGCTCTGGCCGCTGAGCCAGTCGCATTGGCCCGGCGCCATCAGGAACGCGGCCAGGTTCTGCAGCTCGCTCATGTGGCCGGGCCGCGCCATCGGGTTGCGCTCAATGCTGCGCTGGCCCGGTTGCTCGCCGGGGTTGAGGCGCTTGCTCATGCCCTCGGTCGGGATCTCGCCCGGGCCCACCGCGTTCAGGCGCACACCGTACTTGGCCCATTCCACGGCCAGCGACTTGGTCATCACGTCGATGCCGGCCTTGCTCATCGCCGAGGGCACGACATAGGGGCTGCCGTTGTCGACCCAGGTGGTGATGATGCTCATCACGCTGCGGTAGGGCATGCCGGCCTGCCATTCGCCGGCCTTGGCCATCGCCACCCAACGCTTGCCCACCGCCTGCGTGACGTAGAAGCTGCCGTGGAATACGATGCCCGCGATGGCGTCGAAGCCGCGCGGCGACAGCGCTTCGGTGGGCGAGATGAAGTTGCCAGCGGCGTTGTTCACCAGGCCCGTCAGGCCGCCGGTCGCAAACAGGGCCTCGACCATGTCATCCACCGCCTGAGCGATACGAATGTCCACGCCGAAGGTGTCGATACGTGCCTGCGGGTGTTTTGCGCGCCAGGCCTCTGCCGTGGCATCGCACACCGCCTTGCGCCGGCCGCAGATGGCCACGTCAGCGCCCAGCTCGAGGAAGCGCTCGGCCATGGCCTGGCCCAGGCCGGTGCCGCCGCCGGTGACCAGGAAACGCTGGCCCTTCATGAGTTGCTTGTCGAACACCGCTGTCTCCTTGTGGGTCGGGTATCGAACGACTTTAGCCGATGCTCCACGCCGCTGCGCGTAGCATGGCCCCAGCGCAAATAAACAAGATGAAGGAGACAAGCTTGGCGCTTCAACCCAGCCAGCTGCCATTGAAAGGAGTCCGCGTGCTCGACCTGTCGGCCGTGATCTCCGGGCCGATGGCCACCGCGTTGCTCGCCGATCAGGGCGCCGATGTCATCAAGGTCGAGCCGCCAGCCGGCGACCAGAGCCGGCGCATCGGCCCGGCCAACGGCGACTTGTCGGCGATGTTCGCCAGCGTCAACCGCGGCAAGCGTTCGATCGCGCTCGACCTGAAGCGCAAGGACCATCTGGCGGTGCTGCGCGAACTGGTCGGCCGTGCCGATGTGCTGATGGAAAACTTCCGCCCCGGTGCGATGGCCCGGCTGGGGCTGGACGCGCAAACACTGTGCGCCGCGTTTCCACGCCTGATCTACGTGTCGATCAGCGGCTTCGGC
>JAHECC010000253.1 GCA_024641965.1 Rubrivivax sp.
CCAGTCCCACCGTCCGTCGCCGGGACACTCATGGCAGCACAGGCCCAATCTGCGGGCAAGTCGCACGCCAGATTCGAGCCCAAGCTGCGAGTGCGGCTGCAAGGCTTCCTTGCTCAACAGCGCCTCAGCGGCCAGCAAAGCGATGGACGCACGCTGCGCCAAACGCACACCCGTTACTTTGGAGCGAACGAGCTTCTTCAACTCGGCCCGCTCTTCGTCGTTCAACACGATCTCCCGTGCAACTCGCATTCGGTCGCTCCGCTCTGCATCGCAAGAGCAGCACTGGAGCGACAAGCGCCAAACAAATTCCGTCAAGATGGCAGCACTACGCCAGACGCAGCGCGCCACCCGCACTGACGTGCGGGCAAGCGATGCAACAACGAGCGGCCCGTTTCGGCAGGCCTTGCTGTCTTGCGAACAGGCCCTGGTCGATCCCGCAGCGCCCGCTCACTGTCCGATGAGGTGCAGCACCACTTCGCGGCGATGGGGCCGCAGCCGGTGCTCCCAGAGGTAGATGCCTTGCCATGTGCCGAGCGCAAGCCGCCCGTCGACCACAGGAATCGTCAATTGCGTCGACGTGAGCGCCGCGCGCACATGGGCCGGCATGTCGTCCGGGCCTTCGTCGCGGTGCCGGAACAGCGCGTCGCCATCCGGCACGAGTCGCGCGAAGAAGCGGTCGAGATCACCGCGCACGTCGGCATCGGCGTTCTCCTGAATGACCAGGCTGGCCGATGTGTGGCGGATGAACAGCGTGAGCTGGCCGCTGCTGAAGCCGCTCTTTGCCAATCCGCTGGCGACGGACTGCGTGATCTCCAGCAGCCCGCGGCCGCGGGTGTCGAATTCGAGCGTGCTGCTCAGCTGGCGAAGCATGTTCAATCCTTCCGGCATCACGATCAGGCCTTGGCCGTCTGGTTCGGCGCATCCAGGCCAACCCCCACCAGGTGGCCGAAGCGTTCGCGCACCAGCGCCAGCGATGTCGTCGGCAAGGGATCGGCAAGGATCGACTGGATGTTGGTGTGCAGATGGTCGATGTTGCCGGTGCCGAACAAGACGACATCCACGCCGGGTTCGTGGCGCGCGTAACGATAGGCCGCGTCGATGAGGCCGAGCGGGCCCGGCTGCTCGGTGAGGAAGGCCAGCGGCGAATCCCCTTCGGCCAGCGACGCCGACAACTCACCGCGCTGCACGAGCTCCACCAGCGTGGCCTGCAATCGGTCCGGCTGGCTGAAGATGAGGCGCACCGCGAACATCGCCAGCGTCGCCACGCCGCTGGCTCGCGTCAACGGGAACACGCTGTCACGCGCGTTCTGGTGCAACAGGTGGAAGGCCACCATGACCACATCGAACAGCCCGCTGTCGATGGCCTTGGGCAGGGTCCGGTGCTCGTGGTCGTTGGGTGCGGTCTCGGTGATGCCGAGATGCCTGATGCGTCCCGCGTCGCGTTCCTTCAGCAAGGCGGGCGCGATGACCTCGATGGCGTAGTCCACATGCTTCGGCGCCACGGCGTGCAGGTGGAAGACCTCGACACGCTCGGTTCGCAGGTGCTTCAACGAGGCGTGCAGGCTGGCCACCACCTGCTCGGGTGAACGCCTCTGTCCGGACTCGACGACCAGCGTCTTGGTGGAGATGACGACCCGGTCGCGCTCGCTGGGCCTCAAGGCCCGGCCGACGATGTCTTCGGTGCCGTAGTGCTCCGCCGTGTCGATGAAGTTGACGCCTGCGTCCAGCGCCGCGCGCACGACATCGATGGAATGGGCCACGCTGCAACCATGGCCCTGGCCGAGCCGACTGAAGCCGCCGCAGCCGAGTCCGGCGACGCTGACCTTCAGTCCCGTGCGGCCGAGCATCGTGTAGGCCATGTCTCGCGCAGCGTTCATGGTCACGGAGCATAGGTGCTTCGACTGTGCGGCTTGCGACGCTGTGACACGAGCCCGCCAGCCGGTCGCGCGGCATTGAAGCGCACCGCCCTGCTCAGCGGTTCTCGAAACGGTTGTAGTCGAACAGTCCGGCTTCCAGCGGCGCCCAGGCCTGGTAGGCATCGTGCACCGCGTCGCTGGCGGCCCAGAAGCCGCCGGACGTGCGGCGAATCGCGAAGCGGCTGGCCAAGGCCCGGTAGTCACTCTCCGATGCCATCGTCGCCAACGCCTGCATGAAGGCCGGCAGTTCGTCGGCCTTCATGCTGTAGATCGCGTTCGGATAGGCGCCGATGAAACCCGGCACCACCGTCAGGCTGTTCTCGGCGGGCAGTAGTTCCTTCGTCTCGCCCGCCAGGTGCGTGACGTTGGCATGTGCGGTGTTGCGCAGCAGGCTGAAATACTGCGGCGCAGCACCCGCGCCTTCGATGCGCAGCACCGACATCTCGGGCAGCCATTGCAGGCTGACGCCCTGCACCCGGGCCAGCGCCTGCAGCGCGCCACGCAACTGGGCATTACCGACCTGCGCCAATTCGAAGCGCGGCTCCAGCACCGGCGCGAGCCGCTGGCGCAGCAACGCATAGAGCTCGCGCTGCGGGTCCTTGCTGCGGTAGTCGATGGCGCTGGGCGTGCTCAGGCTGGCGTACTGGCCGTAGACGTATTCCTTGGCTTCGCCGCGCGCGCCGCGGTACCAGTATTCGGCCGTGGGCTGGCGCGCCGCCTGCGGCAGCAGCGTGAGGAAGTTGAACTCGCCTTCCATGCGCATGAAGTCCATGTACAGCCGGCTGTTCAGCTGGTGGCCGACATTGCCATACACATCGTAGCCGGCCGCCAGCAGGTAGTAGATGCGCTCGAACAGCGCGAAGCCGATGACCCACGCGGTCTTCGGCGGCTCGCCCACCAGGCCCTGCACCACCGACGCGCTGTCGAAGTGCCGGAAGATCGTCAGCGCGGCGTTTCGGTTGCCGCCGCTTCCGTTCCAGATCAGCGACAGGTCGATGCGCGCCGCGCCGCCGTCCATGGCCTTCTGCAGCGCCTGGCTCTTGTTGCGCAGGTAGGCCCGCTCCTGCTCGGCGTAGCGCAGCCACGGCCCGAGCACGCCCGAATCGCTGCCGCTCGCCGCCGGCAACTCGGTGGCTTCGGCCTGGCGCAAGATGGCCTCGGTGACGCTCTCGCGCGCGCTGGTTTCGGGGTCGACGAAGAAGACCCAGAAATGGTCGTCGATCACGTCCACCGCCATCTGGCCGCGGCACACCGGGCCCTTGATGAAGTTCATGATGAAGTACTGCGCTTCGTCGAGCAGGAAGCGGTAGCGCGAATCGGCGGGCAGGTCGCGAAACGCGACGAAGGGGTTCGACGTCACCGCCACCTCGTACGAAGGCAAGGTGCCGACCTCGAAGGGCGCGTCAAGGAACCAGCGCTGGTACTTGGCCAAACGTGCCGCGTTCAGCGCATAGGGCATGTGCGTCTTGGCCAGCAGCGCCTCGCGCTCGGGCACCAGGCGGTAGTACACGAACGGCACGCCGGGGTCGTCGTAGGGCCGGCGCGTGGCGATCATCTGCACCGGCTGGCCCGGCGGCGTGGCCGAGCGCACGATGCGCATCGACCGGTGCGCGGGGTCGTCGTCAAAGTACAGGTGGCCCAGGAACAGGTGTTCGTACAGGTAGCGGCTCATCAGCCGCTGCTTGTTCGAGCCGCCGTTCAGGAAAGCCTCCCACTGCGCCACCTGCCGTCGCTGCACGGCGCTCAGCGGCAAGTCGCCGTCGTAGGGTGCACCCGCGCCGAGCCAGCGCGTGATCGTGCCCATCTCCTGCGCGTTCAGCCCCGGCAGGCCATAGGGCATGCCGGCCAGCGGATGCTTGTCGGCATAGCGGTCGAACTGCTCGATGCGCGGGCAGGATGCGGCGCGGTCGAGCGAGAAGTCGAACCCATCGCCCAGCAGCGGCGTGTCGGGCAGTGGATGCTGCTGCTTCAGCGCCAGGCTGCGGTACAGCACGCTGGCCGCCAGGTTGGCCTGGGGCGTGGGGCTGCGTTCGTTCAGCACCGGATAGAAACCGCGTTCGCGCCATTGCGACGGCAGTTGCGCGTCGACGAACAGGCGCGACGGTGCGGCTTCGCTCAGCCGCGTGGCGTCGTACACCGCCTCGAGGCTGCCGCCGCGCGCGACGCCTTCCCAGGCACCGAGCTTGATCTGGCACGGCGCGTCGTAGCAACCATGACAGACCACGCAGCGCCGCTGCAGGATCGGCGCCACATCGGCACGGTAGCTCACGCCGCCCGGCGCGGTGGACAGCGGCTGGTCGAAGCGCTTGGGGTCGGCCGGGCCGTAGAGCCGGTCGAGGGTGTCGCCGCTGAGTGTCGCGCAGCCGGCGAGCAGACACAGCAGCCCTGCCGCGGCGCGGCTACGCATGGCTTGTCGAATTGGTTCGCGGCATGGATTTCGGGCTTCGGAACATGACGCGTCGTGCCTTGCGTCGGCGGGAAAGGGGAATTCTGATTTGTAGCTTGTAGCGCAAGTGGCCCGGCTCAGCGCTTTCCCCAAGACCGGGTAGAGCCTTCGCCCTAGAGAAAGGCGCTGGAAGCGCCTGCCCAGGGCCTACAGTTGAGGATGCTGGGTGGTCTATTGCCCGAACAACCAAGGAGACGACATGGTCAAGAAAGTTCAGAAGCCGGCCGCCGACAAGGGTGGGCTGCCCGCCGGCCTGTTCGACAACCAGTTGGCGCAATCGGTCAGGGAATCGGCGCAGCAGATCTGGCTGGCCGGCATGGGCGCCTTCGCCAAGGCTCAGGAAGGGCGCAACAAGGTCTTCGAGACGTTGATCAAGGACGGCGCCAGCCTGCAGCGCAAGACACAAAGCGCGGCCGAGGAACGCATCGGCGAAGTCACCGAGCGCATGAGCGCGATGGCCGGCGATGTCACGGCCAAGGCCGGCTCGCATTGGGACAAGCTCGAATCGATCTTCGAGCAGCGCACCGCCAAGGCAATGAACAAGCTCGGCGTGCCCACGGCCAAGGACGTGGATGCATTGATCCAGCGCGTGGACGAACTGGCCGCCGCGGTGGCGCGGTTGTCGAAGTCAGCGCCGGCAAAAGCCGCGCCCAAGGCGCGTGCCAAGAGCACGGCCAAGACAGCAGCCAAGGCACCCGC
>JAHECC010000254.1 GCA_024641965.1 Rubrivivax sp.
GAGCGCTCGATCGTTCAGCACCGCGACGAGCTGATCGCCGCCAGCCGTGTGATCCGCGAGTCCCACGTGCGCTACCGGACCGCGGCATGATCGCTCACAGCCCGGGCCGCCGGCCGCGGCGCAGCTTGCGCGCAGTGCGCCGATTTTCGACAATTGCCGCTCCCGCTCGGCAACGCTGGGCGAAAAGGATAGCGGCATGCACAAGGATCGGTACGGCCTGGCCTGCACGGGCAGCGCAGTGGCAGTGCAACGCCTCTCGCGAGCTCAGGAGCATCTCTTGCGCTTTCGTCCCGAGGTGGTCGAGGAGCTCGACGCCGCGATAGTCGAGGACGCGGACTGCGTGATGGCGCGCGCCGCGCGTGCGTGGATCGGCCTGATGTCCAGCGAGTGGCCGGATGCGCGCGCCGCTGCCGAACTCGTCGCTGGCACACGCAGCATCGATGCGCGCGAGCAGGCACATCTGGATGCGATACGCGCCTGGGCTTCGGGCGACATGCACGCCTGCGGCCGGTTGCTCGACGCGCTGCTCGAGGGTCATCCGCGAGACGCGGTCGCGCTGTATGTCGGGCATCAGATCGACTTCTTCTGCGGTGATGCGGTGAACCTGCGCGACCGCATCTTGCGCGCGCGACGCGGCTGGGATACCGAGCACCCTGACTTCGCGATCGTCGACGGCATGCTTGCCTTCGGGCTCGAGGAATGCGGCGACTACGCGCGCGCTGAGGATATCGGCCGGCGCGCCGTCGAGCGCAATGCCGACGACGTGTGGGCGATCCACGCGGTGGTCCACGTGCTTGAGATGCAGGCGCGCTTCGACGAGGGTATCGCCTTCCTCGAAGCACGCCGCGCCCAATGGGCCGAGGGAAACTTCCTCAACGTGCACAACGGCTGGCACCTGGCAGTGTTCCTGCTCGAACGCGAGGACCACTCAGGCGCGCTCGCTATCTACGACCGCATGCTCCACCACGCTGACTCGCCCGGCGTTGCGCTGGAGATGCTCGACGCGAGCGGGCTGCTGTGGCGCCTTGCGCTCGACGGCGTCGACACCGGTGACCGCTGGGCGGCGTTGGCCGACGCCTGGTCGGCAAAAGATCCGACGCCAAACTACGTGTTCAACGACCTGCACGCGATCATGGCATTCGTCGGTGCGGGCCGGCAGGCGCAGGCCGAGCAGCGGGTGGCGCAGCTCGAGCGCTACCTGCGTGAAGGCGATCCCGGCCACGCCAACCACCGCATGGTCGCTGGCGCCGGGTTGGCTGCGGCGCGCGCGCTGGCCGCGTGGGGCCGCGGCGACGATGACGCTGCGGTGGCCGCACTTGCGCCTGTGCGGCACCATCTGTCGGTGTTCGGCGGTAGCCACGCGCAACGCGACGCGTACCAGCGAACTCTATTGTGTGCGGCGTTGCGCGGCGGGCACGGCACGCTCGCGCGGCAGTTGCTCGACGAGCGGCTCGCGGCCAAGCCAGGCAGCCCGTGGAATCGAAAGCGCGACCGACAACTCCGCGGGCTCAACGCCCCGGCAGACTAAAGATCGCATAGTTGAAGGTGGCCTGCGCGACCAGCGTATCGCCGCCGGTCAGCCTTGACTCGAGACTTGACACCGTCCGGCTACGGCTGACGATACGCGCCATGCTCTTGGTGCAGCGTCCACGTTCCGCTACGCCAGCGTCTTGCTATAGGCGCTGAATGGCAGCAATAGGTCGACGAATCGCGCGAACTGCAGGACTGCAGCGGGTCGTGGGCTGTCGGCCGACACCGGAAGGTGACCGACCGGTCGCTGCCAGAACGCCGACGCTCGTCGAGGAGGTCGCGATCGCTTTTTGATATGCGTTTCCGTGCGCTGGTGCGGCTGGCTTGATCGGACGCTCGGCACCGAATGCGGTCCACGCTGAGAAATGCCGACGCTGGCCGCAGCTTCTGCTACTTGCGCCGTTCACGGCGCGGCGGCCACGACGGCCTTGGGCGGTCGCCCGATCAGCCCCAGGCTCAGCGCGGTGCCGAGCAGCACCACCGCGCAGCCAGACAGCATCTGCAGCGTGATGCTTTCGCCCAGGTACAGCGCGCCCGAGACCATCGCCACCAGCGGGCTGAGGAAGGTCACCGACATTGCGCGCACCGGCCCGATGCGGCGCAGCAGGCGGAAGTACATCAGCATGCCCAGGCCCGAGCTGGCGAAACCGAGGAAGGCCATCTCGGCCCAGGCGCGTGCGCTTGGCGGCGTAGCCGGCCAGGTGGCCCAGGCCAGCGGCAGCAGGCTGATGCTGGCCAGCGCCAGGCAGCCCACGGTGGTGACCACCGGGTCGAGGCCGCTGAAATGGCGCTTGGTGTAGGTGGCGCCCACGCTCCACAGCATCGAGGTGCCCAACACCGCCAGCATGGCGAGCACGCCGTCACCCGATTTGAAGGACACGTTGCCCCACATCAGCAGGGCGACGCCGGCAAAGCCGACCACCAGTCCGGCGGCGCGCCAACCACCGAGGCGTTCCTTCAACAGGAAATGCGCGATCAACGCCGCGAACATCGGCGCGGTGGCATTGAGCACGGCGACCAGGCCGGCCGTGATGTGCAGCGCGCCCCAGCTCAGCAGCATGAAGGGCAGGGCGGTCAGCGGCACGCCCATGATCAGCATCTGCTTCGGGTGAGCGCGCAGTGCCGGCCAGCCGCCACGCGCCCACAGCAACGGCAGCAGCATCAGCGCGGCAATGCCCAGCCGCAGCGCGACCAGCGGCGCCGGGCCGAAGGACGGCACCGTCGATCGCGTGAACAGGTAGGCCGCGCCCCACAGCAGGCTGAGCAGCAGCAGTTCGAGCACGTCACGCAGACGCATTGGCCGCCCAGGGTCTGCGTGGCGCCAGGGTCATTTCGCCGCCGAGTACCAAATGGGCGAGGTGTAGGCGCGCTCCTGGCCCATCATCGTCACGGCCGGGTCCATCTTCACGCCGAAGTACTTGCTGTCATAGGCGGTCCAGCGCGGCGTGGGGATCTCCAGCACGCGCACATAGTAGAAGGCCTTCTGCGCGGCGTCGAAGTCGGGGTCCTTCCACGCCTTGATCAGTTCGGTGGCGCCGATCGTGTTCGTCCAGTTGGCGTTGGCGACATCGACGGTGCTGCCCACCGGGCCGACCTTGCCGTCTGCTCCGGGCTTGCGCTCGCCCGACCAGACCACGTCGTAGACCTTCTCGTGCACTTCGCCCTGGGCATCGAGCCAGCCCTTGACGATCTGGATGCGGTCGAGGTTGGCGCCGATCTGATCCTTCAGCGCGGCCACCAGGAAGGTCGGCGCCTTGCCCTGCGGCGCGGCGCCCAGTTCACCGCCCATCGGCACGCCCTTGGTGTAGCCGATCTTCGCCGGCTGGCGGTTGTTGGCGTCGGCGGCCTCGAAGTCCCAGCCGCCGAAGAAGCGCACGATCATGCGCGGGCCGGTGGTGGCATAGGTCTCGCGGCGCTGCATCGCGTCCCAGATCGACTCGCGCGTGTTTTCCTGCGCCCACACCGCCGCGTAGCCCGAGGCCACGGTCTCCCAGCCGAAGATCGTCAGGCCGGTTTTCCGGCTCGACACGAAGGGGTGCGCAGCGCGGCTGGCGCTGGGTTCCGAGATTGTGGCCTTGCCGAAGAAGTTGTCCTCCTCGGCCGTGGCCAGCCCCGTATGGCTGTCGGTGCTGCCAATCATGCCGAACTGGTAGGGGTTCACGCCCAGTGTCTGCTCGAGCTTCAGGCCGTTCTTCAGCGCCGAGCGTGCGTACTCGAACTCGAGCATGGCTTTTGTTTTCGGCACGCTCAGATCGAGGTTGCCCTTGTCCCAGGTCTCATAGTTGGCGAACTCGTCGTTCGGCGACAGGAAGGGGTGGGCCTCGCCGTCGCCCTTGATCTGCGTCGCCTCGTAAAGACGTTCCCACTTGATGCGCGTGGCCGCGTACTCGCGGTCGAGCGGCTTGTTCAGCCCCGGCTCGATCATCGGGAACATGATCCCGTTGCTCAGGTTGCCGTTGTGCGCGATGGCGAGCACGCTGCCACCGGTCTTGGCCTCGTAGGCCGCCATCCACTTCCACAGGTCGCGCGGGTTGTCGCTGCCACTCGGTGGCAGCACGGTGAACGGAACCACCTGGCTGGCCTTGTCGCCGTTGTCGCGGAAGATCACGTTGCGGTGCAGGTTGTTGCCACCGGTGTTGGAGGTCCACTCGAAGCCAATGAAGGCGGTAAAGCGCCCCGGCTCGTTGTACTGCTCGGCTGCCTTGATGGTGTCCTGCCAGGCCGAACGATAGGCGCGGCTGTCGGGTGAATAGATCAGCTTCTTCGGGAAGCTTCCTTGCGAGAAGGCGCTGATGATCTCCATCGCGGCCTCGCCGCCCTTGCCACCCTGAATCATCTCGTACCAGCGCTGTCCCTGCGGGTCGGCCAACAGGTCGGGCTTGCCGGCCAGCAGGTCCGGAAAGAAGCCCATGTTGTCGGAGTGATCGGCCACCACCAGGAAGTCGAGCGGCCGCGACAGCTTGACCGGCTGCCCGGTCGAGGCCGTGATCTCCTCGCCGCGCGCGAAACGGTAGGCATCCTTGGGCCCGAGGCGTGCGCCGAACGCACCAGCGTCCATCGAGAAGGCGGTATGCAGGTGCGTGTCGCCGAAAAAGGGCTGCGTCGGATAGTTGCGCCCAGCGTAGGGGGAATAGGGCGTCTTGCTCGCAAAGCCCTTCTCGACCGAGGCCCTGTCGATCGTACCGATGTCGGTGGTGACGGACTGGGCCGCCAATGCGGCGCTGAACAGCAGGCCGCCGATCAATGTGGCAACGGCCGTGGGGTTCGGGTGCTTGCTTCGATGCATGGTCATAGTATCAACCCCCTTTTGTCTCTGGGCACGGTTTCACGCCCAGCCGAAAATGCTCGGTAGAGATTCAGCCTACACCCCGCACTGCCTAGAATGGTCCTACACCGGCCTGCGGGCCCACTACTCTTGCGGAAGGTTAAATATGCGCGACTATCTGAAGTTCTACATCAACGGTGCCTGGGTCGACCCGGCCACGCCGAAGAGCATCGACGTCATCAACCCCGCCACCGA
>JAHECC010000068.1 GCA_024641965.1 Rubrivivax sp.
ACCGTGAAATCGATGGTCGACGAGGCCACCGCCGCGATCACCACCTACAGCATCGAGGAGGCGCGCGACCTGCACGGCCGCGACGACGTGCAGTTCATCGATATCCGCGATGTGCGCGAACTGGAGCGTGAAGGTGTCATTCCCGGCGCCTTCCACGCGCCGCGCGGCATGCTCGAGTTCTGGGTCGACGACACCAGCCCGTACCACAAGCCGGTGTTCGCGCAGGACAAGCGCTTCGTGCTGTTCTGCGCCGCCGGATGGCGCTCGGCGCTGGCCACCAAGACGCTGCAGGACATGGGCCTGCCGAAGTTGGGCCACATCGACGGTGGTTTCGGTGCCTGGAAGGCGGCCGGCGCGCCGGTGGCCGACAAGGTCGCAAAGGTCGAAAAGGCCACCAAAGGCTGACCGGCGCGGGCTGCGCTGCCGCAGCCTGCTTGTCTCCTAGAATCCCGCGCGTTGACTCAACCCGCGCATCCAGGCCGGTCCCGTACCGACCCCGCAGCGCAAACCTTGGACGGCCGAATGAACAAGTACGCAGCGGAGTTTCTGGGCACCTTCTGGTTGGTGCTGGGTGGGTGCGGCAGCGCGGTGCTGGCCGCAGCCTTTCCCGAGGTCGGTATCGGCCTGCTCGGCGTGTCGCTGGCCTTCGGCCTGACGGTACTGACCATGGCCTTCGCCATCGGCCACATCTCCGGCTGCCACCTGAACCCGGCGGTGTCGATCGGTCTGTGGGCCGGCGGCCGTTTCGAAGGCGGCCAACTGTTGCCGTACATCGTGGCGCAGGTGCTCGGCGGCATCGTTGCCGGCGGCGTGCTGTATGTCATCGCCAGCGGCGCGGCCGGCTTCGACGTGGCCAAGGGTTTCGCCTCCAACGGCTACGGTGAACATTCGCCGGGCGGCTACAGCCTGCTTGCCGCGCTGGTGTGCGAGGTGGTGATGACCGCCTTCTTCCTGTTCATCATCCTCGGTGCGACCGACAAGCGTGCGCCCGCCGGCCTGGCACCCATCGCCATCGGCCTGTGCCTGACGCTGATCCACCTGATCAGCATCCCGGTGACCAACACCTCGGTCAACCCGGCGCGCAGCACCGGCGTCGCCTTGTACGTCGGCGGCTGGGCCATCCAGCAACTGTGGTTGTTCTGGGTGGCGCCGATCGTCGGCGGCGTTCTCGGGGCGCTGGCCTATCGCGCCGTTGGCACCGAGAAGTAGGCAGCGGCGCCGCGCCGGCCGGCTGGCCGAAATCCGCTCACGCGCCCAGGATTGCGGCGCACGCTGCCCCTGATCTGGGAGCAGCCGCTATGGTGTTGCATGGCCAGGGCAGATGCCCTGGCCGATCTATGCCCCGACGCATCGACCCTAACAAAGGAGGAACCCATCGTGTTGAAGAGATCGCTTTGCCTGACCGCCGCCGCATGCCTGAGCTCGGCGGCCGCACTGGGCGCCGAGCCGCCGAAGCCCGACGGGCAATGGCGCGGTTCGCTGGGCGCCGGCCTGAACATCACGCAGGCCACCACCGACAGCCTGAACATCAACCTCACCGGCGATGCCGTGCGCGCCACCGCGCAGGATCAATGGAACTTCGCCGCGGCGCTGCTGTATGGCAGCGCCGAAGATGCCGCCGGCGTGAAGACCACCAACGCCAACCTCGGCCGCCTGGGCGGCCGCTATGCCTACGACCTGAGCCCGAGGGTGTTTGGTTTCGGCTCGATCGATTTCAACTATGACCGGCTGCAGGACATCGACCTGCGCAGCGTGCTCGCCGGCGGCCTGGGCTACCGCGTCATCAACACGCCTGTCGACCGTTTCGATGTGTCCGGCGGCCTGACCTACAACCACACCAAGTACGTGGCCGAGACGGTCGGTGTGGCCGAACTGCTGCTGGCCGAGGAGTCGTCGCACACCTTGTCCGCGGGTACATCGGTCAACCAACGGCTGGCGGTGTTTCCGAACCTGAGCGATTCGGGCGAGTACCGGCTGCAGTTCAGCGCCGGGCTGATCACCAAGATCACCGATACCTTCAGCCTGACGGTGACGCTGACCGACAACTACCAGAGCAACCCGCAACCCGGCATCGACAACAACGAACTGCTGTTCATTACCGGCATCAGCATGGCTTTCGGGCCCAAGTAGTCAGCGCCGCCGGCCTCCCCCCACCGCCGCACGCTTGATGAAGAAGCGCAACGGCTCGGATTCGATCAACGGCACACCCTTGGCGTCGAGCACCGCCAGTTGCAGCATGTGTTCGCCGTTGCCCTCGCCGGCGGCGGCGCTTTGCCAATCGGCTTCGCTGATGCGCAGGGTGGTGCTGCGGAACAGCGTGGGCACGACGTTGCCGTCGATGCTGACGCCGATGCGGTCGCTCGGACGCAGCGGCGGGTTCAGGCGCGCGCGCACATCGAAGGCGCCGGTGTTGGAATGCACCGTGCCCTCGGGCTCGGGCAGGCTGATGACCAGTTTGCTGTAGTGTGGCCTTGGTGCGGCAGGGGGTGCCGGCGCTGGGGCAGCGATCGGCGGTGCGCTGATGACGTTGGGCGGTGGCAGATCGACGCTGGTTGCGCCGGGCGACGGCTTGTCGGAAAAAACCGGGCCGGACTTGCCCTGGCTTTCGTAGACGGTCTGCGCGGGTGCCGCGACGGCGAAAACCCAGAGGGCCAGGGACAGGACGATCCATCGCTGCTGCATACACTTCTCCATACCGTTGCGCCGACACGGCAAGCCTGCCTGGCATTGTTCCATCGCGCAGGCGGGCCGGCACCGCAAGCCAGTGTGACAGCCTTCACGCCGGTTTGTGCGCCGCGGCGCGTTCTTGTACAGGAAGGGGGCCGACATGGACTTGCTGCAGTACCTGCGCATTCAGACACATGCCAATGCGCTGGCCAACCGCCGTCTCGGTGCGGCGCTGCTGCTGCTGGATTCGGGCGAATGGCCGGCGCCGCGCACGGGCTTCTTCCCGAGCCTGGCGCAGACGCTGAACCACGTCCTGGCGGTCGACGGCTACTACCTCGGCGCATTGCAAGGCGAGCAGGGCTTGATCCAGGCCTACCGCGACTTCCGGCCCAGCGCCAACGCTGCCGAGTGGGTGCGCCGCCAGGGTGACAGCGACCTGCGCCTGGTGGCATTCTGTGCGGCGCTGGACGCGGCCGGCGTCGACGCCATGGTGTCGATGCCGCGTGCCGGGCATGTGCAGCGCGACCAGGTCGGCCATGTGCTGGCGCACCTGTTCAACCACCAGACCCATCATCGCGGGCAGGCGCACGCCATGCTCAGCGGCTCCCCGGTGAAGCCGCCGCAACTCGATGAGTTCATGATGCCCAGCGAGGCGCACCTGCGCGTCGAGGACATGCGCGCGCTGGGCTGGCACGAACAACTGATCTACGCGCGCGGGAACTGAAGGTGGACCTGGACACCACCCAGCTCTTCGCGTTGGCCGCCGCGCTCGGCTGGGCCAGCGGCTTGCGCCTGTATGCGGTGGTGTTCTTCACCGGACTGGCCGGGCACCTGGGCTGGGTGCCGCTGCCCGAGGGCCTGCAACTGCTGCAGCAGCCGGTGCTGCTGATCGCCAGCGGACTGATGCTGGCGATCGAGTTCTTCGCCGACAAGGTCCCGGGGCTGGATTCGCTGTGGGACATGGTGCACACCGTCATCCGCATCCCCGCCGGTGCGCTGCTGGCGGCCGGCGTGTTCGGTGGCGATCAGGGCAGTTGGACGCTGATCGCGGCGCTGATGGGCGGCACCTTGGCCGCCACCAGCCATGTCGCCAAGGCCACCACGCGGGCCGCCGTCAACACCTCGCCCGAACCCTTCTCGAACATCGGCATGTCCTTGCTGGGCGACGCCGCGGTGCCGGGCATGCTCTGGCTCGCCTGGGAACACCCGTTGTGGTTCTTCGGCGCCTTGTCGCTGGCGCTGTGCCTGATGCTGGCCCTGATCGTCACGCTGGCGAAATTCTTGCGCCAGTGGTTTCGCCGTTGGCGTGGTGCCGGGCCAGCGCCCGGCTGAGTGCCTCAGCGGGCAAACCAGGTCGACGGTGCCAGCCAGCGTCGCTGCGCCTGCCGCAGGTCGTGCCCGGAATCGATGAAAGAACCAAAGTCCGAGAAACCTTCGGATGCCACTGGCTTTGACACGCCGAAGCCGGAACTGTCGCGAGCGCGGCTGGACGGCCGCGCGGCCTGCCGCTCGGCTTCGTCCGTGGCCCGGCCGAATTGCCGGCCCAGTGCCTGCAGATCGCTGCCGGGGTAGGCCTGGCACACCAGCAGCACGTCGCGCGCATACAGCGCGCTGCGCAGCATCTGTTTCAGGTCGATGCCCTGGCCCAGTTCACGCATCAGTGCCAGGTGGATGCGGTTGGCGATCTGCAGTCGGTGATGGTGATCCATGGCAATGATCTTGAGTTCAGAACCTTCTTCTTGTTACAAAGGATTGTGGCGCGCGCCACCTCGCACAACCCATGGTCCAGTGGGTCGATCGGTCAAAATGAGGAACAGGATGCAACAGATTTTGCAGCTCGCCGCCGTTTCGAATCGCCCCGAGGGTTTCCAGCGGGTGGCCGAGGCGTTGGCTGAACTGCGCCACGCGCAGGTGCCGTTGTGGCTGGAGGTGGCGGCGCGCACCGCACAGGAGGCGGCCGATGCGCTGGGTGTGTCGCTGGGGCAGATCGCCAAGAGCGTGGTCTTCCGCCGCCTGGCCGACGATCGCGCGGTGCTGGTGGTGGCCTCGGGCGACCGCCGGGTCGACGAGCGCAAGCTCGCTGCGCAGGTCGGCGAGGTCGGCCGCGCCGACGCGCTGTTCGTCAAGCAGCGCACCGGCTTCGCCATCGGTGGTGTGTCGCCGGTGGGCCTGGCCGAAGCGCCGGTGATGCTGATCGACCGCGAACTGCAACGTTTCGAGTTCATCTGGGCGGCCGCCGGGCACCCGAATGGTGTGTTCCAGCTGACCCCTGCGCAGTTGTTGCGCTTGACCGGCGCGCCGCTGGCCGACGTGGTGGCCACATGACTGCACCGGCTGCCGTGCCCAGCCCCTGCGTCAACGTGTGCCGCATGCATGCCGCAAGCGGACTCTGCGAGGGCTGCGCACGCACGCTGGCCGAGATCGCCGGCTGGGCCTCGATGAGCGAGCCGGACAAGCGCCGCGTCTGGCAACGCATCGAACAGCGCCGCACGGCGATCACGAACCCTGCCACGGAGCCGACCCGCCCATGAAGACACTCACTTTCTCCTTCGATCCGATCTCACCCTATGCCTACCTGGCTTTCGAGCAACTGCCGCAGGCGCTGGAAGGTTGCTCCTACCAGGTGGCGTACCGCCCCGTGCTCTTTGCCGGGCTGCTTGGCTACTGGGGGCAAAAGGGACCGGCCGAGATCGAACCGAAGCGTGCCTGGACCTTCCGCCAGGTGGCCTGGGTGGCGCACAGCCTGGGCATCCCCTTGGCCACGCCCGCGCAGCACCCCTTCAACCCGCTCGCCGTGTTGCGCCTGGCGCTGGCCAGTGCGCCGGCGGGCGGATTGCCCAACCGGCGCGTCGTCGAATTGCTGATGCACCATGTCTGGCACGGTGGCGCCGATGTCAACGAGCCGCAGCGTCTGCGCGCGCTCGCCGACGCGGTGGCGCCGCAGCGTGATCCGGCCAGCGATGCGGTGAAGGCCGAGTTGCGCGCGCACACCGAGGTGGCCGTCGAACACGGCGTGTTCGGTGTGCCGACGATGGAAGTCGACGGAAAGCTGTTCTGGGGGCTGGATGCGCTGCCGATGCTGCGCGCAGCCCTGCTCGGCGATGCCTGGTTCGAGGGCCCGGGGTGGAAGGCGGCCGCTCAGGCGCCGCCGGGGGTGCGGCGGCGAAGCTGAAGTTGCCGCGCGGGCGGCTTCAGTCGTGCTTGGGCTTCTTCTTCTTGTTCTTGTTGCCGTGCTTGCCGGCGTAGTTCTGCTCGTACCAGCTGTCCTTGACGAAATACACCGGCTGGCCACAGGCGTTGTAGGCGCCGCAGTGCTTTCGCCAGTTCTTCGCGTGGCCGGGCGGTACGTGCATGTAGATCGGGCGTTGCACCACGGCCACCGGGCCGGGCACCACCACCACCGGCTGCGGATAGACCAGCACCGGCGCCATGGCGACGCGGCCGATATCGATGCGGCCGTATATGCCGGGTTGGCTGATGGCCACCGAGACACCGACGTCGGTGGCCAGCGCGGGCCAAGCCGTCGCGCCCAGAGCGAGCGACAGGAGGATCTTCTTCATCGGGCTCGTCGAAAGTTGAGAACCCCTTTTTAACGCGGTGGCCGGTGTGTGCGTGTACCGCAAGTCGCGGCAAGTGTTACCAGCGGTAATCCTGCCGTGCACAGTGCACGCCTCACTTCCAGGCAAAGTGCGGCTGCTCGAAATGCGCCACGCGCGTCGGTCGGCCCAGGATGCAAAGCTCGCGGAACTGGTAGAGCACGGCGGCGGTTGGCGCGGCGATCCAGCTATTGCCGACCGGCATGCGCAGGACAGGGTGGTCACTGTCGTCGCGCTGCTCGAGCATCGGCGCGTCGGCGCGCAGGAACTCCTCGACCGGGATGCGGTGGATGCTCTGCACCTCCTGCGGGTTGGGCACCATTTCGCGCGCCGCGCCGGCCCACACCAACACCGGTGTGATGACATAGCCCGAGCGGGTGACGAAATCGTCGAGCCGGCCGAGCACGCTGTCCATGCCGAGCCGCAGGCCCACCTCTTCGTCGATCTCGCGCAACGCGGCCTGCTCCGGCGTTTCACCCGCGTCGATGCGTCCGCCCGGCAAAGCCCACTGGCCGGCGTGACTGCGCAGGCGGTCCGAGCGGCGCGTCAGAACCAGCGCGGCTCGCGTGCTCCACGCATCGCGGGCGTCCAGGCCGGTCAGGCCGGCGCCATGGCCCTCGTCCGTGATGGCCACGGCTACCGCCGCAGCATGCCCGGCGGCGCCATCGCCGGCTTGCACCTTGAAGCCGTGCAGGTGGTCGAGGATGCGTTGCCTGAGCTGCGCGTCACGCTGCATGGCGCGGGCCGCGACCTACCGACCTACCACTTGTTGCGCAATTCACGCAGCTTGACGAAGACGGTCTTCGCATCGGGTTGCTCGGGCAGATCGGGAAAGCTCTGGCGCAGCCTGGCAATCAGGCTCGCGCTGCCCAGGCGGAAGAAGGTGTTGAAGCGCTTTTCTTCGGCCAGCGTGGTGACCACCGATGTCGCCGGGTCGTGGCTGCTGACCTTCGGCAGCCATGCCGATGCGTCGGCGTTGTCGGGCTCACGGTCGAGCGTGAACTTCAGGTTGTTTTCGATGTAGTCGTGGCCAGGGTAGACCTGCGTGTTCCCGGGCAGCTTCGCCAACTGCTCGACGAAGGTGGCATACAGGGCGGCCGGGTCGCCGCCGTTGTGGCAGTTGCCGGCGCCGGCATTGAACAGCGTGTCGCCGGAAAACAGCGCCGGGGTGTCGGTGTGCGAGCGCAGGCAAATGTGGCACATGGTGTGCCCCGGCGTGTCCAGGCACTCCAGTTCGACGCGCTTGCCTACCTTGATCACGTCGCCGGCCTTCAGGCCGCGATCCACGCCGCGGATCTTGCCGGCGGCGTTGTGGTGTGCCAGCAGCTTGGCGCCGGTGGCCGCCACCACCGCGTCGTTGCCGCCGGTGTGGTCGTGGTGCTCGTGGGTGTTCAGGATCTGCGTGATCTGCCAGCCGCGCACGCGCGCCGTGTTCAGGCACTTTTCGTGGTCGAGCGGGTCGATGGCCAGCGCCTCGCCGCTGTCGGGACAGGCGACAAGGTAGTTGAAGTTGCGGTAGGCGTTGCCGGTCCATATGCGCTCGACGATCATGTTCGGTCCTCCTTTTGGTCGACGTTTTCATTGTAGGAAGCCGCTGCGCGCAGGAATTCCAGCAGCAGCCGCGCCGTGATTTCGGGCTGTTCCTGCTGCACCCAATGCCCGGCGCCGGGCACGACGAAGGTTCCGCGCCATTGGGTGCAGGCTTGGTGCTGCAAACGCTGCAGCTCGCCGGGTTTCTGGAACATGCCCCAATCCGCCGCGCCGGCGATGAAGCAGGTCGGCACGTCGATGCTGCGGCCGGCAAAGGCCTGCAATTCGGCCACGCAGGCCGGGTGATTGCTGCAGCGGTACCACTGCAAGCCGCCCTGGAACCCGGTGCGGTTGAATTCGGCGGCATACACCGCCAGTTCGTCGTCGCTCAGCCAGCGGTGGTTCTCGATCTGCACCGGCGAGGGCATGTGTGGTGCCACGGTTTGGGCCATGCCCTTGTCCAACTCCATCACATAGTACTCGGGCATCTTTGCCAGCTCTTCGGCTTGCCAGCCTCGCAGCGCGAAGGGTCGGTTGTGCGGCCAGTCGGCGCTCTTCATGTGGTAGTAGGCGCGCAGGAAGGCGTGCAGGCCCTGCGGGCAGTGCAGCATTTCGGCATTGGCGCCGGGCGTGCCGTAATGCAGCTGGTAGTGCTTGCGCGGTCGCGGCAGCGCCGCCAGCGCGGCATGAATGTCGGGAGACGGAACACCGGTCGGTGGCCCGCCAAAAGGCGCGCTCATCAGCGCCAGCGCGGCGAAGCGATCCGGGCGCTGCAACGCACACCACGCGGCCACCGGCGCACCGAAGTCGTGGCCGACCACGCCGGCGATGCGATCCAGGCCGAGCGCATCCAGCAGTGCGACCACATCGCGCACGAGGTTCATCATGCCGAAGTGAAGCAGCTCGGCGTCGTAGCGCGCGTCCCAGCCGGTGCTGCGGCCGTAGCCGCGCTGGTCGGGCGCGAGCACGTGGAAGCCGGCGGCGGCCAGCAGCGGCATCAGCTTGCGCCAGCTGTAGGACAGCTCGGGAAAGCCATGCAGCAGCATGAGCACGGGGTTGCCCACAACCCCGGCTTCGAGCAGATGCATGTCCAGGCCGTTGACGCCAGGCATCAAGCGCGAGCGAATGCCCTCGGGCAGTGGCCAGGCGACGGGCATCAGATCCAGACCCACGGCGCCGGCCGGTGTGCCATACCGTGGGCGACATGCTGGCGCCACAGGCCGCCGTCGGCGCGGTTGTCTAGTCCGCGCACGCCATCGACACGCGGCACGTGGGCGAAGCGGCGCATCACGCGCATGCGCGAACGATGGCTGCCGATCGGCACGCGAAAACGCTGCTCGGCACTGGTGGGCGAGGCGTCCTGGCACAGCCACTGGCACGCGCCGCGGATCAGCCCGTGGTAAGCACGCTGGTTCCAGCGCAACAGGCACATGTCGAGCCAGGAGCTTGGGTGGTTGCGGCAGTGGCAGTAAAGGTCGGCATGCAGCGGCTGGCGTTCTCTCAGCCGCGCCAGTTTGCGAATCTTGTAGCGGCCGTGCCGCGCCGGATAGTCGCGTCCATAGTGCGCGATCAGCTCGATCCGATCGGCCATGTCGGCCGCGTCGGCTCGCGCCGCAAAGGCCGACGGGTCGTGGCCGGAGTTGTCGCACAGCACCAGCGCCTCGAAGGCGCCGTTTGCCAGTTGCCCCAGATTGAAGTCGTAGGCCTCCAGGCCGTCCTGCAGGCGCAATGCCGAATCGCGCCGCGCCAGGTTGCGTGCGTCCTCTGGCGCGACGAGGTTCGCGGTGAGCAGCACGACATCGAGGTGAGGGTTCGGCATCGGGAATGCATTCTGGCGGCGTTCGCGCGGCCGCGTGTGCTGCCGCGGGTCTAAGATTCACGCTGTCTGTGGCTTGTTGTCGGCTGACGATGGAATTCAAGGACTACTACCAAACCCTGGGTGTGGCGCGCGATGCCGGCGCCGACGACATCAAGCATGCCTACCGCAGGTTGGCGCGCAAGTTCCACCCCGACCTGAACAAGGACGCCGATGCCGAAGGCAGGTTCAAGGCGCTGGGCGAGGCCTACGAGGTGCTGAAGGACCCCGAGAAGCGCGCCGCGTACGACGATGTCGGCAAACGCTGGCAGGGCGGCACCGGCCAGCCGCCACCCGACTGGAACGCCGGCTACGAGTTCCGCGGCGGCGCACCCGACATGGACGGTTTCGGCGCCGAATACAGCGACTTCTTCGAAGCCTTGTTCGGGCGCCGCGCAGCCGCCGGGCGTGCCCGCACGCAGGGCATGCCGCGCGCGCAGGACCATCACGCCAAGGTCTTGATCGACCTGCTCGACGCCTACCGCGGCGCGCAGCGCAGCATCCGGATGCACGCGCCCGTGCTCGACGCGCGGGGCCAGCTGTCGATGGCCGAGCGCACGCTCGACGTCGCCATTCCGAAGGGCGTGCGCGAAGGCCAGCACCTGCGGCTGGCCGGCCAGGGCGCCCCCGGCCTCGACGGCGGCGCGGCCGGCGACCTGTATCTGGAGATCGGCTTCCATCCGCACCCGCTGTTCCGTGTCGATGGCCGCGATGTCTATCTCGACCTGCCGGTGGCGCCGTGGGAGGCCGCGCTCGGTGCCAGCATCGATGTGCCGATGCCCGACGGCAGCGTGACGCTGAGCATTCCCGCGGGTTCTGCCGACGCGCGCAAGCTGCGCCTGAAGGGCAAGGGCATCCCGGGCAAGACGCCCGGCGACCTTTACGTGGTGCTGCGCGTGGCGATGCCACGCGAGGCCGGTGCGGCGCAGCAGCAGGCCTGGCGCGCGCTGGCACAGGCCTATCAGGCCGACTTCAAGCCACGCGCCGCGATGGAGGTGAAATGAACAAGTCCACGCTGTCCGTCCTGCAATGCCAGGTGGTGGAAGAAGAGCTCGAGATGAGCTTGAGCGAGTTGTGCCAGGCCTGCGGCACCGAGGGCACGCTGATTCGCCAGCTGGTGGCGCACGGCGTGCTCGAACCGCGCGGTGAGGCGCCGCAGGGCTGGGTCTTCGTTGGCGCCAGCCTGCAACGCACCCGCCTGGCGCTGCGGTTGATGCACGACCTGGAAGTCAACCTGCCCGGCGCCGCGCTGGCGCTGGACCTGATGGACCAGATCCGTCGGTTGCAGCAGCAGGCTCAGGTGGCTGAAGTGCCGCCGCGCGGCGGCTGAACCTCACCACGCGGTCGGCTGCAGCCGATACAGGCGCGCCAGTTCGGCGTAGACCTCCGGTGCCTCGTCGGCCAGCGCCTGTGGCCGTTCGAAGAACACCTCGGTGGCCACCGCGAAATACTCGGCCGGGTCGCTGGCGCCATAGGCGTCGAGCAGCATCGACGGCGTTTCGCGCAAGCGCGCCAGCGCCGCGTCCATCACCTTCGCCCAGCGCCGGCGCGACGCGGCATCGCGCTGCCAGGGATTGCCGTCGGCAGCACCACTGTCCTGGTCGATCTGGTGCGCGAATTCATGCAGCACCACGTTGCGGCCGTCGCTGCTGTCGGCGGCACCTTCGAGCACCTGCGACCAGGCCAGGATCACCTGGCCCTGGCTCCAGGATTCGCCGGCCAGCGCCTGCGGCTGCATATCGACCACGCCGCCCTGCAGCATCTGCGTGCGGTGCACGACAAAAGCCTCGGGGTAGACCAGCACCTGGCGCAGGCGCGGGTAGCACTCGGCCTGGGTGTTGCCGAGCAGCAGCAGGCAGGCCAGCGCGGCGATGGTGACGCGAACTTCATCATCGATGGCCTGACCTTGGCAGCCGATGAAGGGCTTGTCGGCGACGAAGACCTGGATCTGGCCTTCCAGGCGGCGGCGCAACTCGGCCGGCAGGCGCTGCGTGATGGGCACGCGCTGTCGCACGATGCGCGCCCAGCCCGGCGGAAAGGGTCGAGCGCGCAGCCGAAAGCGGCGGCGCTCGCGCCACCAGGGCTGCGCCAGCAATGCCACGACGCCGGGCACCACCAGCGTGGCAAGGGCCAGCAGCGGCAGTGCGGCCTGGAGATCGGCGGCGTTCACTGGCGAGACATGGGCGCATCGGATGCCATTTCAAGCGCCGATTTCGTCGTCGCCCATGGGCATGACCCACCGCGCGTTGGAATTTCGCGTTTACACCGGCCCTCATGCCTTGTGTCGATCCGGCCCAGCCAGTATTATCGACCGACCGGTTGGTCGTATAAATCGGTTTGCCGAGCCGGGCAGACTCGGGTTCCGATTGCGGAGGTTTGATGTTTCGACGGGTTCGGTTTGACAAATGGTCGACACAAAGGGCTTGTACATGGAGCATGCGCGATGAATGAGCCGACGCCGCAGCACACTGCGGATCTCGTGCGCGAACGCATGTTCGTTGACGACCGTGCATCGAAGTGGCTCGGCATGGAAGTGGCCGCGGTCACGCCCGGGCATGCGGTGCTGACGATGACGGTCAAGGACGAGATGCTCAACGGCCACGACATCTGCCATGGCGGGCTGATCGCCACATTGGCCGACTCGGCCTTTGCCTATGCCTGCAACTCCTACAACGAATTCACCGTGGCGTCGGCCTTTGCCATCGAATTGCTGGCGCCAGGGCGGCTTGGCGACGTGCTCACCGCCACCTGCACCGAGACGTCCAAGTCCGGCCGCAGCGGCGTCTACGACACCGTGGTCACCAACCAGAATGGCACGCGCGTTGCGTTGTTCCGTGGCCGCTCGCACACCATCAAGGGCAAGCCGGCGGTGGCGAGCTGAGTTGAGGAGACACCGATGCCCGTCAAGCACCCCCAACCCGGCGATCTGGAGCCGATCGAAACCGCCAGCCGCGACGAGCTGCATTCGCTGCAATTGCAGCGGCTGAAGCACACGCTGCAACAGGCCTACGACCATGTGTCGCATTACCGCCATGCATTCGACGCGGCGGGTGTGCACCCCTCGGACTGCAAGTCGCTGGCCGACCTGGCGAAGTTCCCGTTCACCACCAAAGGTGATCTGCGCGACAACTATCCCTTCGGCATGTTCGCGGTGCCGCGCGAGCAGGTGGTGCGTGTGCATGCCAGCTCGGGCACCACCGGCAAGCCGACCGTGGTGGGCTATACCCAGAAGGACATCGACACCTGGGCCGACCTGGTGGCACGCAGCATCCGCGCCAGCGGCGGGCGCGCCGGCGACATCCTGCACGTGGCCTATGGTTATGGCCTGTTCACCGGTGGGCTGGGCGCGCACTACGGCGCCGAGCGGCTGGGCTGCACGGTGGTGCCGATGGGCGGCGGGCAGACCGAAAAGCAGGTGCAGCTCATCACCGACTTCCGCCCCGACATCATCATGGTCACGCCGAGCTACATGCAGGTGATCATCGAGGAGATGGTGCGCCAGGGGCTGGACCCGCGCGCCAGCTCGCTGAAGGTCGGCATCTTCGGCGCCGAGCCGTGGACCGAGGCGATGCGCCACGACATCGAGGTGCGTGCCGGCATCGATGCGGTGGATATCTACGGCCTGAGCGAGGTCATGGGCCCGGGCGTGGCCAACGAATGCATCGAGACCAAGGACGGCCCGGTGATCTGGGAGGACCACTTCTTTCCCGAGATCATTAACCCCGAAACCGGCGCGCCGGTACCCGACGGCGAGGAAGGCGAACTGGTTTTCACCACGCTGACGAAAGAGGCCTTGCCGGTGATCCGCTACCGCACGCGCGACCTGACCCGGCTGCTGCCGCCAACCGCCCGAAGCATGCGCCGCATGGGCAAGATCGTCGGACGCAGCGACGACATGCTGATCATCCGCGGCGTCAACGTCTTCCCCACGCAGGTGGAGGAGCTGGTGCTGAAGCACGGCCAGCTGTCGGGGCAGTACCAGCTGGTCATCACACGCCAGGGCACGCTCGACGAGATGCAGGTGCTGTGCGAACTGGCGCCCGACCACGAGGCTGCCGACCGCGCCGCGGTGGCCGGCATGCTGCAAAACCGCATCAAGACGCTGATCGGCATCAGCACCACGGTGAGCGTCGGTGCGCCGGAGTCGATCGAACGCACGCTCGTCGGCAAGGCAAGGCGCGTGATCGACAAGCGACCCAAGTAAAGGAACGAACGATGTACACACAAGCCATGGACACGGAGGCAGCCGAAAACGCCAAGGCCGTGACCACGCTCGAGGAGGCACAGCTGCAGCAGCGCTTCGACGCGCGCATCGACGCCGGCGACTTCATCGAGGCCAAGGACTGGATGCCCGACAACTACCGCAAGACGCTGCTGCGCCAGATCAGTCAGCACGCGCATTCGGAAATCGTCGGCATGCTGCCCGAGGGCAACTGGATAGGCCGCGCGCCGACGCTGAAGCGCAAGGCGATTCTTCTGGCCAAGGTGCAGGACGAAGGCGGCCACGGCCTGTACCTGTACGCCGCGGGCGAGACGCTGGGCACCAGCCGCGACCAGATGATCGACGCGCTGCACAGCGGCAAGGCCAAGTACAGCAGCATCTTCAACTACCCGACGCTGAGCTGGGCCGACATCGGCACCATTGGCTGGCTGGTGGACGGCGCCGCGATCATGAACCAGGTGCCGATCTGCCGCTGCTCTTACGCGCCCTATGCACGCGCGATGATCCGCATCTGCCGTGAGGAGAGCTTCCACCAGCGCCAGGGCTACGACAGCCTGCTGGTGATGATGAAGGACGGCAGCGACGCGCAGCGCGCGATGGTGCAGGACGCAGTGGACCGCTGGTGGTGGCCCTGCCTGATGATGTTTGGCCCGCCCGATGACCAGAGCCCGAACAGTGCGCAGGGCATGCGCTGGGGCATCAAGCGCGTGTCCAACGACACGCTGCGGCAGAAGTTCGTCGATGCCTGCGTGCAGCAGGCCGAGGTCCTGGGCGTGACGCTGCCCGATCCGGACCTGAAGTGGAACGCCGAGCGCGAACACTGGGACTTCGGCGTCATCGACTGGGACGAGTTTTGGCAAGTCGTCGGCGGCCAAGGCCCGTGCAACCGCGAGCGCCTGGAAAAGCGCGTGAAAGCCTGGGATGACGGCGCATGGGTGCGCGAGGCCGCGCTGGCCCACGCCAGCAAGCAAGCCATGAAGGAGGCAGCATGAGCAACACCGAATGGCCGCTGTGGGAGGTCTTCGTCAGAACCAAGGCCGGCCTGGATCACAAGCACTGCGGCAGCCTGCACGCCACCGACCCGAAGATGGCGGTGCAGATGGCGCGTGATGTCTATACGCGGCGCAACGAAGGCAGCAGCGTTTGGGTGGTGCGCTCGGACCAGATCATCGCCAGCGATCCCGGCGACAAGGACATGTACTTCGACCCGGCCGAAGACAAGGTCTACCGCCACCCCACCTTCTACAAGCTGCCCGACGCGGTGGACCACATGTGAGCGCGACGATGCAAGCCTCGATCCAAGTTCCCGCCGACCCGGCGCTGCAGTACCTGCTGCGCATCGGCGACACCTGCCTGATCCTCGGCCAGCGGCTCGGTGAGTGGTGCGGCCACGCGCCGGTGCTCGAAGAGGACATCGCGCTGACCAACATGGCGCTGGACCTGATCGGACAGGCCCGCGGTGTGCTCACGCTGGCCGGCCAACGCTGCAACCCGGTGCTCGACGAAGATCAGCTCGCCTTCCTGCGCGACGAGCGCGACTACCGCAACCCGACGTTGGCCGAGCTGCCGCGCGGTGACTTTGCCTTCACCGTGCTGCGCAACGCGATGTTGTCCACCTGGCTCAAGCTGCTGTGGGAACGCCTGCGTGAAAGCAGCGACGCTGATCTCGCGGGCATCGCCGGCAAGGCGCTGAAGGAGGCGCGTTACCACCAGCAGCATGCCGCCGACTGGGTCCTTCGCCTGGGTGATGGCACCGAGGAATCGCGTCGCCGCATCGAAGCCGCGCTGGCACAGCTGTGGCCCTATGCCGCGGAACTGTTCGACGCCGATGCGGTGGACGACGCGGCTGAAGCGGCCGGCTTGGGCCCGGCAGGAGTGGACCTGCGTGAGCCCTGGCTGGCCGAGATGGCCGAGATTCTCGGCGAGGTGCACCTGCCCATGCCGCAACAAGGCAGCTTCCGCAGCAGTGGCAAACGCGGCGTGCACAGCGAGCACATGGGCTACATCCTGACCGAGATGCAATACCTGCAGCGTACCTATCCCGGGGGCGCGTGGTGAACGCCACCGCCGAAGCGACGCGCGTCGAGCGTGCCTGGGCCGCGCTGGATGCCGTGCCCGACCCCGAGGTGCCGGTGCTGTCGGTGCGTGACCTGGGCATCGTGCGCGACGTGCTCGACCACGGTGAAGGCATCGAAGTCGTGCTCACGCCCACCTACTCGGGCTGCCCGGCCACCGAGGTCATCGAGCGCAGCGTGCTCGACGCGTTGCACGATGCCGGCCTGGGGCCGGCGCGTGTGACGATGCGTCGTGCGCCGGCCTGGAGCACCGACTGGATGAGCGAGGACGGCAAGCGCAAGCTGCGCGACTACGGCATCGCCCCCCCGGGGCCGGTGGCCGAAGGTGGCGCAAGGCCGATCCGCATCCTCGGCCGCCGAACACAGCTGGTGCATTGCCCGCGCTGCGACAGCCCGCATACCGAGCGCTTGTCGGCCTTCGGCTCCACCGCCTGCAAGGCCCTGTACCGCTGCATCGCCTGCCGAGAGCCCTTCGAACATTTCAAGCCGATATGAGCGCGCCGGGCCGCTCCCAAGCGCTCACCCCGGAGCGCGCAGCGCAGAGGGACATTCAGATCATGAGCGCGCCGGGCCGCTCCCAAGCGCTCACCCCGGAGCGCGCAGCGCAGAGGGAAATCCAATGACCACGCCGCTGTTCCACGACCTGCGCGTGCGCCGCATCGAGCCCGACACGGCCGAGGCGATCATCGTCAGCTTCGACGTGCCATTCGAGCTGCGCACGGTCTTCGGCTTCACGCAGGGCCAGTACCTGACGCTGCGCACCACCATCGACGGACAGGACCTGCGCCGCAGCTACAGCATCTGCGCCGGCGTGGACGATGGCGAACTGCGCGTCGGCGTGCGCAAGGTCAAGGGCGGCGTGTTCTCGAACTGGATCAACGAGAAGCTGAAGCCCGGCGACGTGATCAGCGTGATGGCGCCGCAGGGGCGCTTCTTCGTGCCGATCGAGCCCGGCGCGCGGCGCCACCATGTGGGCATTGCCGGCGGCAGCGGCATCACGCCGATCCTGTCGATCATGAAGACCGTGCTGGGCCGCGAACCCTTCAGCCGCTTCACGCTGATCTACGGCAACCGCATGCTGCGCTCGACCATGTTCAAGGAAGAGCTGGAAGACCTGAAGAACCAGTACATGACGCGGCTGGTGCTGCACCACGTGTTCAGCGACGACCCCACGGATGCAGCCTTGAACATGGGGCTGATCGACCGCGACAAGATCGCCGAGTTCCTGGGCAGCGTGCTGCCGGCGGAGTCGATCGACCAGGCCTACATCTGCGGCCCGTTCCAGATGAACGACGAGGCCGAGGCTGCGCTGCTCGCCGCCGGGGTGCCCGAGGGGCGCATCCACATCGAACGCTTCGGCGTGGCCACACCCGCCGGTGAGCCGGTGGGTGCGGTGCTGCACGAGGCCAAACCCGGCGATGCCGAGCACGCCAAGGTGCTGATCATCCGTGACGGCATGCGCCGCGAGATCGAGTTCCGCAAGGACCAGCCGAGCATCCTCGACGCGGCCTCGGCGGCGGGCATGGAGGTGCCGTTCTCCTGCACCTCGGGCGTGTGTGGCACCTGCCGCGCCAAGCTGGTCGAAGGTCAGGTGCGCATGGAGCGGAATTTCGCGCTCGACAAGGCGGAGGTCGCCGACGGCTTCGTGCTCACCTGCCAGGCGCACCCGCTGACCGAGCGCGTGGTTCTCTCTTTCGACGAAAGGTAGCGCGGTGGCACGCGGCCGCGCCAAGGGCTACGACGAGCAGCGCGAGGCGATCCTTGCGCGTGCCGGCGAACTGTTCGCGCTGCAGGGCTACCACGCTGCGTCGATGAACCAGGTGGCCGAAGCCTGCGGACTGTCGAAGGCCACGCTGTACCACTACTACCGCGACAAGGATGCGCTGCTGGTGCACATCGCCGACGGCCATGTCTCGCGCCTGTGCAAGCTGGTGGCCGAGGTGCGCGCCTTGCCGCTGGCGCCCGAGCCGATGTTCCGCGAACTGGTGCGCCGCATCGTCGAGGAATATGCCGACGCCCAGCACGCGCACCGCGTCTTGACCGAGGACGTGAAGTTCCTGAACAGCGCCGACCGCCAGCGCATCCTCGACCAGCAGCGCGAGGTCGTCGCCGGCTTTGCCGCGGTGGTCGGCGCGTTGCGGCCAGAGCTGGCGCGTGCGGCGTTGGCCAAGCCGATGACGATGCTGCTGTTCGGCATGATCAACTGGATGTTCACCTGGGTGAAGCCCGGCGGCGCGCTCGACCATGCCGCGCTGGCACCGATGGTGGCCGAGTTGTTTCTCGGCGGCTTGCCGGCGGTGCGGCCGCACGAGCAAGTCGAAGTGGCGGCTTGAGCGTCCGCGCGCTGCGAGCCGGCCTCAGTCGGCCAACACGATGCAATGCCGTCCCTGTGCCTTGGCGCGGTACAACGCCTGGTCGGCGGCCCGTACCAGGGTGTCCGAGCGCGCCGCGGTGTCGCCGGGCGACAGCGCCACGCCGATGCTCAGGGTGACGCTGGCGGCCACCGGTGAGGCCAGGTGCTCGATACCCGCGCCGTCCAGGGCCGCCTGGCAACGCTCGGCCAGCGCCACTGCGCTTTCGGCGCTGCCGTGAGGCATGAGGATCGCGAACTCCTCGCCGCCGAATCGCGCCACCAGGTCGGTGCGTCGGTGGATGCAGGACGCAAGCAATTGGGCCACGCGTCGCAGACAGGCATCGCCAGCGACGTGGCCATAGCGGTCGTTGTAGAGCTTGAAATGATCGATGTCGAGCAGCATCAGGGCCATCGGTGTGGCGTGACGGGTGAAGCGTGACCACTCCTCGGCCAGCCGCCGGTCGAGCAGGCGGCGGTTGGCGATGCCGGTCACCGCATCGGTTTCCGACAGCTGCTCCAATTGCGCGTTCGCCGCGTCCAGTCGCGTATTCAGATCGACCAGTTCCTGCTCTCGTCTGACGAGTTCGGTGATGTCGGTGCGCACCCCGGCGATGCCATGGTCGCGTGTGTGGCGTTCGTCGATGCGCACCCAGCGGTTGTCGGGCAACTGCTGAATCTCGGGCGGGCCGGGATTGCGATGGCGCTCCATGCGCGACGCCAGCCACGCTTCTTCGCGGCCTTCCGCCTGCGGATACTGGCCGTTTGCCAGCCCGTAGCGCAGCACGTCCTCGAAGCGTGTGCCCGTGGTCAGGGCCGGTGCCGAGGCGCTGTACATCTCGAGATAGCGGGCATTGCAGACCACCAATTGATCGTCCGCGTCAAACAACGCAAAGCCGTCGGGCAGGGCTTCGATGGCATCGCTCAGGCGCTGCGTCGCGGCTTCGGCGACGGCCTGTGCCTGCTCGGCGACCGCACGCTGGCGGCGCGGTTCGGTGATGTCGATGCGCACGGCCACCAGCCCGCCGTCGCGTGTCGGCCGTTCCACGGTGCGAATCCACAGCCCCTCGCCCGTGCCG
>JAHECC010000255.1 GCA_024641965.1 Rubrivivax sp.
CCGCCGGCATGGGGCCGATTTCGGTGGGCACCGATGGCGCGGGCTCGGTGCGCATCCCCGCGGCCTTTTGTGGCAACTTCGGCCTGAAGCCCAGTTTCGGCCGTGTGCCGGCCTACCCGCTGTCGCCGATGGGCACGGTGGCACACCTGGGGCCGCACACGATGAGCGTGCGCGACGCGGCGTTGATGATGAACGTGCTCAAGCAACCCGACGCGCGCGACTGGACCTCGCTGCCCGCCGACGACCAGGACTATCTGGCGCATCTGGACAGCGGAATCCACGGCTTGAAGATCGCCTACTCCCCGGCGCTGGGCTTTGCCAAGGACATTCACCCGGAGGTGGCCACCGCAGTGCACGCGGCGGTGCTGCAGTTGCAGGCGCTGGGCGCCGTCGTCGAGCAGGTGGACCCTGGCATCGACGATCCGCTGCCCATCACCATCGGCCTGTGGTTCACGGGCGCATGGACCATCTGGAACGACCTGACGGCCGAGCAGCAGGCTGTGGTCGACCCGGATTTTGCGGCCGAGGCCGAACAGGGCTCGCGCTACAGCGCGCTGGACATCCAGCGATTGACGCGCGAGCGCGGTGCGCTGGGTGCGCACATGCGCCAGTTCATGCAGCGCTACGACCTGCTGGTGACGCCGGCGGTGGCGGTGCCGGCCTTCGATGCGCGCCCACCCGCCAGCGTGCCGATGACGGCGCAGAGCATGCTCGGCTGGACACCTTTTTCGTATCCCTTCAACCTGACGCAGCAGCCGGCTTGCACCATCCCCTGCGGGTTGACAACGGCCGGGCTGCCGATCGGGTTGCAGATCGTTGGCCCGATGTTCGGCGACGCCCTGGTGCTGCGCGCCGCGCGCGCCTACGAGGTGGTGCATCCGATCCCGCGGTCACGGCTGCAGGGCTGAGACCGCGATGGACGCCGACCGACTGCTCGACGTGGCCATCGTCGGCGGTGGCCTGGCCGGCATCGTGCACCTGCACTACGCGAGACAGGCGGGGCTCGACGCGCTGGTACTGGAAGCACGCGACGGCATCGGCGGGCTGTGGCGCGAACTGCCGGCATGGCAGGACATCCAGATCAGCCCGCTCGACTGGGCCGTGGGCGACCTGCCGCTGGACGGACCGATGCAGCCCCAGATCCTGGCCAACATCGAGGCCTGGTGCGAGCGTTTTGCATTGGCCGATGGCATCCGCCTGGGCAGCCCCGTGCGCCGCGCGCGGCACGATGGCGAACATTGGCAGCTCGATACGCCGCAGGGCACCGTGCGTGCCCACCATCTGGTCGCGGCCAGCGGGGGCCACAACACGCCCGTGATGCCGCCGGTGCAGCGCCAGGGCAGTCATGTGCGCGAGTTGCATTCCAGCGCGCTGCACGATCTACGCGAGCTGGCAGGCCGCGACGTGCTGGTGGTGGGCGGCGGGGCCTCGTCCTTCGACCTGCTCGACCAGTGCATCACGCACGGCGCCCGCCGCGTGGTCTGGGTCTACCGTGGCACACGCTGGTTCATGCCGACGCGCCAACCCAAGGCCATCGCCGGCAGCGTGCGACCCTTCGCGAAGATGCAGGCCAGCGGCATGAGCGCGGCGCAGCAAAGCGCCACCATCGGCGCGGACATGCTGTCGCGCTATCGCAAGTTCGGCATCCAGTCGATCCAGCCCGAGCGTCCGCCGGACGTGCTGCAGGACCAGCTGATTCCGGGGCGACCGACGATGCTGGCGCATTTCGACAGCATCGAGCGCGTGCGCGGCAAGGTCGCGAGCATCGACGGCGCGCGCATCACGCTGTCCGACGGCACCCGAGTGGAGGCGGACCTGATTCTTTGGGGCACCGGCTACGCGACCGATCTGCGCTGGTTCGACTTGCCGCAGTTGGCCGCGATTCGCAGCGTGAACGAACTGTGCTCGCGCTGCGCCTGTATCTTCCGCAGCCTCGACGCGCCGAACCTGTACTTTCCTGGCGTGGGCCTGGACGGCATCGGTGCCGCACCCTGGAACTACATGCTGATCGCCCGCTCGATCATGTCGCACATCCGAGGCACCGCCCGGTTGGATAGGGTGCCGGTGGGGCACAAGGTGAACCACTTCGACATCGTGCGGCACCTGGCGGCACGCGACCCGGGCAGCTTCCCCGAAGGGCGCGGCTGGGACTACTACCGCGAACTGGCACTGAACACGCCCGACGACCAGCGCTATCCGATACTTTGAGGCGCGGCGCGCAGCCCTGCTTGCGCGCCTGCGTCAAGTACTGATCGTCACGGCGAGAGATCCGCAAGCCGTTGCTTCAGCACCCCGAGCGCGCGCTTGTTCGCGTTCTTGATGGTCTCCATGTCCGGCGGCGCCACGCTGATGTCGCCCAGATCCTCGAGCACGACGTGAATGTCGTCGTGGCCATCAATTCGCTGCATCTCGTCGAGCCAGCGACGCACGTTGGGAAACGGCTCGAAGTCGAACAGGTTGGTGAAACGCGACTGCAACTGGCCAATCTCCACATAGGCGGCAAAGTCGGCGAGCGTGAGCTGCGCGCCGGCCAGGTAGCGCGACTGCGCGAGCCAGCCCGTGTCCAGCGCCTGCAGTGCATTCGTCACCGTCGCCCGCGCGGCCTGCTGCGTGCTTTGCGGGATGTCCAGGTCTTTGCGGATCCTCGGTGCCACCAATCCGACGGAGGCCTCGCGCAGGTTGCGGTGGTGGAAGTGAAGGTACCAGTCCACCTTGGCACGCAGCTGCGGCTGCGTCGGATAGACGTCGTCCCAGCCATGCTTGTTGCTGAGGTAGCACAGGATGGCGTGTGCCTCGCCGAGCACGAAGCCGGTGTCCGGTTCTTCGAGGGTCGGAATCGTGCCGCCGGGGTTCTTCGCGAGATAGGTCGGGTTGCGGCTGCCGGAGTCACCCTTGGAGCCCGGGTTGACGAGCACCATGTCGAAGGGCAAACGCTTGTACAGCAGCAGCCACATCACGGCGCGCACCGGCTGCGAAAACGGCACGCCATACAGGATGACCCGTTGCGATGGATGGTTCATGTGTCCCCCCCGTAGATTATTCCCCGGCCCCCTGCACTGCACCGCCTTCGGCGCGCCAGCGCAGCATGCCGCCGGACAGGTTGGCCACATCCTGGAAGCCGGCCTTGACGAGCATCGCCGCGGCGCGCGCCGAACGCGCGCCCGAGCGGCACACCGTGACCACGGGCCGATCGCGTGACAATTCGTCCAGTCGCGACGCGAGCTGACCCAGCGGCAGCAGCACGGCGCCCTGGATATGGCCCAGTCCATGCTTGAATTCCTCGGGCTCGCGTACGTCCAGCACCTGCACGCGGGCTGCGATCTCGGTGAGGTCGTGCGGCGCGATCTCCCACAGCCCGCCGATGCTGAAGTGCAGCCGTGCCCAGCTCGGGTCGGGCGGCAGCTCGATGTCGCCGGCCGGTTGGCCGCAGCGCAGGTTGGCGGGCACCGCCAGGTCCATCTTCTTCGGGTGCGGCAGTCCCAGGTGCTGCATGAAGCCGGCGAAGTCCTCCTCGCCGACCTCGCCGCCCAGGCGCGGGTTGAAGCGGCGCTCTTCCTCGATGCTGCTCACGCCCATGCCGTTGTAGTCGTGGCCCGGGTGCACCAGGCAACCGCCGGGCAGCGTGAACAGCTTCAGATGCACCGAGCGGTACAGCGCGGCGGTGTCGCCCTGCTGGAAATCGGTGCGGCCGCATCCGCGGATGAGCAGGCAATCACCGCTGAAGACACGCGACTGGTCGTCGAGCACGTAGCTCAGGCAGCCGCTGGTGTGGCCCGGCGTGGCACGCACTTCCAGATGGCGCGCACCAAAGGCCATGCGCTCGCCATCGCGCAGCAGCCGGTCGGCGCCTTTTGCACCGCCATCCACCGACAGCGCGATGCGGCTGCCCAGGCGTTGGCGCAGCAGCCAGGCGCCGGTGACATGGTCGGCATGCACATGCGTTTCCAGCGTCCACTTCAAGCTCAGGCCGAGTTCTCGGATCAGCGTTTCGTCGCGGCGCAACTGCTCGAACACCGGGTCGATGAGCACCGCCTCGCCGCTGGCGCGATCCCCGAGCAGGTAGCTCCAGGTGGACGAGCTCGGGTCGAACAGGGGCCGGAAGATGAGCATGCCTTTCTCCTTCGATCGGGGGTCGATACAGCATGCTACGCCCCCGGCTTCTGCAATAGCCCCTATGCTGCCGGGTCCTCAGCCCTTTGCGACCTGCTCGCGAGCCCATGACCGATCCGTCCAAGAAGAGCAGCCGTTTCCAGGCCGTGTTGTGGGACTTCGGCGGCGTCATCCTGTCCAGCCCCTTCGAAGCCTTCAACCACTACGAGGCCCAACTCGGCCTGCCGCGCGACTTCATCCGCAGCGTCAACGCACGCGAACCCGACCACAACGCCTGGGCGCAGATGGAGCGCGGCGAGATTCAGATGGCACGTTTTGCCGAGCTGTTCGAAGCCGAGGCGCGCGCTCTGGGCGGCGAGCTGTCGGGCCAGCATGTCATCGAGCTGATCAGCGGCGAAGTGCGCCCCGAGATGGTCGAAGCACTGCATCGCGTGCGCGAGCATTGGCGCATCGCCTGCATCACCAACAACATGCCGGCCGGCCATGGCCCGTCGATGACACGCTCGCCGGAAACAGCCGCGCAGGTGAAGCAGATCATGGCGCTGTTCGAGCACGTCGTGGAGTCGAGCAAGCTCAACATGCGCAAGCCCGATCCGCGCATCTACCGACATGCCTGCGAGTTGCTGGGCGTGGCGCCCGAGGCCTGCATCTACCTCGACGACCTGGGCATCAACCTGAAGCCGGCGCGCGCAATGGGCATGACCACCATCAAGGTGGGCTCTGCCGCGCAGGCGCTGGACGAGTTGGAAGGCCATCTCGGCATCGCTCTGCGTTGAGATTCGACGCCGCTGCGGCAAGGACGCGGCGCTCTAATTTCTGCTGCGTTCAGCGGCTACCATGCTCGGCAGCCAAGAGGAGACAAACTTGTACGACTACATCATCGTCGGCGGTGGTTCGGCCGGCTGCGTGCTGGCCG
>JAHECC010000256.1 GCA_024641965.1 Rubrivivax sp.
GTTCGCGCACATCGCGGATATCGATGAACTGCACGTCGTCGCGGCCGTGCAGGTCGCGCGCCTCCTCGATGCTGTAGGTGGTGATCGCGGCGGTGGCCTCGTCGACCATCGATTTCACGGTTTTCTTCATGGTGCGGTGCTCCGGTGCATCAAGTCAATAAGGGCCCTGGGCCAGCCAGCGTTCGATCTGCGCCTTGCGGTCGTTGCCCCAGAACGGCTCGCCGTCGACCACGAAGAAGGGCGCGCCGAACACACCGGCGGCGATGGCCTCGTCGTTGGCGCGCTTCAATCGCGCCTTCCAGAGCGGGTCGCCCCAGGCCGCTTCGGCTTGCTTGGCATCCAGGCCGCTCTCGGCGGCCAGTGCCTTGAGCGCGGCGGGGTCATCGAGCGCGACGCCGCGCGTGAAGCGCGCGCGCAAGCCGGCGCGCGCCCAGGCGGTGGCGGCATCGCTGCCCTGGCTGTCATTGAGCCACCAGAACAGGCGCGCGGCGAGCAGCGAGCTGACGAGGAAGACCTCGGGTTGCACATAAGGCACGCCTTCGAAGCGCGCCGAACGCTGGAAATCGCGCAGCACATAGTCGCGCTTCATCGGGTGGGTGACCGGACTCTTCAGCTCGGCGGCCTGGAAGGTGGCGCCGAGCAATATGGCATGCCAGTTCACCGTGCGTGCATGGCGCGCGGCCAGCGCTTCGACCCACTCCGAAGCGATGTACGCATAGGGCGAGACGAAGTCGAAATAGAAATCGATCGGCTTTTTCACGCCCGCCACCATAAACGCATGCACCGGCCGCGTCCATACGGACTGTGCTCAACGCCGGGTCAGCGCAAGCAGGCCGAGCGCGGCGGCCACGATCGGCGCCCAGCCCAGGGCCGACCCCATGGTCCACAGCGTGGTGGCGCTGATCACGCACCACAGCCACGGCAGCAGCCACAGCACCCGCAAGCCGGCGCGGGCGGCCACGGTCTCACCGCGCAGCAGCAGCAACAGACCCAGCGTGCCGATGGCCGTGGGGTCGGGGGCGAGGCCGAAGACCTCGGCCTGCAGCCATGGCCGACCCGTGGCCCCCGCCAGCAGCGGGTGGGCCAGCAAGGCCCATAGCAGCATTGCCAGGCCGATGCGGTGGCGCATCGGATCCCCTTGGCCGCGCACGCCGCCGAACGCCGCCAGCGCCAGCAGCCCCAGCGCCTGCAGTGCGAAGGCCGGCGTCGCATAGGCCGCGGCCCAGTTGATCGGCGCATAGCGTTGCGCGAAGAAGAGCCAGGCCGACGCGACCCAGGCGCATGCGCTGCCGAACAGCGCGATCCGCGCCGTGGCCGCGCCGAACGCGCCCGCTTGGCGCGCGCCCCAGTTCGTCCAGGCCAGCGCCGCACCGACGATCAGCGGCTGTGCCGGCCAGGCCTGGACATTCAGCGATTCGAACAGCCGCCAGTAGATGCGTGGCGAGAACATCAGGAAGTCCGACGGCCGGTAGCTGCTGAACCAGCTCCACCACTCGCTCACCGCGATCTCACGGCGGGCTCAAAGGGCAGCCACATCGCGCGCCATGCGCGCACGCAGCGCGGCATCGGGCATCGGAGCGCGCGCGGCAGCCATGTTCTGTCGCACATGCGCCACCTGGCTGGTGGCCGGGATCGCGCAGGTCACCGCCGGATGGCTGATGATGAACTTCAGCGCCACCTGCGCCCACACGCTGCAGTCGACCTCCGCCGCCCACCCCGGCAGCGGGTGGCGCGCCAGCGCGTCGAGCAATGCGCCTTCGCGGAACGGCCGGTTCACGATGACGGCGATGCCGCGCTCCTGTGCCAGTGGCAGCAAGCGCTGTTCCACCTGCCGGTCGAGCAGGTTGTAGCTGAACTGCACGAAATCGATCGGCTGCGTGCGCATCACAGTCTCGATCTCGGCATGGCGCCGGCCGTCCGAGGTGGTGATGCCGACATAGCGCAGCCGGCCGGCGGCCTTCATCTCGAACAGCCGCGGCAGGTGCTGCTGCCAGGCCAGCAGGTTGTGCACCTGCATCAGGTCGAAGCTCGGCACGCCCCAATAGCCGCGCGAGGCTTCCATCTGCGCCGGGCCGCGCGCGGCGTCGCCAATCCACACCTTCTCGGCCGAGAACAGCGCACCCGGATGACCGAGCTGCGTCAGCGCATGGCCGATGGTCGGCTGCGACGAGCCGTACATCGGCGAGCTGTCGATGATTCGGCCGCCGTCGGCGAAGAAGGCGCGCACGACCTCGACACAGGCGGCGCGCGCGGCGGCGTCGTGGCCGACGTTGAAGGTGATCCAGCTGCCCAGGCCGACCCTTGGCACAGCCTCGCCGCTGGACGGGATGGCGCGTGTCAGCGGCGGCGCGGCGGCCACGGCGCCATGCCACAGGCCCGAGGATGGCAGGGCCGCGGCCAGTGCGAACAAGTCGCGACGGCGAATCATGGGTTCGGGTGCGGTGCGCATGGCGGGGTGCCCAGGCTGCCGACCAAGTTGGCCGTCAACGTTTGAAGGCGCGGCGCGCGTCGAGTTCCGGGGGCCGGCAAGGCACCGCCCTTCAAGAGCCCGGCCGCGTCCGCACCTGCGGAACCGGCGATTGCGGATAGAGCTGCGCCAGCGCATCGCGCAGCGCGGCATCGATCAGTGGGCGCAAGGCGCTGGCCAGGCGTGACTGCAGGGCATCGTCGGCTTGCCGCTTGCCGCGGCCGTCCCACAGTGCGGTCAGCGCCGGCGCCTGCGCGGCCAGTGCACGCTCGACCACCGGCTTCCAGTGCGGCGGCGTCTCGGCGCGTTCCCACTCGCCGCGGCCACGGCCGAAATGCGCCACCGCCAGATAGCGCAGCAGCGCGGCTTCGAGCGAGGTGTCCAGCGCCTCGGCGTTCCAGGCCAGCCACGAACGGTCGGTGCCGCGCACCAGGTTCACGGCGCGGGCCAGCCCGGCGCCGCCCAGCGCACCAAGCAGGCCGCCGGCCAGCAGGCCGCCGCCCATCGTCAGGCCGCCGGTGGCCAGGTCGGCCTTCAGCCCGGCCAGCGCGCCGGTGAGCGCGCCACCGAGCAGCGCCGCCTTGCTCTCGTCCATGCGCAGGTGCAGCTGGTAGTGCGTGGCCAGGCGCGACAGGATTTCGCCCTGCGCCTGGCCCTCCAGGCCGTGCAGCTCGATCAGCCGCGCGGTGCTGGCGCGCACCTCGGCTTCCAGTTGCGCGGCCAGCGCGGCCTGGGCCAATGCGGTGGGGTTCTTCTCGTTGGCACCCAGGCCGAGCACTGCGCTCAGGCCGCGAAGCCGCGCGCGCAGGCCGGCACTGTCGGCCAGTTCCTGGCGCGCGCTGGCCAACCGCGCCATGCTCTGCGCCAGGGCCTCGACCGAGGCGTCGTAGGTGACCAGGCGCTGCACGCGCCAGCCCTGTGCCAGGCCCTGCATCAATCCGCGCTTGTCCGGCGGCAGCGCCGCTTCGATGGCGTCGAGCAGCACGAACTCCTGCACCCAGCAACGCGCAAAGGCATCCAGCGGCAACACGGCCTTGACCAGCGGCCAGGCCGCCAGATGCTGGCGCCAGCGCTCCAGCTCGGAGCGCTCCACCGCCGGCTCGCGCGGCGCGCCCATCTGGTTCAGCAGCACGATCACCGGTTTGTCCACCCAGGCCAGCAGTGCCATCTCGCTGGCCACGTAGCCGGCGCTTTCCGGCGCTTCGGCGGCGCTCACCAGGTACAGCACCAGGTCGGAGCGCTCGACCACGTGGCGCAAGGCCTGCTGGCTGGCCCAGAAGGGCCGGTCGCGCCAGCGGTCCCACACCTGGCCCATGAACCAGCCCATCGGGTTGCCGCTGCCCTGCATGCGGCGCAGCAGCCGCGCGCTGTCGCCGAAGCCCGGCGTGTCCCACAACTGCAGGATCTCGCCCTGGGGCGTGCGCAGCATCTCGTGGGCATCAGCGAACTCGGTGACATGCGGCGCGTCGGCGACCTCGCCCACGTCGCGGCCGAGCAGCGTGCGCGCCAGCGTGGTCTTGCCCACATTGGTGTGCGACACCAGGCTCAGGTGGATGCCGTTGTCTGCCGTTTCGCTCATACGGTACCCGGCTGCATCAAGGCCTCCTGCAAAGCAGCTTCTGCGGCGTCCAGGTCGGTGTCGCCGAGGTTCACGAACAGCGCCGCGCAGCCCAGCGTCGACGCCAGGTCAGCCCAGGCCTTGCGCCGCGCCGGCGCCCGCGACGAATTGGCACCGAAGCGCTGCAGGAACGCCGCCTCGTCCACCAGCATCAATGCCGGTGCGGCACCGGCAGGCGACAAGGCCTGCAGCAGCCGGCCCTGGCTGTCGGCCTCGGGCGTGGCGGCCAGATCGAAGAGCGCCACGCGCAGACTGCCCGAGGCCGGTGCCGACGCCAGCTCGTCTTCTGTGCCATAGGCCACCGTGGGCGCCACCTGCAGTTGCACGTCGTCACCGAACACCCGCACGAACAGCCGACCAAGCGTCGCCTGCGCGGCGGCATCGGGTGTTCGCACATGCGGCCACACGCGCACGGCCTGATGCTCGCCACACTGCACACCGCTCAGGCGCTTGAAATACGGCTCCTGCAGCGGCAGCGCGAAGTGCGCCTGGAAGCGCCGCGCGCGCGCGCCGGACCACAGGGCCAGCGCCAGGCGGGGTAGCACCACCACCACCAGAAGCTGCAGCGCATACAGATGAATCCACGGCGCGGCCGACGCCGCCAGCACCGGTGCCTGTCCAGCCTCGACGCGCAGCGCCTGCAACCCGGCCAGGTCGGGTAGAGCGATGCCCGACAGAGCCGTCGCCGGCGCCAGCAGAACGGAGAGCGCCGCGTGCACCGTGCCGGCATCGAGAAAGGTGCTTTCCCAGCCGACGCGGTAGTCGAGCACCAGACCGCGCAGGTACAGCCCGCCAATCAGGCCGAGCGCCAGCGCCGCCGCGCCCAAGTGCAGCGTCAGCGCGACGCGCGCCATGCTCAGCGGCAGGCTCAGCTGCGCCCAGTCGGCGGCGAAGGCGCGCCAGACATCCGCGCTGGCGCCGGCGCGGCGCACATGCCGCC
>JAHECC010000069.1 GCA_024641965.1 Rubrivivax sp.
AGCCTGGCGCTGCGGTTGGTCCAGAACCGCTCCATGGAGATGTAGGTGAACGATGCGCTCCAGCCAATCAGCAGAAGCCCGTTCAGTGCCTCGATGCCGGCGAGCAGTCTGACCGGTCCGACAGGTGTGATGTCCCCGAAGCCAAGTGATGTGTAGGTCTCGGCGGAAAAGTACAGGCAGGCGGCGAGAGAAAAGCCCGTGGAGCCTACAAGGTTGCCCACCGCCAGCCATGCAACCAGGATGTAGAGCGCGGCGCCGTACATCGCGATCTCAAGTGCATGCGCCGCGAACGCCGCAAGGATGACGACGATGAGTTTCGTGCGGCTTGGGATGCGCAGAGCAGGCAGGCCCGCGTTCAACTGCCGAAGCACTTCGTAGTGGAGCACTGTCGTTGCGATGACCAGAAGTGCACAAGCCAAGATTGCGAATGGCATAGGGTTCAGATGACGACGTCTTCAGCCAATCGAATGACAGGAACTCCCTCGTCCCGAACTGCAAGCCGTCGGCGAAGTGCCACGATGGGCGCTGCGAACTCCGATCAACGCGCTCTGAATGGGGAGTACGTGGCTATTTTGACCGTTGGTATCGATCCGACCGAGAACATTTACTTGCGCAGCACGGCTTGACTACGCCGCCTGCGACTCCAGGGTCGGGTAGTCGGTGTAGCCGACCTCGCCGCCGCCATAGAAGGTCGGACGGTAGTAGGGCGTGAGCGGCGCGTCGAGCTGCAGCCGCCGCGGCAGGTCGGGGTTGGAGATGAAGTAGCGGCCGAAGGCCACGGCGTCGGCACGCCCGACTTCCACCGCCTGCAGCGCGCCGGCCCGGTCGAAGCCGCCGGCGTCGATCAGCACCGTCGGCCAGATCGGGCGGAAGGTCTCGGCCGCCGACGGCTGGCCCTCGCGAAAGATGTCGGCCTTGCCGGTGCCGCTGGCGCGCGGCTCGATCAGGTGCAGGTAGGCCAGATTCAGTGTTGCCAACTGCTCGATCAGGTGCGTGTACAGCGGCTGCGGTATGTCCTCGCCGCTGTCGTTGGCGATGCCCCACGGTGACAGCCGGATGCCGCAGCGCTCGGGCCCGACCTCGCGTGCCACGGCGGCCGTGATCTCCAGCACCAGCCGACAGCGGTTGGCGATGCTGCCGCCATAGGCATCGCTGCGCTGGTTGCTGCGCGATTGCAGGAACTGCTCGAGCAGGTAGCCGTTGGCGCTGTGCACCTCGACGCCGTCGAAGCCGGCGGCAATGGCGTTGGCCGCGGCCCGGCGCCAGCTGTCGACCAGCGCCGGCAGCTCGTCGCCGCGCAACGCACGCGGCACTTCGAAGGGCACGCGCTCGCCCGTGGCGCTGGCCGTCTGGCCCTGCGCGGCAATCGCCGATGGACCCACCGGCGGCCCGCCATCGGGCTGGAAGCTGGAATGCGACACCCGCCCGGTGTGCCACAGCTGCATGAAGAACACGCCGCCCTTGGCGTGCACGGCGTCGCTGACACCGCGCCAGCCCGCCACCTGCTCGGGCGTGTGGATGCCGGGCACGTGGGCGTGGCCGTGGCCCTGCCATGACACCGGCGTGGCTTCGCTGATCAACAACCCGCCGGGCGTGGCGCGCTGTGCGTAGTACAGCGCGTTCAACGGCGTCGGTACATTGCCCTGCGGGCTGGCGCGCATGCGCGTCAGCGGCGCCATCACGACGCGGTGCTGCAGGGTGTAGGGCCCGAGGGCCAGGGGGGTGAAGAGTTTGTCGGTCATGGGGCTCAAGCCTAGCGCATGGCCGCCGCGGCGCGCTGGCGCGAGGCCACCTTGCGTGACGCCGGCTTCGCCGGGGCCGCACGCTTCGCAGGTGCGCGGCGCTTGCCGCGCGCTGCCAGCGCGAGATCGCGTACGCGCGCGATGTCCTCGTCGGTGAAGACGCCGTTCACGCCGGAGATCGCCGCCAGTTGCATGCCGTGCTTCAGGCCCAGCTTGTAGATCTCGTGCACCTTGGCCCACTCGATGGCACGGCCCACTGTGTAGTTCTCGAAACGCCCTTCCAGCGCCAGCACGATGGTCTCGGCCAGGCAGGCATAGACCACGCCCTTGGGCAGGCCGATGTTCTTCATGCGCACCTCGCCGGGCAGGCGGATCTCGCCACTCTCGATGACCAAAACGTCGGGGCGCTTGGCCACGTCCTCAGGCGCCAGGTCGAGCGGCCGCGCCACGTCGGTGATAACGCAGCCGGGCTTGGCCTTCAGGATGTCCAGCACCTTCTTGCCCGCGCCGGAGGTGGCGGTGACGACCATGTCCATCTCGGCCAGATGCTCGTCTGCGCGCGCGCTCAGCACCAGCTTGGCATCGGGCGTGTCCTGCAGGATCGAGGCCTTCAGCGCCAGCAGCTTGGCCGTTTCCGGCGAGACCAGCGTCACCGATTCGGCGGCGCGCACCAGCAGCCGCGCGCAGGCCGAGCCGATGGCGCCGGTGGCGCCGACCACCATGGCCTTGAACTTGACGCGCGCGCTGCCCTTCGGGCGCGGCAGCAGGCCCATGCGCAGCACCGCGTCGTGCGCGGCCCACAGCGCGCCGCTGGCGCTGTAGCTGTTGCCGGTGGTGATGGGCAGCGGCGCGCGGCGCGCCACGGTGGCGCCGGCGTCGCCGACGACCTTGGTGAAGGCGCCCAGCCCCATGATCTGTGCGCCCAGCTTGCGCGCCGTCTCGGCAGCGGCGAGCAGCCGGCGGTAGGTGAACTCGGGGCTGCGGCTCATGATCTCGTGCGGCGTGCCGCCGACGCTGATGAGCCAGCCTTCGGCCTCGACGCCGGTCGGGCTCTTGATACCCTCGACGCGCGAATAGACGAAGGGCGGAGCGTAGGCCAGCACCTTTTCCAGCGTGTCCATCATCAGCGGCGGCGAGACGCGCGACAGCACCTCCACCGGCTTGATGATCTTGAAGTACTCCTGCGACAGCGGATGGATGACGAAAGCGAAGCGGTTGACGCGCTTGAAGCCGCCGGGGTACAGCAGGCGCGGCATCAGGCCCTCGCCGGCCAGCACCTCGAGATAGTCGTCTTCCAGCAGCTCGGTGCCGGCCTTGCCGGTGGCGGCCATGATCATCGCGTCGAGCAAGGCCGGGTCGAGTGCATGGCCCTCGATCTGCGGTGCGCCGTCGATCACCAGGTGCACGCCCTTGTCGCGGAAGTGCTCCAGCCGGTCTTCGTTGACCGTGGCCGTGATCACGGTCTTGCCGGCCAGTTCCTCCAGGCCCATGGAGTCGAGCTCGTGCACCGGCGCGACGACGACATGCGCATGGGCCAGCGCACGACGCAGCGCATAACGCGCCCACTGCTTGAGCACGGTGTCGGGCACGAAGCGTGGCGGCACCCAATCGGCCACCGCATGCGCGCCGGCGGCGTACACACCGAGTTGCTCCAGCGAGGTCAGCAACTTCGGCACGCCGAGCTGCAGCAAGGGATCGGCAAAACGCAGGTTGGGGGTGTACTCGGCCATCGACATGGCCAGCTTCTGATGGCTCAGCCCGCTGAAGAACAGCACGCGGGCGTTGTCGAAGTAGTGGCCCAGCTCGCTTTGCGCGTGGCGCACCGCCCATTCGAGGAAGATGTCGGCCAGCCTGGCGCCATTGCTGGCGGGGCTGTGGCGCAATGAGTGCGTCAACCGCGCGGCCGCGGCCAGGTCGCGGCTGCCCGTGGCCAGTTGCTCGCTGTCCTTGACCAGACCCAGCCCGATGGCGTCGCATTGGCCGTCCCACTGGCGCAGCAGCCGCCGCGCAGCGGCCAGATCGCCGTTGGCACCGAGGCGGCGCACGTGCAGGTCCTCGCCAAGAAAGGAGCTGCGAAACTCGAAATCCAGGCGGCTCGAGCCCAGACTCACACCGATCACGTTCTTCATCAACATCCAGCCTGCAACATCGATGCAGTCGATTGTGCGCAAGCGCCGATGCCGCGCATTGACACATCGCAGTGCGCCGACGATCGCCGCCAAGGCACAACTGAAGCCGGCCGCCTAAACTGCCGCATGCGATTCCCGTCGCACCTTAGGACCGTGGCCCTGAAGACGGCTGCCCACGCCGGCACCCTATTCCTCCTCGTCACGCTGGCGCTGCTGCCCGCGGGCGCGGCCCTTGCGGCCAAGGATCAGGCGGAGTTCTCGCTGCGCTGGGACCCTGCGCAGGGCGGTCCCGCCTCGGCCGAGGCGGCGCTGAAATCGCTGGGCCTGAAAGCCGGCGACACAAGCCGCTTCGAGGTGCAGTATTTCGACATCACCACCCCCGCCGACGCGCCGCCGGGCTTCGACGCGATCATGCGCAAGCGCATCGTCGGGTCGACCTCACAGCTGACCTACAAACTGCGCGGCAGCAGGCCCTTTCCTGGCGACACGTCGCTGAAGGAATGGCACTGTCCACTGCCGACGCCGGCCAAGCGCAAGCAGGAAGCCGACGTCGCTTTCCTCGGGCTGGAGCAGACGAGCAAGGCCTATTCGCGCAGTTGCAGCCACAGCAGCAAGCGGCTCGACATCACCGTGCCGGCCGCGCTGCAGCCGCAGCCCAACCGCTGCAGGAGCGCGATGACGCGCATCGAGTCCGGCAAGCTGAAGATCGAGCAATGGTTGCTGCCCGATGGCAGCCGGCTGATCGAGGTGTCGCAGATCGGACGCGACAGCAACGCCGCCAGCGCCGCCTTTCGCGACCAGGTGGTCAAGCCGCTGATCGAGCAGCAGGTGCAGCCGCTGCAGCGAAGCAAGTCGGCGTTCGGCGGCGAGTGCGGTTGACGCGCAGGCGTGCCGCAAGCGCAAGGCATGCTCTACCCCAGGCGCCGACATTGGCGCGCCGTGATTTCGTAGCATCGGTGCTCGATCGCAACTGGAGCCCACCGTGCCCGACACCCCCCGCGTCACCGCCGCCGTACTGATCATCGGCAATGAAATCCTGTCCGGGCGCACCCAGGACAGCAACCTGGCCTACCTGGCAAAGACGCTCAACGAATACGGCATCCAGGTGGTGCACGCGCGCGTCGTGCCGGACATCGAGGCCGACATCGTCGAGGCGCTGAACGCGCTGCGTGCGAAGCACGACTACGTCTTCACCACCGGTGGCATCGGCCCGACGCATGACGACATCACCGCCGATTGCGTGGCTGCGGCCTTCGGCGTCGAGCTGGTCATCTCGGAGCCGATCGCCGAGCTGATCCGCCGCCGCCCGTCACCGCCGGAGGTCATGGAGGCGCGTATGCGCATGGCGCGCATCCCGCGCGGCGGCGGGCTGGTCGACAACCCGCTCGGCCCGCCCGGCTTCTACATCGACAACGTCTATGTGTTGGCCGGTATTCCGCGTGTGATGCAGCAGATGGTCGAGTCGCTGCGCGGCAAGCTGCGGGGTGGTGCGCCGGTGCGCTCGCGCAGCGTCACGGCCCATCTCAGCGAAGGGCAGATCGCCCGCCGTCTCGGCGAGATCCAGCAGCACTTCGCGCACATCGATCTGGGCAGCTACCCCTTTTTCCGCGAAGAGCGCTACGGCACCACGCTGGTGATGCGCGGCACCGACGCTGCCGCGCTGGACCGGATGCTGGATCAGGTCAAGCAGATGATCATCGAGCTCGGTGGTGAGCCCACCGACCTGCTATCCGGCTGACAGCCAGCGTGCCGCGAAGGCCTCGAGCGGCTATTGCAGATCGAAGAATCCCGAAAGCCCGGGATGGGCGGCCACTTGCGGGCCGACGCTGCGGCCGATGAGCGTGTTGGCCGTGTCGGTGAACGCACTCGAGCGCTGCGCCCGGTCGGCGGCGGCTGGCGCTCCCGCCGCGGTGGCTCTGTTCCATGTTGTGCTTCTTCGTCCCTCCCATCGGGCCCGCCGATCTTGGGCTTGCGGGGCGCCTGCCATCGGTCCCGTTTGCCCAAGATCAGCTGGCCTGTAGCCCGGTTTGTCCCTGCGCGTCACGCCAGTGCGCGATCTGGGTCAAGATGTATGCCGCTCGCATCGGCCTGCGAGCCATCGCCAACAGCCAGGAACACACTGCATGAACGATTCGAGCGCGTACGTCCCACCCAAGGTCTGGCGCTGGGACAAGGAAAACGGCGGCAAGTTCGCCAAGATCAACCGCCCCGTCGCCGGGCCCACACACGACAAGGTTCTGCCGGTCGGGCGCCACCCGCTGCAGCTGTATTCGCTGGCCACACCGAATGGCGTGAAGGTCACGGTGATGCTGGAAGAGCTGCTGGCGCTGGGCCATGCCGGCGCGGAGTACGACGCCTGGCCGATCCACATCGGCGAAGGCGAGCAGTTCGGCAGCGGTTTCGTGGCCATCAACCCGAACTCCAAGATCCCGGCGCTGCTCGATCGCAGCGGTCCGAAGCCGATCCGCGTGTTCGAATCCGGGGCGATCCTGATGCACCTGGCCGAGCGCTTCGGCGCCTTGCTGCCGACCGAGCGCGCCGAGCGCGCCGAATGCCTGTCGTGGCTGATGTGGCAGATGGGCAGCTCACCCTACCTGGGTGGCGGTTTCGGCCACTTCTATGCCTATGCACCGAGCAGGATCGAATATGCGATCGACCGTTACGCGATGGAGGTCAAGCGCCAGCTCGATGTGCTCGACCGGCGCCTGGCCGAAAGCGAGTACCTGGGCGGCGACAGCTACACCATCGCCGACATCGCGAACTGGGCCTGGTACGGTGCGCTGGCCAAGGGCTTGCTGTACTCGTCGGGCGAATTCCTGCAGGTGCAGGACTACAAGCACGTGCAGCGCTGGAGCGAACAGATCTTCCAGCGCCCCGCCGTGAAGCGCGGGCGCATGGTCAACCGCAGCTGGGGCGAACTGTCCAGCCAGTTGCACGAGCGCCACGAAGCGAGTGACTTCGACACCAGGACCCAGGACAAGCTCGACATCTCTGCCTGATGCGCGCTGGGCGGGGCGTCAACCAAAGCCCGAGCCAGCCGCCGCTAGGCGGCGAAGACCTGCTCCACGAAGGCGGCGGCATCGGGTGACAAACGGCCACGGCGCCGACCGATCAGCCAGGCAGCAAGCGCCACGAGCAGCAACAGCCCCGCGACCGTCAGCCCCGGTGACGAGAGCAGCTGTTTGGCCATGTTCGCCCGCACCGGCGGCGCGGGCGCCGCCGCGACCGGTGGCAAGGCACCGGGCGCGGTAGGCGTTGGTGATGGTTGCGTAACGCCGGGTGCCGGCTTGGCAGCGGGCCTGGCGGGAACCGAAGCCGCGGGTGCATCCACCCTTTGCGGCGCACCTGACAGCCAGAAGTAGCCACCCGCGCCGATGGCGCCCAGCAACACGACCGCGGCGACCGTGGCTGTCAGCGCACGGCGCGGCCGCACAGCATCGGCGGCGGACGAGGGCAAACGCTGGCGATCACGCCAGCCCTGCGAGGCATGGGCCTGCGTCGTCTGCAGGCGATCGTCCTGTCGCCCTGCATCAAATGAAGCGCCCGGCGTCGTCATCAAGCCCGGACGGATGCGCTTGACGGCCTGAAACTCGGCCAGTTCAGGGGGCAGCGGCGTGAAGTCGAGCAGTGTCGGCACGATCTTCTTGCCCAGCTCGAGCGCATAGCGCCATTCGCGCTCGACCCATTCGGATGCCGCTGCGGCGTGGCTCCAGAAGACCATCACGCGCTCGCATCGGTCGAGCGCCTTGTACAGCGCATCCTTCCAGCGCTCACCGAAATCGATGCTCGCGACATCGAGAAACACCTTCGCGCCGCTGGCACGCAGCAAGTCGACCGCGCCATGCACATCATCGCGATCGACCGTGGAGTAGGAAATGAAAACGCTGCGACGGGCCATTGGGGAAAGCAGATTCCTCCGCCATTGCATTTGACCGCCATACGGGCCGCTTTGTCCACCGCAGCGTCAGGCCGGGCGAGGCTGTTGCGACAGCAATTGCAGCACCTTGGGCAAGCACAGTGTGCCTGTCAGCAACGCGCCCATGCGCCGAGCGCAGCGCCGCTGCACACGCTCGAAGGCGGTCCACTCGAAGCGGTCCATCTCCAGCCGCCGGCGGCCCCACAGGTCGGTGAAGTGGCTGCTGCAACGGCACTCGCCGGCATCGAAGCGCTCGCGCAGCGCGGCGTACAGGTGCAGGTCCTTGGCCGGACGGTAGGCGAAATGGCCCAGATCGAGCAGTTCGGCCGGCGTGAATTTCAGGCCGGTTTCTTCGGCCGTCTCGCGTATCGCCGTGTCCATCGGTGTTTCGCCCGCATCGCCGCCACCCTTGGGGATGTCCCAGACGAAGGTGCCGGTGGCGTGGCACAGCAGCAGCTCGCTGTATGGATTGAGGACGAGGATGCCGCAGCTGAGCTGTTTCACGCGACGATTCTGCCTGGGGCCTCCTCACCCCGCCTGCACCACAATGGACGCATGCCTCCGATCATCGACATCCGCAACCTGGGCAAGACCTACGAGTCGGGTTTCGTCGCATTGCAGGACGTGAACCTGCAGATCCACGCCGGCGAGATCTTCGCGCTGCTCGGGCCCAACGGTGCCGGCAAGACGACGCTGATCAGCATCGTCTGCGGCATCGTCAATGCCAGCAGTGGCACGGTCTTCGCCGATGGCCACGACATCCGCAGCGATTGGCGCGCCGCGCGCGAGGCCATCGGGCTGGTGCCGCAGGAGATTTCCACCGACGCCTTCGAGACCGTCTTGCACACCGTCAGCTTCAGCCGAGGGCTGTTCGGCAGGCCGCCGGACCGCGGCCACATCGAGAAGGTCCTGCGCGAGCTGTCGTTGTGGGACAAGAAGGATGCGCGCATCCGCACGCTGTCTGGCGGCATGAAGCGCCGCGTGATGATCGCCAAGGCGCTGAGCCACGAGCCGCGCATCCTGTTCCTGGACGAACCCACCGCCGGCGTGGATGTGGAGTTGCGCCGCGACATGTGGCAGATGGTGCGCGGCCTGCAGGCCACCGGCGTGACCATCATCCTGACCACCCACTACATCGAAGAGGCCGAGGAAATGGCCGAGCGCATCGGCGTCATCAACAAGGGGCGCATCATCCTGGTCGAGGAAAAGACGCGGCTGATGCAGCAGCTGGGCAAGAAGCAGCTCACGCTGCACCTGCAGCATGCGCTGCCGTCGATTCCGCCGGCACTGGCACGCTTCGGCCTGGAGCTGAAAGCCGGCGGCTTAGACCTGGTCCATACCTTCGATGCGCAGGAGGACCGCTCGCATATCGCTGAGCTGCTGCGCCAGCTGGCCGCGCTCGGCATCGAGTTCAAGGACCTGCAGACCGAGCAGAGCTCGCTCGAGGACATCTTCGTGAATCTGGTGCATCAACCGGCATGAACCGCCACGCCATCCTTGCCATCTACAGCTTCGAGATGTCGCGCACGCGGCGCACGCTGATGCAAAGCATCGCCTCGCCGGTGCTGTCCACATCGCTGTATTTCGTGGTCTTCGGCTCGGCCATCGGCTCGCGCATGGCGCAGATCGACGGCATCAGCTATGGCGCGTTCATCGTGCCCGGGCTGATCATGCTATCGATCCTGACGCAGAGCGTGTCGAACGCGTCCTTCGGCATCTACATGCCCAAGTTCTCGGGCACGATCTACGAGGTGCTGTCGGCGCCGGTGTCGGCGCTGGAGATCGTTGTCGGCTATGTCGGCGCCGCCGCCACCAAGTCGATCGTGCTCGGCCTGCTGACGCTGGCCACGGCGCGGCTGTTCGTCGACTTCTCGGTCGCGCATCCGCTGTGGATGGCGGCCTTCCTGGTGCTGACTTCGGTGACCTTCAGCCTGCTCGGCTTCATCATCGGCGTGTGGGCAGACGGCTTCGAGAAACTGCAGATCGTGCCGCTGATGATCGTCACGCCGCTGGCCTTCCTGGGCGGCACCTTCTACTCGATCCACATGCTGCCCCCGCTGTGGCAGCAGATCACGCTGTTCAACCCCGTGGTCTATCTGGTCAGCGGCTTTCGCTGGAGCTTCTACGGCGTGGCCGACGTCGGCGTGGGCATCAGCCTGGGCATGACGCTGTTGTTCATGCTGCTGTGCCTGGGCACGATCACCTGGATCTTCAAGTCCGGCTACAAGCTCAAGGCCTGAAGTGTCATTCGCGCACGCCGGCAGTGCGCAGGCCGTCGATGTAGCGCTCGATCTGCTGTGGGTCTTTCAGGTAGAAGAGCTTTTCGCGCACGAAGGCACAAGAGAATTCGGGCATCCGGGTCGTCAGCGTGGCCGCCGCGACACGGGCCTCGTCCACGCGCCCCACCAGCGCCAGCGCCACCGCCTTGTGCGATGCCGTCCAGTACTGGCAGTTGGGGATGCCACTGGCGCGTTCGGCCCATTCGATGGCGCGGTCATAGTCGCCCTTGAAGATCTGCGTCAGCGCACCGTAGGTCAGGAAGGCCCAGACCTGTGGGTCGTTCGGGCTCAGGGCGATGGCCTTCTCGAAGCACACGATCGCCTCGTCATAGCGGGTTTCGTAGGCCAGCGAATCGGCCAGGCCGCAATGCGCCGCGGCAAAGCTGGGGTTCAACTGCAGGGCCTGCTCGTTGTCGGCAATGGCCATGTCGTACTCGCGTCGCGCCAGCCTGACGCGGGCGCGCAGGGCCAGGAAGGTGGCGTTCTGCGGGTCGAGCAGCAACGCCGTCTCGCAGGCCTGCAATGCAGCGTCCAGCCGCTGCTGCGTCACCGGCGTGTCCCAGTACACCATGCCCAGGATGGCGGCATAGGCCCACCACGCATGCGCGTCGCCCATCAGTGGGTCCATTTGCTGACACTGCAGCAGCAAGCGTTGCGCTTCGACGTTGTCCGGCCCGGTGAACTTGAAGAAGTGGAAGGTCGCGAGGTGATAACAATCCCAGGCCTGCAGGTTGGCCGGGCGCGCATGCACCACGCGGTTGCGCTCGGCGAAGCCGATTTCGGGTTCGAGGCGGGCGACGATGGTTTCGGCGATCTCGTCCTGCAGCTCGAACAGGTCGTCCAGGCCGCGGTTGTAGCGCTCGCTCCAGCGGCTGTGCCCGCTGCGTGCATCGATCAGCTGCACGCTTACGCGCACACGCGCACCGCCACGCTGCACGGTACCCTCGACCACGTAGGCGACGGCCAGCGCGGCGCGCAGCTCGCGCAGGTCGAAGGACTTGCCCTTGTAGCCGAAGGCGGTGTTGCGCGCCACGACGTCGAGCCAGCGGTAGCGTGACAGGCGCGAGATGATGTCGGTGGTGACGCCGTCGGCAAAGTACTCCTGTGCCGGATCCTGCGACAGGTTGACGAGAGGCAGCACGGCCACCGACGGCCGGTCCGACATGCCGGCGCCGCTTCCCGCGACGGCGCCGTCACCCGCCAGCATGCTCTCGGCCGCGGCGGGCGCTGGCATCGGCACTGGCGTGTCGTCGGCGATTTCGGGCTCGCCCACAAAACGGAATCCGCGCTTGTGGATGGTGCGGATATAGCGCTGCGTGCTGCCGTCGTCGTCCAGCAGCTGTCGCGCCATCTTGATGCGGCTGCTCAGCGCCGCCTCGGAGACCACGCGTCCGCGCCAAACCTTCTCGTTGATCTCGTCCTTGGACACCATGCGGTGACTGTTCTCGACCAGCAGCGCGAGCAGCTCGATGACCTGCGGCTCGGCGTGAATCGCCGCACCCGCACGCGCCAGTTCGAAGCGCTGGGTATCAAGCGTGAAGTCGTCGAACCGGTATCGCATGCATCGACCCTCTGCAAGAGCTCAGGATATGCGGCACACGCGCTGCAGGCAAGGCCGCGGGACTTCAGGCTTTCATCAGCACAAAGTCAGCCGGCCTTCAAGCGTGAACGCGGGCCGATCCCTAGGATTTCCCATACCGGTCCCGTAACCCTCAACGCAGGAGACAGCCATCATGAACACTCCCACCACATTCAACCGCCACAACACCGCCGGGCCCTTCTCGCTGTGCGAGCAAGGCCGCGTCACGATCGACGCAGAAGTCGGGCTGGTGATCCACGTCCGCAACGGCTGCCTGTGGGTGCCGCACGAGCACGCCCAATGCAGCGTCGGTGTCGCTGCTGCGCAGCGCTTCGTCGTGCGCAGCGCCGGCGGCATGAACGCGCACGGCGAACGCGCCACCGAACTCGAGCTCGAATGGCCGTTGCGCGCCGACACCACGCCACGCACGCCGCGCCGTGGCCAGATGGCCGCAGCCATGGCGGCCTGAGGAGCACTGCGATGACGTGCCGATCCCTTCCCGCAAACGGCGCCGGCATGCGTGCGCGCGCCTTCGCCGCTGCGGCCCGACGCGCGATCACCGACATGGCTTGCCGCGGCACGCTGCGGCTGGTGGAGTTGATGACATGGCGCATCGACCGGAGATCCTGATTGCGGGCCCACACACGGGAACCGAGCGCAGCGCACTGCACATCCTGTTGCGGCTCGCCCAACTGGGCCTGATCGTGCTGACACTGAACGCATTGGGTGCCTGGGCCGCGACGCAGACCCGGCCCGACCTCGCTGTGCATGCGGGTGACAGCCTGAACGGGCTGTGGATTGCGATGGCTGTGTTGTACACGCTGGTGATGGCGCTGCCCTTCGTGCCCGGCATCGAGATCGGGCTGGCGATGATGCTGCTGCTGGGCCAAGAAGGCGTGCTGCTGGTGTACCTGTGCACCCAGGTGGCGATGGCGCTGAGCTACGGCTTCGGTCGCTGCGTGCCGGCGACCCTGTGGGACCGGTGTATTGCGAGCTTGGGACTCGAGAGCGCACGCCCCCTGATTGCCGGCCTCGAGACGCACGCCGCGGCGACCCAGTGGCAGGCGCTCGTGCCGCATCGCCTCGGCCGCTGGGCCGCACCAGCGCTGCGCCACCGGCACCTCGCGTTGGCCCTCGTGCTCAACCTGCCCGGCAACGCCGCCATCGGCGGTGCAGGCGGCATCGGCATGCTCGCCGGCGCGAGCCGGCAGTTCAGCTTTGCCGGGTATTGCCTGTCGATGGCTGTGGCCACCAGCCCGTTGCCCTTGCTGCTGCTGTGGCGCGGCCTGGCCTGAGCGCAGCGCGCGGCAGTCGGGCTTCTACAGGAAATCTCCAGAACATGACCGGCTGCACTGCAAGCGGCACGAGGCCCGGCTTCCTAGGATTGAACCGTGCCAATTCGGCATGTCAGCTCACACAGGAGATCCCGCCATGACCACCCCCGCCACCGACAAGTACCTCGTCAACTGCCAGGACGGCGCTGCCCACCCCGAGCGCGCGACGATCTCCTTCATCCTGGCCGTCACCGCCTCCAAGACTGCCGAGACCGCGATGTTCATGAGCTCGGACGCCGCCACGCTGTGCGTCAAGCGCGGCGCCGACAGCGTCGTCGCCGACGGCTACGAGCCACTGCGCGATCTGATGGCTGCCTTCGTTGCCAATGGCGGAAAGATGTGGCTTTGCCCGGCCTGCGCCAAGGCCAAGGGCATCACGCAGACGGATCTGGCCGAAGGCGTGGAAATCGCCGGTGCGCCCAGGACCATGGCCTTCCTTCAAGCGGGCGCCAAGTTGCTCGCTTGAGCCGTCGCCCGCACGACCGCCTCCCTTCCCGCCAACCGGAGCCTCGCATGTTTCACGACCAAGCCGACTGTGGACCGCTGGCAGGACACATGCACACGCTGGCGCAACACCTCGATCGATTCCTTCGCTTCGAGCACGCCGACGCCATGCACGAGCCCGAGCGATGGCGCAGCGCGCTCGGCGGAACGCTGCCCGAGCAAGGCATCGGCATCGAGCGTGTGCTGGGCGAGATGGGAGAGTTCCTGATTCCTGCCGGCTCGCAGATCCCCAATCCCGCCTGTACTGCCTTCATCACCACCGGCGCCACCAGCATCGGCGCGCTCGCCACATTGGCCGGCGCGGTCGCCGCGCCGCAACGGCTCGGGCTGACCGCCTTCCAGCACCTCGAGGAACTGTCGCTCGACTGGATAGCCGAGATGTTCGAGCTGCCGGCGGGCATGAAGGGCCTGTACAGCAGCGGTGGCTCGGTCGCCAACCTGGTGGCTCTCGGCGGTGCACGTCAATGGGCCATGGAACAGCGCGGCATCGACCCGGCGCGCGATGGCATGCGCCTGCCCGCACGCATCTACGCTACGGCCGCCAGCCACCACACCATCCAGCGCGCCGCCGCGGTGCTGGGCCTGGGCCGCGCCGCAGTGGTCTTGGTGGACAGCGACGCAATGGGCCGCATGCGGCCCGATGCGCTGCGGCGGCAATTGCGGGCCGACGCCGCAGGCCATGTCGTGCGCGTGGCGGTGGTGGCCAATGCCGGCACCACCAGCACCGGTGCCATCGATCTGCTGCGCGAACTCGGCCGAGCGGCGCGCGAGCATGGCGTGTGGTTCCACGTCGACGGCGCCTATGGCCTGCCCGGCATGCTCGATGCGCGCGTGCGGCCGCTGTACGACGGGCTCGAGCTGGCCGATTCGGTGGTGGTCGATCCGCACAAATGGCTTGGCGCTCCGGTGGGCATCGGCGCAACCTTCGTGCGCGACCGCGGCATCCTGCACCGCGCCTTCACGCAGGAAGCCTCCGACTATCTGGAAGGCGCCTGCGCCACCGATGGTGCGTGCCATTCGATGGACAGTCTGGGCATCCCCTACAGCGACTTCGGCGTCGAGCTGTCGGCGCCCTGCCGCGGCGCCGTGGTCTGGGCGCTGATCCGGGAAATCGGCCGCGAGGGGTTGCGCGAGCGTGTATGCCGCCACAACAGCATGGCGCGACTCGTGGCCGAACGGGCTGCGGCACACCCGCAGCTCGAGCTCGTGCAGGCACCGACACTGTCGATCTGCTGCTTCCGCTTCGTCAGCGAAGCCTGGCCCGACAGCAACACCCTGAACCAGCGCATCCATCGCGCGCTGGTGCATCGGGGTCGCAACATCCCCAGCACAGCCGTGATCGACGGCAAGCTGGCCATCCGTCCCTGCTTCATCGGCGCAAGAACCGAGGAGCGACATGCCCGCGCGCTGGTTGACGAGGTCATCGAAATCGGCAATGGTCTGCTCGAAGAGCGCACCAAGTTGCCAGCGGTTCATGCCCTCGCGACCTTGTCGGGCCGGATCTGAACGAAAGGAACATCATGGGCAAGAGATTCGACAACATCCTGGGCACGATCGGCCGCACGCCGGTGGTGCGCATCAACAAGCTGGCACCCGAAGGCATCAACCTGTTCGTCAAGGTCGAGTCCTTCAATCCGATGGGCTCGATCAAGGACCGGCTGGCGCTCGGCGTGATCGAGGACGCCGAACGACGCGGCACGCTGCGGCCGGGCCAGACCATCGTCGAGGCCACCAGCGGAAACACCGGCATCGGGCTGGCGATGGTCTGCGCGCAAAAAGGCTATCCGCTGGTCGTGACGATGGCCGAGAACTTCAGCGTCGAGCGGCGCAAGCTGATGCGCTTTCTGGGCGCGCGCGTGGTACTCACACCCGCGGCACAGAAGGGCACGGGCATGGTGGCCAAGGCCGAGGAACTGGCCCGAGCGCACGGCTGGTGGCAGCCGAAACAGTTCGACAACCCGGCCAACGCCGAAGTACATGCACGCACCACCGCAGTGGAGATCCTGGACGACTTTGCCGACATCGGCCTGGACTACTGGGTCAGCGGCTTCGGCACCGGCGGCACGCTGAACGGCGTGTCGCGCGTGCTGCGCGAACGCAGCCCGAAGACCCGGATCATCGTGTGCGAGCCCGACAACTCGCAGATCCTCGGCGGCGGCATGGCGCAACCGCGCGGGGCCGATGGCGCGCCCAGCCAAAGCCATCCGCTGTTCCGCCCGCACCTGATGCAGGGCTGGACGCCCGACTTCGTGCCGGGCCTGGCCGAGGAGGTCACCGCCAGCCGGCGCATCGACGGCTTCGTGCCGATCGACGGCGCCGAGGCAATGCGCTGCGCCAAGGCGCTGGCAAGACAGGAGGGCATCTTCGTCGGCATCTCCTCCGGCGCCACACTGGCCGGTGCGCTCGAAGTGGCGCGCCAGGCCGCGCCAGGCAGCAACATGCTGTGCATGCTGCCCGACACCGGCGAGCGTTATCTGTCCACGCCGCTGTTCGACGACGTGGCCGTGGAGATGACCGAAGAGGAGCAGCAGCTCGCGCGTTCGACGCCCGGCTATCGCTTCGATATCGCGCCTGCGCCAGTGGCACCCGCAGATGCGGCGCTCGTCGCCGTCGATGCCGCTGCGCGCGAGGCGGTCAACACCTTGATCAGCGATCGCGCGCAACCGGTGGTGATGTTTGCGCTGGAGTGGTGCGAGTTCTGTTGGTCGGTGCGTAAAGTTCTTGCCCGGTACGGCATCGACTTTCGCTCCGTCGATCTCGACGCGGTGGCCTACCAGAAGGAAAACCGTGGTGGCCTGCTTCGCGCCGCACTCAGCGAGCGCACGGGCATCAACACCTTCCCGCAGATCTTCATTGCCGGCGAATTCGCAGGCGGCTGCACCGAACTGTTCGACAGCCTCAAGGACGGCACGCTCATGCCGCGCCTGCAGGCTGCGGGGATCGGCTTCAACGCCGCGATGCAGGCCGATCCCTACGAGTTCCTGCCCGGGTGGCTGCATCCGCGTTGAATGCGCGACACGGCAGACTTCCGATTTCGCCCAGGCAATACCATGGGGTTTCTAGTGGCGGCATGCCCAGGTTCGGTCGGCATCCGCTGCGCCAAGCGCCCGGGTCACCGCCGCGAGCAAGGGGTCAGTCGAGGCTCTCGGCCGGATCGAAATCGAGTTCGACCTTGGCGCCGTTGGGGTCGTGGCTGAACAACTGCCAGGTGCCTGCGCCGGGCTGGCGGCGCAGGTCGTACTTGACGCCGGCCGCGTCGAAGCGCGCCTTCACCGCCTTCAGGTCGGTGGCACTGAAGGCCATGTGGTCGATCACGCCGGCCGGCGGCTGCGGCACCGGCCGGCCGAAATACATGTGCAGCAACGCCTGCGGGCCGTCGCCATAGAGCCAGGCGCCGGGGAAGCCCAGGTCGGGCCGGTGCCCGACCTTCATGCCGATCAGGTCGACATAGAAGTCGAGCGTCTTGCGCTCGTCTTCCGCAATGATGGTGAAGTGATTCATGCCGATGATCATCGCCGCCTCCGTCAACGCGTGATGCGCGTGAAGCTGCGCGTGGTTTCAGTCAGCGCGATCTCGGTGGGCAGTCGCTCCATCGAGCTGGCGCCGTAGAAGCCATGCACACCGGGACATTGGTGAAGAATGAATTGCGCATCCTCCGGCGTGGCGATCGGCCCACCATGGCAGAGCACGATGACCTCCGGATTGACGGCCTTGGCGGCGGCCGCCCAGGCCTCGATCGGCGCCACGCAGTCGGCAAGTTGCATCGCCGTCTCCGCGCCGATCGCGCCGCCTGTGGTCAGCCCCATGTGGCACACCACGATGTCGGCACCGGCCGCGGCCATGTCGCGCGCGTTGGCCTCGCTGAACACATAAGGAGTGGTCAACAGGTCCAGCTGATGTGCGCGGGCGGTTAATTCGACCTCCAGGCCATAGCCCATGCCAGTTTCCTCGAGGTTGGCACGCATCCTTCCATCGAACAGGCCGACGGTGGGAAAATTCTGGATGCCCGAAAAGCCCAAGTCGATCAGCCGACGCAGGAAGGCGTCGGCGATCATGAACGGGTCGGTGCCGTTGACGCCAGCCAGCACCGGTGTGTGCCGGACCACCGGCAGCACCTCGTGCGCCATCTCGCAGACGATCTCGTTGGCGTTGCCGTAGGCCATCAGCCCGGCCAGCGAGCCACGCCCGGCCATGCGGTAGCGGCCCGAGTTGTAGATCACGATCAGGTCAATGCCGCCGGCCTCCTCGCACTTGGCCGACAGCCCCGTGCCGGCGCCCCCGCCGATGATCGGCCGGTGCTGCGCGATCTTGGCGACGAAGCGGGCGAGGATGTCCTGGCGTGAGATGCGGGGCATGAAGCGGTCCTTGGAAGTCGGTCAGCGAATGAGGTTCAGATCAATCCACCAGGGCATCGATTTCGGCAGGATTGGCGCCGGAACTTCGGTGACCCGCTGGCCACGGGGCCGCCGGTCCACGCCGCGCCACCAGGCTTCGATGGGATCCTCGCGCGCCGGCTCGATGGGTTCACCCAACTGCGGCATCAACAGGCTTGCGCCCGGCGGCGGGCCGATGTCGAGCAGCGTTTCCGCAGGCTCGTCCAAGGCATGCAGTGCCGGGCTGAACGTGCCCCAGTACACCGGCAGGAAGGCGCCGCCGCTGAAGAACGCGCGGTGCTTGTCGCTGCGCAGGAATGCACCCATCGTCGGCCGCGCCGCGCTCAAGTCGCACAAGCCCGCTGCGAACCGATGCCGGTTGCGGAAGCCGTCGTCGGCCCATGGCGGCGAATCCTGGATACGCTCCAGCCGTCCGCCCTGCTGCCGGGCTCCGAAGGTCTTCATGCCCGCACCATAACCCGATCGGCGGCCGAATGTCCGTTGGCGACACAGCGCACTGAATTCGACGAAGGACACCCGTGCCCGCGACCATCGGCCGCGCCGGCATCTGCCAACTGGCCGGCATGCAGGTGGAAGCACTCCTGGACGCATCCACACCCTTCGGCTCGCATTCGGGAGCGATCGTCAAGGGCACGATGGGCAGACGGCTGCTGCTGTTCCTGGTGCGCCACGGCAGCGGCCGTAGATAACCGCAAGGCACAAACCGATAGGGTTGAAACCGCATGGCGAAGAAGAATCCAGCTCCCCTCCCGGCGCGCAGCCTGTCCAGCGACAGCCTGAGCGGGCGCGAGCGCGTGCAGCAGCTGTTCCAGCGCGCCTTTCCGCGCTTCCAGGAATTCGAGCCGCAGATGCGCGCCGCCGCTCAACTGGCGCTGGAGCCGTGGTCACATTGGCGCGGGCCGGTCTGCTCGACGAGGAGCCGTACCGCCGCGGCTACCGCGTGGGCATTCTCGAACACGCGCTGCAGCCGATGGCGCCCGAGCTGCCCGGCCGGCCGTCCGACAGCGACTGCACCGCGCGCTGTCGGTGAGCTACAGCATCGAGCCCTACGGCATCCTGAAGGACATCTGGCGCGCGTCCGACCGCGAGGTGGAGCGCACCGCGCTGTGGATGGCCGATGCGCTGAGTGTTTCTGCCGCGCTTCCGAGTGAATGCTGTAGAACGGCTTGCCGTCGGTCCTGTCCAACGTACCCAGCCGTGCCAGCGACTTACCGGCCTGCGCCCAGGGTCTTCGAATCCTTCAGCGGCCCGGCGGAGGCCACCGGTAGGGTGCAACACGGGTAGACTGAAAACATGCGTGTCGCAACCGCTCGAGTACCCCGGCAGGAATGGGAGCGCGAATGAAGATTCCTCTGTCCTATGGCAAGTCGGTGCTCGAAGTGACGCTGCCTGTGGGTGCGCGTGCGACCGTGATCCGCAAGCCCTCGCTGCCCGTTCCGTCGTCGGCACCGGCGGTGATCGACGCCGCCCTGGACGCGCCGA
>JAHECC010000257.1 GCA_024641965.1 Rubrivivax sp.
GCGACAACGTCAGCATCACCGTCAAGCTGATCAACCCGATCGCCATGGAAGAGGGCCTGCGCTTCGCCATACGCGAGGGCGGACGCACCGTCGGCGCCGGCGTCGTGGCGAAGATCATCGAATAGCAGGCTGGATGCGAACGCGCCGCGACGATGTCGCGGCGTCACAAGCCTAGATCCGCGGTCAGGGGCTGACGCCGCTGCCGCACCGCTCTTTGAAGGAACATCATGCAAAAGCAAAAGATCCGCATCCGCCTGAAGGCATTCGACTACAAGCTGATCGACCAGTCGGCGCTGGAGATCGTCGAGACCGCCAAGCGCACCGGCGCTATCGTGCGTGGCCCCGTGCCCTTGCCCACGCGCATGCAGCGCTTCGATATCCTGCGCTCGCCGCACGTGAACAAGAGTTCGCGCGACCAGTTCGAGATCCGTACGCACCAGCGACTGATGGACATCGTCGATCCGACCGACAAGACGGTGGACGCGCTGATGAAACTCGACCTGCCAGCTGGCGTGGACGTCGAGATCAAGCTGCAATAGCGCCGCATCCCTTGCGGCCTCGACCGCAACTGCTATAATTACAGGCTTTTCTCGTTGCGCCTTCGGACGCGGCGAACTCAATCAGCCCGGCCAATCGATGTCGGGTTTGTCAAACAAAGGCTCCCTTCCCGGGGAAGCTGGAGAAAACACCATGAGTCTGAGCCATCGTCTCGGATTGCTGGGCCGCAAGGTGGGCATGATGCGCATCTTCACGGACGACGGAGATTCCGTTCCCGTGACCGTGCTCGACGTGTCCGACAACCGCGTCACCCAGGTCAAGACCGAAGCCGCCGACGGCTACAGCGCCATCCAGGTGGCGTTCGGTTCACGCAAGGCCTCCCGCGTCACCAAGCCCGAAGCCGGTCACCTGGCCAAGGCCGGAGTGATGGCCGGCGAAGTGCTGCGCGAGTTCCGCGTCAGCGCCGAGGTTGCCGCCGAATACAAGCCCGGTGCGACCGTGCCGGTTGGCCTGTTCGCTGTGGGTCAGACAGTCGACGTGCAAGGCACGTCGATCGGCAAGGGCTTCACCGGCACGATCAAGCGCCACAACTTCAAGTCGCAGCGCGCATCGCACGGCAACAGCCGTTCGCACAACGTGCCGGGCTCGATCTCGATGGCGCAGGATCCGGGGCGTGTGTTCCCGGGCAAGAAGATGTCGGGACACCGCGGCGACGCGACCGTGACCACGCAGAACCTCGATGTGGTGCGCATCGACGAGGCGCGCTCGCTGCTGCTGGTGCGCGGCGCGGTGCCGGGGGCGAAGAACGGCCACGTGGTCGTGCGACCTGCGGTCAAGGCCAAGAACAAGGGAGCCAACTGATGCAGCTCGAGCTCCTCAACGAACAAGGCCAGTCCTCGTCCAAGGTCGACGCGCCGGATACGGTGTTCGCGCGCGACTACAACGAGGCGCTGGTGCACCAGGTGGTTGTTGCCTACCAGGCCAACGCACGCCAGGGCACGCGCGCGCAGAAGGACCGCGGCACCGTCAAGCACTCGACGAAGAAGCCGTTTCGCCAGAAGGGCACCGGCCGGGCCCGCGCGGGCATGACTTCCTCGCCAATCTGGCGCGGAGGCGGCCGCATTTTCCCGAACCTGCCGGACGAGAATTTCTCGCACAAGGTCAACAAGAAGATGTACCGCGCCGGTATGGCGTCGATCCTGTCCCAGCTCGTGCGCGATGGCCGCCTGGCGGTGGTCGATTCGATCAGCGTCGACGCGCCCAAGACCAAGTTGCTGGCGCAGAAGTTCAAGGCCATGGGCTTGGACTCGGTGATGGTCATCGCCGACCAGGTCGACGACAACCTAGCGCTGGCTTCGCGCAACCTGGCCAACGTGCTGGTGGTCGAGCCGCGTTATGCCGACCCACTGTCGCTGGTGTTCTACAAGAAGGTGCTGGTCACCAAGGGCGCCATCGAACAGCTCAAGGAGATGTTCGCATGAGCACCGCCCCCAAGACCGTCAAGAAGCCCGACGAAGGCCGCCTGGCCCAGGTGCTGGTGGCGCCGATCATTTCGGAGAAGGCCACGCGCATCGCCGAGAAGCAGAACCAGGTGCTGTTCAAGGTGCTGCGGGACGCTTCCAAGCCAGAGATCAAGGCCGCTGTCGAACTGATGTTCAAGGTCGAGGTCGCCTCGGTTCAAACCGTCAACCAGAAGGGCAAGGTCAAGCGCTTCGGCCGCTCGATGGGCCGCCGCGACAACGTCAAGAAGGCGTATGTCTGCCTGAAGCCTGGCCAGGAGCTCAACTTCTCCGGGGAGGCCGCGTAATGGCCGTCGTCAAAGTCAAGCCGACATCGCCGGGCCGCCGTGCCGTGGTCAAGGTGGTGCACAAGCACCTGCACAAGGGCAAGCCCGAGGCCTCGCTGCTGGAGCCGCAGTTCCAGCACTCCGGGCGCAACAACAACGGCCACATCACCGTGCGCCACAAGGGCGGTGGCCACAAGCATCACTACCGTGTGGTCGACTTCGTGCGCAACAAGGATGGCATCCCGGCCAAGGTCGAACGCATCGAATATGACCCGAATCGAACGGCCCACATCGCGCTGGTGTGCTACGCCGACGGCGAGCGACGCTACATCATCGCGCCGCGTGGCCTCGAGGTGGGCGCCACGATCGTCAGTGGTTCCGAAGCGCCGATCAAGGCCGGCAATACGCTGCCGATCCGCAACATCCCGGTGGGATCCACGGTGCACTGCGTCGAGATGCTGCCCGGCAAGGGCGCGCAGATCGCGCGCTCGGCGGGCACCTCGGTGACGCTGATGGCGCGCGAAGGCATCTACGCGCAGATGCGGCTGCGTTCGGGCGAGGTGCGCAAGATCCACATCGACTGCCGCGCCACCATCGGCGAGGTCAGCAACGAAGAGCACAACCTGCGCCAGTACGGCAAGGCCGGTGCCATCCGCTGGAAGGGCATCCGCCCGACCGTGCGCGGCGTGGCGATGAACCCGGTGGACCACCCGCACGGCGGCGGCGAAGGCCGCACCGGCGAGGGCCAGGAGCCCGTGTCGCCTTGGAACACGTTGACCAAGGGCTACCGCACGCGCAGCAACAAGCGTACGCAGACGATGATCGTCTCGCGTCGCAAGAGCAGGAAGTAGGCCACCATGGCACGTTCACTCAAGAAGGGTCCGTTCGTGGACCATCACCTGATGGCCAAGGTCGACAAGGCCGCCGCCACCAAGGACAAGAAGCCGGTCAAGACCTGGTCGCGGCGCTCGACGATCCTGCCCGAGTTCATCGGCCTGACGATCGCGGTTCACAACGGCAAGCAACACGTCCCGCTGTACGTGACGGACCAGATGGTCGGTCACAAGCTCGGCGAGTTTGCGCAGACACGCACCTTCAAGGGTCACCCGGCCGACAAGAAGGCCAAGAGGTAAGGGACGACGATGGAAACCAAAGCAAGCGTTCGTGGCGTGCGGCTGTCGGTCGACAAGGGTCGCCTGGTGGCCGACATGGTTCGCGGCAAGAAGGTCGACCAGGCGTTGGACATTCTCAACTTCTCGCCCAAGAAGGCGTCCGGCATCATCCGCAAGGCGCTGGCGTCGGCGATTGCCAACGCCGAGCACAACGACGGTGCCGACATCGACGAGTTGAAGGTCAAGTCGATCTACGTCGAGCAAGGGGCCACGCTCACGCGCTCGTCCGCCCGTGCCAAGGGCCGTGGCAACCGCATCAGCAAGCCCACCTGTCACATCTACGTGACCGTCGGCAACTAAAGGCAAGGCTACAAAGACCATGGGACAAAAAATCCACCCGATCGGATTCCGCCTGCCGGTGACACGCGCCTGGGCTTCGCGCTGGTTCGCGACCAAGCGCAACTTCAGCCAGATGTTGGCCGAAGACCTGCACGTGCGCGAATTCCTGAAGACGCGCCTGAAGAGCGCAGCGGTGTCGCGCATCCTGATCGAGCGCCCGGCCAAGAATGCCCGCATCACCATCTACTCGGCGCGCCCTGGTGTGGTCATCGGCAAGAAGGGCGAGGACATCGAGAACCTGAAGGCCGAACTGACGCGTCGCCTCGGTGTGCCGGTGGCGGTGAACATCGAAGAGGTGCGCAAGCCCGAAGTCGATGCACAACTCATCGCCGACAGCATCACGCAGCAACTGGAAAAGCGCATCATGTTCCGCCGCGCAATGAAGCGTGCGATGCAGAACGCCATGCGTCTGGGCGCACAAGGCATCAAGATCATGTCTTCGGGTCGCCTGAACGGCATCGAGATCGCGCGTTGCGAGTGGTACCGCGAAGGCCGTGTGCCGCTGCACACGCTCAAGGCCGACATCGACTACGGTTTTTCCGAGGCCAAGACCACGTACGGCGTCATCGGTGTCAAGTGCTGGGTCTATCGCGGCGACCGTCTCGCGCATGGCGAAGCTCCGGGCGCCAAACAGGAAGCGGGCGACGACGATCGTCGCTCGCGCCGTACACCGCGCCCAGGTGGCCCGGGTGCGCCTGGTGCACCGGGTGGCCGCGGCCGCCCGACGGGTGACCGTCCGGCGCGCGCAGCCGCCGCGCCCGCTTCTGTCGACAAGCCGGTCGAAGGGGGCGATGCGCCCAAGGCGCCAGCCGTCAAGCGCGTGCGCAAGGCCGCGGCGCCAGCCGAGAACAAGGGGGAATAAGCATGCTGCAACCAGCACGTCGCAAGTTCCGCAAGGAACAAAAAGGGCGCAACACCGGCGTCGCCACGCGCGGCGCCAAGGTGTCCTTCGGCGAGTTCGGCCTGAAGGCCACCGAGCGTGGGCGCCTGACCGCGCGCCAGATCGAAGCCGCGCGTCGCGCCATCTCGCGCCACATCAAGCGTGGCGGGCGCATCTTCATCCGCATCTTCCCCGACAAGCCGATCTCGCAGAAGCCGGCCGAAGTGCGCATGGGCAACGGCAAGGGCAACCCCGAGTACTACGTGGCCGAGATCCAGCCCGGCAAGGTGTTGTACGAAATCAACGGCGTGCCGGAGACCCTGGCGCGCGAGGCCTTCCTGCTGGC
>JAHECC010000070.1 GCA_024641965.1 Rubrivivax sp.
GCCGAGAAGGGCGCGTCGGCTTCGATGTCGGCGACGCTGATGCGCAGCCGCCAATCGACGGCATCGGGCCAAGCGAGCAGTTCGCGCGTCAAGCCGGCGCCGTTGCGCCAGCGTTGCGGCGCCACCTGGTCGCAGCGCACGGTTTGCAGGCTCATGTCGGTTTCTCCCACAGCAGCGGGAACAGGGCGTGGTGCATCGGCGCACCCGCTGGCAGTTCGTCGGCCAGACCCGGGAACGGCGGCGAGGTGACCCAGGGCCGCGGCGCATGGCGCATGTCGTCGCCGAGCCAGCGCACCGAAAACACACGCCGCCGACGGTCAGCATCGACACCACGTGTCGCATGCAACGCCAGCATGTGGAAGCAGACCACGTCGCCGGGCTCGATGTCCCAGCCCAGGATCGGCAGCGTTTTGCGCTGCGCCTCGATGTCGGGCAGTTCGGCCAGGCTGCCTTCGGGGAACCACTTCGCCTGGTGGTCCATGAAGCTGCGCGGCATCAGCCACGGCCCGCGATGCGAAGCGGCGACGAACTCCAGCGTCGAGTGGCGGCGCACCGGGTCGACGGCGATCCACATGCTGACATTCTGCTCGCCCGCGACGTTGTAGTAGGGCTGGTCCTGGTGCCAGGGCGTGGGTGCGCGCGTGCCCGGTTCCTTGGTCAGCATGTGGTCGTGGTACAGCCGGACTTGCTTGCTTCCGGTGAGCGCGCCGGCCGTGGCGGCCAGCCTTGATTCGAAGATCACGCGGCGGTAGGCGGCGTTGTGCTGCCAGTTGCAGAAGTCCTCGATGAAGTGGCCCGGGTCGTCGGGCCGGCTGGCCACCTTGGCGCGCGGGCTGGGCGCGGCCAGGTTCGCGTCGATGCCTTCGCGCAGCAAGGCCACCTCGGCTGGCGACAGCAATTGCCGCACGCACACCGCGCCATCGCGGCGGTAGGCATCGACCAACTCCGGCGTGACGCACTCGCGCACCCGCATGTCGCTCGATGCAATCACGGCTTGAACGCCCCTTGCAGCAGGTAGCGCGAGCCGGGGTGCACCAGCCGCGCCAGCGTGATCGGCGTGTCCTGGCTGACGGTGCGCCGCACGACGATCAGGCAGGGTGCGTCGCGGCCGATGCCGAGCAGCCGCGCCTCCTGCGCGGTGGGCAGCGCGGCCTCGATCGAGTACTGCGCCTCCCACAAAGGCGCCACCTGCAACAGGTATTGCGTCGGCGTGATCTGCGTGAAGTCGTTGTCCAGGTAACCCGGCGCGCAGGCCGGATTCACGTAGCGGTCTTCGCATTGCAGCGGCGATCCGTCCTCGAAGTGCACGATCAGCGTGTGGAACACCGGCGCGCCCGCCGCCAGGCCGAGGCGCAGCGCCAGGGCATCGGTCGCGACCTCCTGCCGCGCCACATGCACCACGGCATGGTGCCGGTGGCCGCGTGCGACGATCTCCTCGTGCAGGTCTCGGATACGCAGCGTGGACGACACCGGGAACAGATGCGCCGCAAAGGTGCCCACCCCCTGCACCCGCTCGACCAGCCCCTCGGCGCGCAACTCGTTCAGTGCGCGTGTCACCGTCATGCGGCTCACCCCGAACTGCGCCACCAACTCGGCGTCCGAGGGCATCGGCGCGCCCGGCGGCCAGCGACCGCGCGCGAGCTCGTCCTTCAGGTGCTGCTTGATGCGGGCGTAGGGCGCCGCAGGCTTCAACACTGCGGGCGCACGGGCCGACACCGGGGCGAGAGTCATGCTTCAAATCGTACTTGCATAGACTTGTCTAGTCAAGTAGAGTGCATGCTTCCGTCGACCGCTTCTCAACTGCTTCGCGAGGCCGCCATGTCCGATCTTTCCGCTGTCAACCAGAGTGCCAAGGCGCGCGTAGTCCGCGCGCCGCGCGGTTCGCAACTCAGCTGCCGTAGTTGGCTCAGCGAGGCCGCCTACCGCATGCTGCAGAACAACCTCGACCCGGAGGTCGCCGAAAACCCTGATGCGCTGGTGGTCTATGGCGGCATCGGCAAGGCGGCGCGCAATTGGGAATGCTTCGACGCCATCTGCAAGGCGCTGCGCGAGCTCGGCGACGACGAGACGCTGCTGGTGCAATCGGGCAAGCCAGTGGGTGTGTTCCGCACCCATGCCGACGCGCCACGCGTGTTGATCGCCAACTCCAACCTGGTGCCCAAGTGGGCCACCTGGGAGCACTTCGACGAGCTCGACCGCAAGGGGTTGATGATGTACGGCCAGATGACGGCCGGCAGCTGGATCTACATCGGCAGCCAGGGCATCGTGCAGGGCACCTACGAGACCTTCGTCGAGGCCGGCGTACAGCACTACGGTGGCGATTTGAAGGGCAAGTGGATCCTCACCGCCGGCCTCGGCGGCATGGGCGGCGCGCAGCCGCTGGCCGCCACCTTTGCCGGCGCCTGTTCGCTGAACATCGAGTGCCAGCAAAGCCGCATCGACTTCCGCTTGCGCTCGAAGTACCTCGACGAACAGGCCAAGGATCTTGACGATGCCTTGGCGCGCATCAAGCGCTACACCGGCGAGGGCAAGGCCGTGTCGATCGGCCTGCTCGGCAACGCCGCGGAAATCCTGCCCGAGCTGGTCAGGCGTGGTGTGCGTCCCGATCTGGTGACCGACCAGACCAGCGCGCACGACCTGGTCAACGGCTACCTGCCGAAAGGCTGGAGCGTGGACCGCTGGAAGACAGCGCAGCTCGACGCTGGTCAGCACACCGCGCTGCGCAAGGCCGCGGCCGACAGTTGTGCGGTGCACGTGCGTGCGATGCTCGCCTTCCAGGCCATGGGCATCCCGACGGTGGACTACGGCAACAACATCCGCCAGGTGGCCTTCGATGCCGGCGTGAAGAACGCCTTCGATTTCCCGGGTTTCGTGCCTGCCTACGTGCGCCCGCTGTTCTGTCGCGGCAAGGGGCCGTTCCGCTGGGTCGCGCTGAGCGGCGACCCCGAGGACATCCGCAAGACCGATGCCAAGCTGAAGGAGCTGTTCCCGGGGGATGCGCACCTGCACCGCTGGCTCGACATGGCCGGCGAGCGTATCGCGTTCCAGGGACTGCCGGCGCGCATCTGCTGGATCGGCCTGGGCGAGCGCCATCGCGCTGGCCTGGCCTTCAATGAAATGGTGAAGAGTGGCGAGTTGAAAGCGCCGATCGTCATCGGCCGCGACCATCTCGATTCGGGTTCGGTGGCCAGCCCGAACCGCGAGACCGAGAGCATGAAGGACGGCAGCGACGCGGTTTCCGACTGGCCGCTGTTGAATGCGCTGCTCAACACCGCCAGCGGTGCGACCTGGGTCAGCCTGCACCATGGCGGTGGCGTCGGCATGGGTTATTCGCAGCACGCCGGCGTGGTCATCGTCTGCGACGGCACCGACGCCGCGGCGAAGCGCATCGAGCGCGTGCTGTGGAACGACCCGGCCACCGGTGTGATGCGCCACGCCGATGCCGGCTACGACGAGGCGGTCGCCTGTTCGAAGGAGCAAGGGCTGAAGTTGCCGATGGTGGGTGCATGAGCCCCGCCCGGCCACCCTGGACCCGAAGGGGCCACCTACGTGGCCTGGGGGCTCATTCCCGCTTGGCGGGATCAGCCGAAGGCCGTAGGGTGCACCCGTGAAGCTGCTGCTGCAGCCCGGGCAGCTGACGCTCGAGCAACTGCGGTCGATCCACGCCGGGCAGCGCCAACTGGAACTGGACGACGCGGCACGCCCGCGCATCCGTGCCAGCGCCGCGGTGGTGCAGCGCGCCGCGGCCGGCGACGCGCCGGTGTACGGTGTCAACACCGGTTTCGGCAAGCTCGCCAACCAGCGCATCAGCGCAGCCGACCTGGCGACGCTGCAGCTCAACCTGATTCGCTCGCACAGCGTCGGTGTCGGCGAGCCGCTGGCGCCCGAGGTCGTGCGGCTGATGCTGGCCACCAAGGCGGCGAGCCTGGCGCGCGGCCACTCCGGCGTGCGCGAGGAAGTCATCGATACGCTGCTGGCAGTGCACAACGCGGGCCTGGTGCCCTATGTGCCGTCGCAGGGTTCGGTCGGAGCCTCGGGTGACCTGGCGCCGCTGGCGCACATGACGCTGGCGCTGCTGGGCGAGGGCGAGATGTGGGTCGTCGACAGACGCCGCCCTGCGCTGGCGGCGCTGCAGTCGGCCGGCATCGCGCCGTTGGCGCTGCAGGCCAAGGAAGGGCTGGCGCTGATCAACGGCACACAGACCAGCACTGCGTTGGCGCTGCACGCGTTGTTCGCCTTCGAGCCGGTGTTGCAGGCCGCGCTGGTGGTGGGCGCGCTGACGGTGGATGCCGCTCGCGGCAGCGACGGACCGTTCGAGGCGCGCATCCACGCGCTGCGCGGCCAGCCCGGGCAGATCGACGTGGCCGCCGCCTACCGCGCGCTGCTCGCCGACAGCGAAATCCGCCGCTCTCACCTGAGTGGCGACGACCGCGTGCAGGATCCTTATTCGCTGCGCTGCCAGCCGCAAGTGGTGGGCGCCTGCCTCGACCAGCTGCGCCACGTGGCGCAGGTGCTGCACCGCGAGGCGAACGCGGTCACCGACAACCCGCTGGTCTTCGCCGGCGACGGCGATGCACCCGATGCCATGGTCTCCGGCGGCAATTTCCACGCCGAACCGGTGGCGCTGGCCGCCGACGGCATGGCCTTGGCCATCGCCGAGATCGGGGCCATTGCCGAGCGACGCATCGCGATGCTGATCGACACGGGCGTGTCGCGGCTGCCGCCCTTCCTCACGGCAGATGCCGGGCTGCACAGCGGCTTCATGATCGCGCATGTCACCGCCGCGGCGCTGGCGTCGGAGAACAAGTCGCTGGCGCACCCGGCCAGCGTCGACAGCCTGCCCACCAGCGCGAACCAGGAGGACCATGTGTCGATGGCCACCTTCGGCGCGCGGCGATTGCAGCCGATGATCCGCAACACCGCGCACATTCTCGGCATCGAATGGCTGGCGGCAGCGCAGGGCATCGAGTTCCTGCGGCCGCTGAAGAGCTCGCCGGCATTGGAGGCGGCGCATGCGCTGCTGCGCAGCTCCGTGCCGGCGATGCCACAGGATCGCTACCTGGCGCCGGATATCGACAGTGCCACTGCACTGATCAACGAAGGTGCGCTGGCCCACATACTGCAAATGCTCCCTGAGTTGCCGGCGCTGTATGCGCAGCGCCCCTGACGCGCGATGAAATTGCGCGCCGTTGCCTGCCTCGCCGCCGCCTGCATGCTGGTGGCGTGCGCCAGCGGCGATGCCGTCAAGACCCGCCCGGCCGCGATCTCAAAGCTGCCGCCGCTGCAGCACCCTGTCGACAACCCGAGCACGCCAGAGAAGGTGGCGCTGGGCAAGCAGCTGTTCACCGATCCGCGCCTGTCGGGCAGCGGCAAGCTGTCGTGCCAGAGCTGCCACTACCGCCACCTGGGCTGGGGCGACGCGCTGCTGCTGTCGCGCAAGGACGACGGCAAGCTCAACACCCGGCACACACCCGCGCTGTACAACGTGGGCTACCAGCATGTCTGGTACTGGGACGGCCGCGCGCCGACGCTGGACCTGCAGATCCTGGCCGCCTGGCGCGGGCAGCTCGGCGCCGACCCCGCCAAGGTCGCGGCAACGTTGAACGGCGTGGACGGCTACCGCAGCCAGTTTGTCGCGGTGTGGCGCACCGGGGCCACGCCCGACAATGTGGTCGAGACACTGGCTGCCTTCCTGCGCAGCCTGGTCAGCGACAACTCGCCCTGGGACCGCCACGAGGCCGGTGAGGCCGGCGCGGTATCGGTGGACGCGATCGCCGGCGAGGCACTGTTCGCTGGCAAAGGCCGCTGCACCACCTGCCACTCGCCGCCGTACTATGGCAATAGCACCTTCTTCAACATCGGGCTGGAACACGGCAAGACCAACCCGGACCCGGGCCGCTACAACGTCAACAAGCTCGACGAGAACCGGAGTGCTTTCAAGACGCCGACGCTGCGCTCGGTGGCGCAGTCGGCGCCGTATTTTCACGACGGCAGTGCCGCTACGCTGAAAGACGCCGTGCGCTACATGGCAGGCGGCGGCAAGCCCGATCCGGACAAGACACCGATCCTGCAGCCCACGGGGCTGAGCGAGGCCGAGATCGACCAGATCGTCGCCTTCCTGAAAAGCCTCAGCAGCACCGAAGCCTGGGTCCAACCCGCGCTGCCCTGAGAATCAACCCACCCCACCTCTGACCTCCACTCGAAAGGTTTGACCATGAAGAGCACGAATTTCCGCCTGGCCCTGCTGGCCGCCGCCACTCTGGCGTCGGCCTCCACCTTCGCGCAGGAGACCAAGGTCACCGTCGGCATGTCTGGCTGGACCGGCTTCGCACCGCTGACGCTGGCCAAGGAGGCGGGCCTGTTCAAGAAGCATGGCCTGGACGTGACAATCAAGAAGATTCCGCAGAAGGACCGCCACCTGGCGTTGGCCAGCGGCGACATCCAGTGCGCGGCCACCACGGTGGAAACCTGGATTGTGTGGACCGCCAACGGCATTCCGACGACGCAGATCTTCCAGCTCGACAAGAGCTATGGCGCCGATGGCATGGTCGTCAAGCCCGCCATCGCCAAGATCAGCGACCTGAAGGGCAAGACCGTGGCCGCCAGCGCGCCCGGCACGGCGCCGTACTTCACGCTGGCGTGGATGCTGAAGAAGAACGGCCTGACGGTGAAGGACGTCAACGTCGTGAACCTCGAGCCGCAGGCCGCGGCCAACGCGATGATCGCCGGCACCGCCAACCTGGATGCGGCGATGACCTACGAACCCTACCTCTCGGCGGTGCGCGAAAAGCCCGAGGCCGGCAAGATCATCGCCACCACGCTCGACTACCCGATGATCATGGACACCTTCGGCTGCACACCGAAGTTCCTGGCCGAAAACCCGAAGGCCGCCAAGGCGCTGGCCGACGGCTACTTCGACGCGGTGGCGATGATCGCCGCCGACCCGAAGAAGAGCTTCGAGATCATGGGCGCGGATGTGAAGCAGCCGGCCGAGAAGTTCGAGGCCAGCCAGAAGTACCTGCGCTGGCAGGACCGCGCCGCGAACCAGAAGTTCTTCGCGGGTGAACACGCGCAGTTCAGCAAGGAAGCCGCGGAGCTGCTGCTCGAGGCCGGCATCATCAAGCAGCTTCCGGACATGGCGAAGCTGGCCGACACGCAGTACATCAAGTAAGAGCGCACCGGTGAAACCGCTGACCCCGGTAACACCGGGCACGCGCGTCGTGCTCGGGGTGGCCTTCTTCGTGCTCTTCGTCGCGGTCTGGTCGGCCGCGACCTTCAGCGGCTGGGTCAATCCGATCTTCCTGGCCGACCCGTTGAAGATGCTGCGCTCGGGCTGGACGCTGCTGACCGAGATGGGCTTCGCGCGCGACATCGGCATGACGGTGTGGCGCGTGCTCGGCGGCTTTGCCATCGCCGCGCTGCTGGCCGTGCCGCTGGGCGTGCTGATGGGCGCGTACAAGCCGATCGAGGCCTTCTTCGAGCCCTTCGTCAGCTTCGCGCGCTACCTGCCGGCGTCGGCCTTCATCCCGCTGCTGATCCTGTGGGCCGGCATCGGCGAAGCGCAGAAGCTGGCGGTGATCTTCATCGGCAGCTTCTTCAGCCTGGTGCTGATGATCAGCGTCACCGTCAGCAACACGCGGCGCGACCTGGTCGAGGCGGCCTACACGCTCGGCGTGAGCGACCGCGGGCTGATCCGCCGCGTCCTCATTCCCGGCGCCGCGCCGGAGATCGCCGAGCAGCTGCGCATGGTGCTCGGCTGGGCCTGGACCTATGTCATCGTCGCCGAGCTGATCGGTGCGTCCAGCGGCATCGGCCACATGATCACCGACAGCCAGGCGCTGCTGGCCACCGACCAGATCATCTTCGGCATCATCGTCATCGGCGTCATCGGGCTGGTCAGCGACCTGGGCTTCAAGTGGATGAACCGCGCGTTCTTTCCGTGGGCGGCGCTGGGCAAATGAAAATCCTGAACGTGCGCGGCGTCGAGCGCCGCTTCGACACCACGCTGGCGCTGCAGGCCACGAACCTGGACGTGGCCGAGAACGATTTCATCACCATCCTCGGCCCCAGCGGTTGCGGCAAGAGCACGCTGCTGCGCATCGTCGCCGGGCTCGACCATCCGACGGCCGGCGAGGTCCAGCTCGACGGCCGGCGTGTCGAAGGCCCCGGCGCCGACCGCGGCATGGTGTTCCAGAGTTACACGCTGTTCCCATGGTTGAACGTGTTGGACAACGTCTGCTTCGGTCTGCGCGAACGCGGCTGGCCGCGTGAGCGGCAGCTCGAGGTGGCGCACGGATTCCTCGCCAAGGTCGGGCTGAAGGGCTTCGACAAGCACTACCCCAAGCAGCTGTCCGGTGGCATGCAGCAGCGCACCGCGATCGCGCGCGCGCTGGCCAACGACCCGCGCATGCTGCTGATGGACGAGCCCTTCGGCGCGCTCGATCACCAGACGCGCGAGCTGATGCAGGAACTGCTGCTCGGCATCTGGGAAGAGCAGCGCAAGACCGTTCTCTTCGTCACCCACGACATCGACGAGGCCATCTTCATGGCCAGCCGCGTGGTGGTCATGAGCGCGCGGCCCGGGCGCATCAAGCTCGACCGCGAGGTGGGACTCGCGCACCCGCGGCACTACGCCGTGAAGACCACGCCCGAGTTCACCGAGCTGAAGGCAGAGTTGACAGAAGCGGTGCGCGCGGAGGTCAGGGCGGCACAGGCGGCGATGGCTTGAGCCACGGCGCTCTATGCTCGGCGATTGACAACAGACGCAGCGCCAGGCAAATGCACGCCCCCGCAGCTACTGCCCGCGCCAACGGCATCGACATCCACTACGACAACTTCGGCGACCCCGGTGCGTCGCCGCTGCTGCTGATCATGGGCCTTGCGGCACAGATGATGGCCTGGGACGACGAGTTCTGCGCCACGCTGGCCGGGCGTGGGCACTGCGTGGTGCGCTTCGACAACCGCGACATCGGCTTGTCCACCAAGCTCGATGGGCTGGGCCTGCCCGACGTGCCGGCGCTGGTGCAGGCGGCCATGACGGGCCAGCGGGTGAAGGCGCCGTACAACCTCAGCGACATGGCGCGGGACGTGGTCGGGCTGATGGATGTTGCCCAGCGTGCATGTGGTGGGCGCGTCGATGGGCGGCGCGATTGCGCAGACACTGGCCATCGAACATTCGCAACGGCTGCGCACGATGACCGCGATCATGGCCACCAGCGGCGAGCCCGGGCTGCCGCCGCCGACGCCCGCGGCGATGCAGTTGCTGCCCACGCCCACGCCCACCGAGCGCGCGGCCTACCACCAGCGCCATGTGCAGACCTGGGGGCTGTTGCGCGGCCCCGGCTTCCCGCTGCACGAGGCGCGCGACCTGGAGCGGGCCGCGATGACTTTCAATCGCGGGCTGCACCCGGCCGGCGTGGCGCGGCAACTGGTGGCGGTGCTGGCCTCGGGCAGCCGCAAGGCCGCGCTGGCGTCGGTGCGCGTGCCCACGCTGGTGATCCGCGGCGACGCCGACCCGCTGGCCTGCGGCCTTGACATCGCCGACACGGGGTGCCGAATGCGCAGTGGCTGGTGATCGAGGGCATGGGCCATGCGCTGCCGATCACGCTATGGCCGCGCATCATCGACGCCATCGCCGCGCACACCCAGGCGCTGCGTTGAGCCGGTGCGGCGACGCCGTGGCGCGGGGTCTTGACCCTGCACAATGCGGTGCTTCAGGCCGCGCCCTAGCATGCCTTGCAGGCACCGTCACAGGCCGAGGTGCAGGAGAACCACAATGAGCAACACGCCCGTCACGCCCCCCGGGCACACGCCGATCGACGATTTTTCGCAATGCCACGTTGGCATCATTGCGCACCTGAACCAGCTGGGCGAATTGCCCGCGTTGCTGGAGCCGGCCGCGCGCGCGCGCCACATCGCTGCCGAGACGCTGCAGTTCTTCCGCGACGCGGTCTACGAGCACCATGCCGAAGAAGAGCGCGAGCTGTTCCCCGCGGTGCTGGCCAGCGCCGTCAAGGGTGAGGAGCGCGACAAGGTGCAGTCGCTCGTCAACACGCTCACGGCCGAGCATCGCAAGGTCGAGACGGCATGGGCGAAGCTGGAGCCCAAGCTCAAGGCGGTGGCCAAGGGCCATGACACCGACGTCGATGTCGAACAGATCAACGCCCTGGTGAAGACTTACCTGGCCCATGCACGGCTGGAGGAAGAGGTGTTCCTGCCGCTGTCGCAGAGCATCCTGAGCCGCAACAGCAACCACCTGGCGGCGCTCGGCATGTCGATGCACATGCGCCACGCCCTGCCCGCGGTGATGCAGCGCTTCGCCTCCCGGATCTGAGCGCCGCAGGCATCGCGGGCAGAATTCCGCGATGCCGATCCGCCAGCGAAGCCGTATTGCCACCCGCCTGATACAGCTCTTCGGCCTGCTGCTGGCCGCGGCGCCGTCACTGGCCGCGACCGGCGTCACCGACGCCCCCGATGCCGCCACCGTCGAGCTTGCAGCGCCGCTGCGGCCGGCGAGCGAGCGGCCGCGTGTATGCCTGGTGCTGTCCGGCGGCGGCGCGCGCGGCGCCGCGCACATCGGCGTCATCAAGGTGCTGGAGGAACTGCGCGTGCCGGTTGATTGCATCGCCGGCACCAGCATGGGCGCGATCGTCGGCGGGGCCTACGCCTCGGGCATGAGCGTGCCCGAGATGATGACGGCGATCGGGCAGATCACCACCGAGAAGCTGTTCACCGACACGCCGCCGCGCGCCGACCAGCCGATGCGCAGCAAGGCCGTTGACTACCTGCCGCTTTGGTCACCCGAGGTCGGCACGAAGGGCGGAACGCTGACGGCGCCGAAAGGAGTGGTCAGCGGCGTGGCGCTCGAGGCCGAACTGCGCCGCCTGGTCAAGGTGCGCGGCGTACGCTCCTTCGACCAACTGCCAATTCCCTACCGCGCGGTGGCCACGAGCTTGGGTGATGGCGGCATGTTCGTGCTCGAGCGCGGCGAGCTGACCATGGCGATGCGCGCCAGCATGTCGGTGCCGATGCTGATTGCCCCGCTGAACGTTGGCGGCCAACTGCTCGTGGACGGCGGTCTGGTGCGCAACCTGCCGGTCGACGTGGCGCGCGCGATGGGTGCCGATGTGGTCATCGCGGTCAACCTCGGCACACCGCTGCTTCGCCCCAACCAGGTCGACGGCCTGCTCGGCGTGGCGATGCAGACGCTGAGCATCCTGACCGAGCAGAACGTGCGCGAGTCGCAGCAGTCGTTGCGCCCAACCGACGTGCTGATCCAGCCCGCGCTGGGCGACTTCTCCGCGGCCGATTTCGACGATCTCGTCAAGGCCGTGCCCTATGGCGAGGCCGCCGCGCACAAGGAGGCGCCATCACTGCGCGCGCTGGCGCTGCCCGAGGCCGAATACGCCGCCCTGCGGACACGGCAGGCGGTGGTTGCCGCCGACGCCCCGCCGGTGCTTGCGGCGATACGGATCCAGGGTCAGCAACGCGTCGATCCCGACGCGATCCTGCAACATATGCAGTCGCAGGTCGGACAGCCGCTTGACCAGGACGCCATCGATCTGGACATGCGACGCATCTTCGGCAGCGGCGATTTCGAGAGCGTGCGGCCCGAAGTCCGGGACATCGATGGCCAGCAGACGCTGATCGTCAACGTCACCGAGAAGGACTGGGGTCCGGACTACCTGCGGCTGGGGCTGCAGCTGAGTTCGGACCTGGGCGACGACGCGTACTTCAACCTGTTCGGCAGCTGGCGTGCAACCTGGCTCAACCGCTATGGCGCCGAGTGGCGCAACAATTTCGTGCTCGGCAACAAGGTGGCATTCAACACCAGTTTCTATCAGCCGCTCTCGCCCCGACAGTACGCCTTCGTCGAGCCACGTCTGGTGTACATCAACACACCGCTGGACGTGTACTACGGCAATGTGCTGCTGACCGAATACCGCAACCAGGCACTCACGGCGAGCGTCGACCTCGGTGTCAATTTCAGCCGGTACGGCCAGGCGCGGCTCGGTGTGTATCGTGGTCAGCGCCGCTTCACGCTGAGTTCGGGGCCGCCACCCTTTCCCAATGGTCACGTCACCACGGCCGGTTTGCAGGGCGCATTGGGCATCGACCAGCTGGACAGCGTGAGCTTCCCGCGCTCGGGCTACCTGCTGTCGCTGGTGGGGCAGGCGTCGCTGACCGCGATGGGCGCCACCCAGGCCTTCAATCGCCTCGAAGGCGAGGCGCGGGTCGCGTATGCCTTGGGTCCGCACGCGTTCCAGATCGCGCTGCGCGGCGGCGGGTCGCCCGGTTCGGGCGAGCTGCCGCTGTACGCGCTGTTCCAGCTGGGCGGCTTTCTCAACATGTCGGGCTACCGCCAGGACCAGTTGCTCGGGCCGCGATATGCCTACGGCCGCCTGTCGTACCAGACGCGGCTGGCCCGGGTGCCAATGCTCGAGGGCGTGTACGGCGGCCTGGCCTACGAAGTCGCGGACATGCCGCAGGCGTTGGCGGTTAACGACCGTTCGCTGTTCCAGTCGGGCACCGCCTACCTGGCGGCGGACACGCCGATCGGCACGGCCTACGTCGGTTTCGGCTATGCCAATCTGGACAACATGGCCGTTTATCTGTATCTGGGCAAGCCCTTCTGAGGCCGAATCAGGCCAGCTTCAGCAGTTCCGCCGCGAGTTCCTTCGGCATGTCGACCATCACGTCGTGGCTGCTGGGCAGCTTGACCACGCTCCAGCCGGGCTGGCCTTCGGCCTGCCGGGCGAAGTGGCGGAAGGGGCTTGGGTCCCAGCCGTCGGCCAGGATGTAGAGCCGCTGCTTGACCTTGGCGTGCTCGCCGCTCAGCAGGATCGGCATGTCGAAGGTGGCCAGCGCCTGTGGCACGCAGCGCCGGTCGACCCAAGGGCGGTTGGCTTCGGCGATGCCGAACATCTCGGCCGGGATCGGCTGCATCAGCCCGCTGTGCTTGTCCAGCGCGGTGCCGCGGAAGGCGCCGATGAACTGCGCGGCCACCTCGGCCGGCAGCGCCTTGCCGAGCAGGCCGATCAGCGAATCGCCGGCCTCAGGCACGAACGCGTCCAGATAGACCAGCGAGCGGATGCGCGCGGCCATGCGGTCGGCCACGCCAGTGATGACCATGCCGCCGTAGCTGTGGCCGACCAGGATCACGTCGTTCAGCTCTTCCCACTCGACGCAGCCGCAGACATCGCGGATATGCGTTTCGAGCGTGATGTTCTCGGCCGACTGGTGAAAGCGCTCGCCGACGCCGCTGTGCGTCGGCGTGAACACGCTGTGCCCGGCCGCGCGCAGCACCGCGGCCGTGTCGCGCCAGCACCAGCCGCCATGCCATGCGCCATGAACCAGAACGAAATTCGCCATCTGTGTCTCCTTGTGGTGAGGCCGGCAAGGCTAACGTGACGGCGCCGTCGCGGCAACCGACGTGTGCCGTGCGTGCTCCATGCCATTCAGCGGTCGACGCCGATGCGTCCATCCTCCACCGCATGGCAGGCGACCAGGACGTTTTCCAGGCGCTGCACAGCCGGGCGCTCGGCCACACAGCGCTCGTTGGCATGGGGGCAACGCGGGTGGAACGAACACCCGCTGGGCGGATTGAGCGGGTTCGGCACTTCGCCCGATACCGGTGTGCGCGCACGGCCGACCATGTGGATGTCTGGAATCGCGTCGAGCAGCATGCGCGTGTATGGGTGGCGCGGCCGCGCGAACAGCTCGGCCTTGTCGGCCAGTTCGACGATGCGCCCCAGGTACATCACGCCGACCTGGTCGCTGACATGGCGCACCACCGCCAGATTGTGCGAAATGAACAGATAGGTCAGGCCGCGCGAGCGCTGCAGATCCTTCATGATGTTCAGTACCTGTGCCTGCACCGACACGTCCAGCGCCGACGTCGGCTCGTCGCAGACCAGAAACTCGGGTTCGGTGGCGAGCGCGCGGGCGATCGAGATGCGCTGGCGCTGACCGCCCGAGAACTGATGCGGAAACTTCTCCACGTCCGCGGCCGACATGCCCACCGATTGCAGCAGTTCGGCCACCTTGGTCCTGAGCGCGCCGCTGTCCTTGCCCGCGGCAGCCGGACCGACGCCGTGTTCCTTCAACGGCTCGGCGACGATGTCGGCGACTTTCCAGCGCGGGTTCAGGCTGGCATAGGGATCCTGGAAGATCATCTGCATGCGCTGTCGCAACGCCGGCGCACGCCCGGCCCTGAAGGCCGCGGTGGCGTCCTCGCCACCGAAGCGCACCTGGCCGCGCGTGGGCGCGTACAAACCCACCAGCAAGCGTGCCACCGTGCTCTTGCCGCAGCCCGATTCACCCACCAGGGCCAGCGTGCGGCCGCGTGCGATGCTGAAGCTGATGCCGTCGACGGCATGCACGAATTGGCGTGGCTTGTGTTCGAGCACCCGGTTCAACCACGGCGCCGACACGTCGAAGGTCTTGGCCAGGTCCTCGACTTCGACCAGCGATCCGGCGTCGTTCACTGGTGTACCTTCGTGCTTCGCACTTCGGAATTCGCCCTTGGGGCGGCCCGGCGTGCTCATGCGCTTTGCAGTGCGTGCGCCGGCGCGTGCAGCCAGCAGGCAGAGCGCGTGGCGCCGGCGTCGAGCAGCTCCGGCCGGTCGATGCGGCAGCGATCGAACACGCACGGGCAGCGCGGGTTGAAGGCGCAGCCCGCGGGAATCGCGTTCAGTCGGGGCATCGCGCCGTCGATCTGCGCCAGCTGTTCGCGGTCTTCGTCCATCGCCGGGATCGAACCCATCAGGCCCACGGTGTAGGGGTGCGCCGGCGAATGGATGATGTCGCGAACCGGGCCGATCTCGACGATGCGCCCGGCGTACATCACGGCTACGCGGTCACAGCTCTCGGCGATCACGCCCATGTCGTGCGTGACCAGCATCACCGCCGCGCCATGCTCCTTGCACAGGCGCTGGAGCAGCGAAATGATCTGCGCCTGGATCGACACATCCAGCGCCGTGGTCGGCTCGTCGGCGACGATCAGCCGCGGTTCGCCAGCCAGCGCCAGCGCGATCACCACGCGCTGGCGCATGCCGCCGGAGAACTGGTGCGGGAACTGGTCGATGCGCTGCTCGGCCGCCGGAATGCCGGTCTCCTGCAGCAGCTGGATGGCGCGCTGGCGTGCCTGGTCCGCATCGAGCGGCAGGTGCGTGCGAATGGTTTCGACCAGCTGCCGGCCGACGGTGTACAGCGGGTTCAACGACGTCAGCGGGTCCTGGAAGATCGCGCCGATATCGCGCCCGCGAACCTTGCGCATGGCTTCGTAGGGCAGGTTGTCGATGCGCCGACCATCGAAGCGGATCTCGCCGGCCGCCACGTGCCCCGGTGGATCGAGCAGGCCGATGATCGCCGCTCCGGTCAGCGACTTGCCGGCGCCCGATTCACCGACCACGCCGAGGATTTCGCCGGGGGCAATTTCGAAAGAGATGTCGTCCAGCGCCACCAGCCGCTCGCGGCGGGTTGGAAACTCCACGCGCAGGTTGCGTACTTCCAGCAGCGGCGCAGCCACTCAGATTGCCCTTGCGGGGAACAACAGGCGGTGCCAACAGAGGCACCCTTCGAGCGGCAACCGCGGATCCGGCTTTGCCGGTCCACTGGTTGCGCCCCCCTGTGGGGGAGCGCCGCAGGCGCTTCGGGAGGGGGTCATCTCAATCTGGGGTTCAGCGCGTCGCGCAACCAGTCACCGTACAGATTCAGGCTCAGCGCGATCAGCAACAGCATCGCGCCAGGAAAGACCACCAGCCACCATGCGCCGCTGAACAACTGCTTGTTGCCTTCGTTGATGAAGGTGCCCAGCGACGGCGAGGTCGGCGACACGCCCACGCCCAGGAAGGACAGCGTGGCTTCGATCTGGATGGCGATGGCCACGTGGATCGTTGCCAGCACCAGCACCGGTCCGAGCACGTTGGGCAGCACATGCTTGACCAGGATGCGCAGCGGCGCCACGCCGATCACGCGTGCAGCCTGCACATATTCCTTGTTGCGCTCGACCATGGTCGAGCCGCGCACGGTGCGCGCGTATTGCACCCAGCCGGGCAGGGCGATGGCGATGATCAGCACGCCGAAGGCCAGAGCGTCGTGAGAATGCGGAAACAGCGCGCGCCCGACACCGGCGATCAGCAATGCGATCAGGATCGACGGAAAGGACAGCATCACGTCACACACGCGCATGATGAAAGCGTCGACATGGCCGCCGGCATAACCAGCCAGCAGGCCCAGCGCGACGCCGACGATGACCGATGCAATCACTGCCACGCCGCTGATCAGCAGCGAGATACGCGCGCCGTACATCAGCGCGGACAGCACGTCACGGCCCTGTTCGTCGGTGCCGAACGGATACTTGGCGCTGCCGCCCTGCAGCCATGCCGGCGGCAGCATCGAGTCGTTCAGGTCGAGGGTGGCCAGGTCGAAGGGGTTGTGCGGCGCGATCAGCGGCGCGAACGCCGCGACGAACACGCACAGCAGCGCCACGACCGCCGAGCCGATGGCCATCGGCGAAGTGCGAAACGAAAACCAGATGTCGCCGTCGAAAAAGCGCGTCCAGAAGCCGGGCGCCTCGGCGATGATCACCGCCGCGCTTTCCGGAGCGGTTGGCGAACTCATGTAGAGAGATCAACCTCGCAGTGCCGCGCATGCCCGAGCCGCTTGGGACCAAGCGGCAACCACGGATCCGGCTTTGCCGGTCCGCGGTCAGCGCCGCCCGGCAAGCATGCCGGACGGCGCTCGCCAGCCACTCGCGAGTGCGCAGGCACTCGCTCGGTGCGGGCGCGCCCCCCCTGGGGGGGCGTCACTTCACATTGATCCACTTGAAGTACATGTAATTGTTGGGCAACTGCACCACGCTGACGTTCTTGCGCGTCGCCCAGGCCAGCGCCTGCTGGTGCAGCGGGATGTGGCCGTAGTCGTCCTGGTGGATCTTGAAGGCCTCGTGGATCATCGCGTTGCGCTTCTTGTCGTCGATCTCGGACTGCACCTTCAGTGCCAGTTCGTCGAACTTCGGGTTGCTGTAAGACCCCAGGTTGAACTGCCCCTGGCCCTTGCCGGTGGGCGTGGCCATGATGTTCACCATGGTGTCGTGCGAATCGACCGTGCTGGGCGTCCAGCCGAGCAGGTAGAAGCTGGTGTCGCGGCGCAGGATCTTCGGGAAGTACGTCGCCTTCGGTTCGGCCAGCAGGTTGATCTTGATGCCCACGCGCGCCAGGTTCGCCGCGATCGCCTGGCAGATCGCCGCGTCGTTGACGTAGCGGTCGTTGGGGCAGTTCATCGTCACCTGGAATCCGTCCGAATAACCGGCTTCGGCCAGCAGCTTCTTCGCCGCGTCGGGGTCGTAGGGGGTGCGCTTGTTCAGGTCACTCTGGAAGCCACGCACCGCCGGCGCGACCATTTCGTTGGTCGGCGACGAGGCGCCGCGCATCACCTTGTCCTTGATGGTCTCGATGTCGATCGCCTGGTAGAAGGCCTTGCGCACGCGCACGTCCTTGAACGGGTTCTTGCCCTTGACGCTGCTGAACTGCAACTCGTCGCGGCTTTGGTCCATGCCGAGGAAGATGGTGCGCAGCTCGGGGCCTTGCAGCACCTGGAAGCCGCCGCTCTTCAGGCGGTCGACGTCCTGCAGCGGCACCGGCTCCATCACGTCGACGTCGCCCGACAGCAGCGCGGCCACGCGCGTGGCGGCATTGCTGATGGGCGTGAAGATCACTTCATCGACGTTGCCGTCCATCTTGCCCCACCACTGCGCGTTCCTGACCAGTACGGTGCGCACGTCGGGCTGGCGTTCCTTCAGCCGGTAGGGGCCGGTGCCGTTGGCCTTGAAGCTGGCGGTGTTCTCGATGCCCTTGCGGCGGTCGACCGGGTTCTCGGCCTTGTTTTCCACGCTCCATTTCTGGCTCATCATGCCCAGCGTGGTCAACGTGTCGGGCAGGATCGGGTAGGGCGCGTTGGTCTCGATATCGACGGTGAAGTCGTCGACCTTGCGCACCTGCTTGATCGGGTTGGTGTAGCCCTTCATGTCCGAGCCGTCGCTGGCAGCGCGCTTGAAGCTGAAGATCACATCATCGGCTGTGAAGGGCGTGCCGTCGTGGAATTTGACGCCCTTGCGCAGCTCGAAACGCCACACCGTGGGGGTGGTCTGCGTCCACTTGGTGGCCAAGGCCGGCACCAGTTCCATCTTCTTGCCGCGCTCCACCAGCGGTTCGTACATGTTGCCGTCGAAGCTGAGCTGCAGGCTTTCGTTCAGCGAATGCGGGTCCATCGACAACGCGTCGCCCTGGTCGGCGACGCGCAGCGTGGCCGCCTGTGCGAAGCCGCACGCCAGCGCCAGCGCCGCGGCCAGGAGGGTGGGTTTGGATTTCATCGTCAACTCCAAAGAAGGGATCTGGTTGAGGGTCGGCTGGTATCGAAGCCAGCCGCGAGCATAGCCGTCCGCCGCCACGGCGGGCATCAGTGCGCGCCCGAGGGCCGTTCGGCGCGCAAGCGCGGGTCCACCGCGAAGTACAGCAAATCGACCACCAGGTTGATGAACACGAAGATCGCCGCGATCAGGCACAGGTAGGCGGCCATGATCGGGATGTCCGAAAAGCTCACCGCCTGGATGAACAGCAAACCCATGCCGGGCCACTGGAACACCGTCTCGGTGATGATGGCGAAGGCGATCAGCCCGCCCAGTTGCAGTCCGGTGATGGTGATCACCGGCACCAGCGTGTTCTTGAGCGCGTGGCCGAAATTCACCACACGGTTGGGCAGGCCGCGCGCACGCGCGAACTTGATGTAGTCGGCGCGCAGCACCTCGAGCATCTCGGCGCGTACCAATCGCATGATCAGCGCCAGCTGGAACACCGCCAGCGTGGTCGCCGGCATGATCAAATGCTTCCAGCCATCCACCGTGAGCAGTCCGGTGCTCCAAGAACCGAGGGAGACGACGTCACCTCGTCCGTAGCTGGGCAGCCAATTCAACATCACCGCGAAGACCATGATCAGCAGGATGCCGATCAGGAAGGTCGGCAGCGACACGCCGATCAGCGACACCGTCATCATCAGCTGCGAGCCGAAGCGCTTGCGATGCAGCGCCGAATACACGCCCATCGGCACACCCAGCAGCAACGCCAGCAGCGCGGCGATGATCGACAGCTCGAGCGTGGCCGGCAGCCGTTCGGCGATCAGCGACGACACCTTCTGGCCCTGGCGCAGACTGAGGCCGAAGTCGCCCTGCAGCGCGCGCACCACGAAGTGACCGAACTGCACCGGAAAAGGCTGGTCCAGGCCGAGGTCGATGCGCA
>JAHECC010000258.1 GCA_024641965.1 Rubrivivax sp.
GGTATGCGCTCGGCGTGGCCGTCGTAGTGCAGCGCGTCGAGCACGTAGTTCGTGCCCTCGATCCAGCCGCGCTCGCGCATGCCTTCGGCAAAGATGGCGACATATTGAGGGGGTTGAGCGTCGGGCCACGGATTGTTGATGATCAAGCCGATGCGCACCATCCGCACCGGCGCCTGGGACCAGGTGCTGCCGGCGCGGGCCAGGCCGGCGGCCGCGGTGGCGAGAACGACCCTTCGGCGCAGATTCATTCGATCACCTCGTCGGCCTGCAGCAGCAAGCTCTGCGACAGCGGCAAGGCATATGCCTTGGCGGTCTTCAGGTTGATCGCGAGGTAAAAGCGCGAGGGCTGCTCGACGGGCAAATCGGCTGGCGCCGTGCCCTTGAGGATGCGGTCCAGGTAATACGGCAGGCGCCGCACGGTGTCTTCGGGTCTCTCCGCATACGACATCAGCATGCCTGCCTTGACCAGCTCTTCGAAGGGGCTGACGGTCGGCAGCCGATGCTCGAGGCAAAGCGCCGCCACCGCTTGAGCGCCAGCGCCGTTGCGCAGGAACGGCTGGCCCAACAGGACCAGAGCATCGACCTGCTCACGCGCCAGTGCCGCGAAAGCCGGTGTGAGTTCTTCCGGCGAACGAAGCGGCACCAGCTCCAACTGCACGTCCAGCTTCGGCGCCGTTGCCTTCAACACCTGGAGTGCCGGGACATGGAAATTCAAATCCAGGTTCATGAGCACGCCGATGCGTCGCGCCCCAGGCACCGCCTGCTTCAGCAGCTCCAGTTGCTTGGCGATCAGCCCCACACCCAGCCCGCCCAAACCGGTCACGTTGCCCCCGGGGCGCGCCAGGCTGGCCACGAAACCCGAGGCCAACGGGTCGCCGACGGCAAAGAAGACGATCGGGATGGTGGACGTGGCCTTCATCAGCGGCCCGACCGGGGGCGTGCCCCCGGCGACGATGACGTTACACCGGCGCTGCACCAGCTCGGCCGCCAGCGCGGGGATGCGCTCGGCATGGCCGCCGTAGTACAGCGTATCGAGCACGTAGTTCGTGCCTTCGACCCAGCCGCGCTCGCGCATCGCCTCGGCGAAGGCGCCACGCAATTGCCAGGTTTCGAACGGAATGCTGATGATCCAGCCGATGCGATAGACCTTGCCAGGCGTTTGCGCTTGGCCGGGCCGCCAGGCCGCCAGCAGACCAGCCGCCGTGCCAGTCACCCATTGGCGGCGGCGCATCAGGCAACCCTCTCGTCGCCGCGCACCCGTGAGGGTTGGGGCATCACCACACGAAGTGCCATTGCTGCGCCGGAATGACGACCCAGTACGACACAGCAGGCTCACTTGATCCGGCACAGCGGGGCCGACCACACACGCTCGCCATGACGCATCGCGAGAAGCGCAGGCCGAACATTGGGCGACATGCCGGCCTTTCTCACAGCTGCCCAGAACGGACCGATTGACGCTACGCGGTCGCAATCGTTGAGTCAAGCTGCATTTCGGCCTGCACGCGAAGGTACATGGCGACGCGGCCGAGCGCCAGCGACTGCAGCCTTGGTGTTGCCATCATCTGCCTGGCGCTGGCTCACTTGCAGGTGCAATGCAACCACCCCTGGCGGGCGGTGCTCAACCCGAACACGTCCTGGCGCGATGGCACCTCGCACATCGTGATGGGGTCGCCGAGGTTCATGCGCAGATTCGCTGCACACACGCAACGGCCTCGGCTGCGCCCATCAGCGTTCAAGGTTGCCGCCGCCTGACGTCGGGTCATGCGTGACCTGCAAGCGCTGAGCGTCGAACTGAACCTGAGAAAACACGTGCAGCGAGTGTCGCGGAAGGGGCAAATGGTGAATTCTTCGGATACGAGCGTATGCCGGCTCTGTGCCAGGTGAGATTGCCCGTTCCCATGGGAATGAACCCGCGCTCGCCGATGCTTGCCCGAGACCAACCTGCGCCGTCGGCCCGCCCGCTGAGGATGCAAAGTGGCAACCCCGCTTGAGCTTGAGTTCGTCGCGCCTACAGGTCCGTGCGCAGCTTCCAGATCTCCGGGAACAGCACCACGTCGAGCATCTTGCGCAGATAGCCCACGCCGTTGGTGCCGCCGGTGCCGCGCTTGAAGCCGATGATGCGTTCCACCGTCGTCACATGGCGGAAGCGCCACAGCCGGAACGCGTCTTCCAGGTCGGTCAATTCCTCGCCCAGTTGGTACAGATCCCAGTGGGTCTCCGGCGCGCGGTAGACCTCGAGCCAGGCCTGCTCGACGGCATCGTTGGCAACGTAGGCCTGGGTCCAGTCGCGCTCGACATGGCTGGACGGTACCGGCAGTCCGCGCCGCGCCAGCAAGCGCAAGGCCTCGTCATAAAGCGACGGCGCACGCCACGCGGCTTCCACCTGCGCCAGCCGTGGCGCGCTGTGCGCATGAGGTTCGAGCATGGCCGCGTTCTTGTTGCCCAGCGCGAACTCGATGCAGCGGTACTGCCAGCTCTGGAAGCCGCTGCTGTTGGCCAGGTAGGGCCGGATCGCGCTGTACTCGGGCGGTGTCATTGTCGCCAGCACGTCCCAGGCGTGCACCAGCTGCTCCATGATCTTCGATACGCGCGCGAGCATCTTGAAGGCCGGTGAGAGCTGGTCGCCGGCGATCGCGTCGATGGCCGCGTGCAGCTCATGCAGCATCAGCTTCATCCACAGCTCGCTGGTCTGGTGCTGCACGATGAACAGCATCTCGTTGTGGTTGGGCGAAAGCGGGTGCTGCGCACTCAGTACCTCGTCGAGGTGCAGGTAGTCGCCATAGCTCATGTCGGTGCTGAAGTCGAGCTTGGCGTCGTGGTGTTGCGAGTTCACGGATTGGTCTCCTTCAGGTCACCGCCTGGCGCTGATTGAACTCGGGCCGGCGCCATTCCTCGCTGTCCAGCACCTGTTGCAGGTGCACGGCGGCGTCGAAGGCGTCGGCGAAGCGCAGATACAACGGCGTAAAGCCGAAACGCAGGATGTCGGGTGCGCGGAAGTCGCCGATCACGCCGCGCGCGATCAGCGCCTGCATCACCGGGTAGCCCATCTCGGGGTGGGCGAAGCAGACCTGACTGCCGCGCAGCGCATCGTCGCGCGGCGAGGCCAGCGTCAGTTGCGGGCAGCGCGCTTCGACTTCTGCGGCAAACAGCCGGCCCAAGGCCAGCGACTTGCCGCGCAGTGCCGCCATGCCGCCCCTGCACTCGGCAGCGAGCACGCTGTCGACGCCGCATTCCAGCGCCGCCATCGACAGCAGCGCCGGCGTGCCGCACTGGTAGCGCGCGATGCCCGGTGCCGGCCGGTAGCCGGGCGTGAACTCGAAGGGCGCCGCATGGCCCATCCAGCCGGCCAGCGGCTGCCAGAAGCGCTCGGCATGGCGCGGGTGGGCCCAGACGAAGGCCGGTGCGCCGGGGCCGCCGTTCAGGTACTTGTAGCCGCAGCCGATGGCGAAGTCCGCGTCCGCGGCGTGCAGATCGACCGGCACGGCACCGGCGCTGTGCGCCAGGTCCCAGATCGCCAGCGCGCCGGCGGCGTGAGCGGCAGTAGTGAGCGCGCGCATGTCGTGCATGCGACCGGTGCGATAGTTCACGTGCGTGAGCATCAGCACGGCGCTGCGCTCGTCGAGCAGCGCGGGCAGCTCGTCGGCGTCGGCCAGGCGCAGTTCGAAGCCGCGCTCGCGGGCAAGCGATTCGGCGATGTAGAGGTCGGTCGGGAAGTTGCTGCGCTCGCTGAGGATGAGCTTGCGCGCCGGCGCATCGGCCTGGCTGATCGTCAGCGCGGCCGACAGCACCTTGAACAGATTCACGCTGGTCGAATCGGCCACCACCAGTTCGCTGGCGCCGGCGCCCACCAGCCGCGCGATCTTGTCGCCGATGCGTTGCGCCAGCGTCATCCAGCCCGCCGTGTTCCAACTGCGAATGAGACCCTGGCCCCATTCTTCGGTGACCACCTGCTGCACGCGCGCGGCAGTGGCCGTGGGCAGCACGCCGAGCGAGTTGCCGTCGAGGTAGATCACGCCCGGCGGCAGCACGAACTGGTCGCGCAGTGGCGCCAACGCATCGGCGGCGTCGAGCGCCAGGGCTTCGTCTCTGGTCATCGCAATTCCCTCAGCACGGCGCGCACCGGCGAGGCGTCGGCCGTGGTCAGTTTCAGCGGCAGGGCGATCAGCTCGTAGTCGCCTTCGGGCACGTCGTCCAGCACCAGGTTTTCCAGCACGCGCAGGCCGCGGCGGCGGATCACCTGGTGGCTGGGCAGCGTCTTGCTGCTTGCCGGGTCGATGCTGGCGGTGTCGATGCCGATCAGGCGCACGCCCAGGTCGGCCAACCGTTCGACGGTGTCGGGTGCATAGGCGGCAAGCTGCGAGTCCCAGCGATCAACCGGTGCGCGCTGGTAGGTGCGCACCAGCAGGCGCGGCGGCAGATCGGCGAGCGCGTGCGACAGCTGCTCCCAGCGCACCAACGGCTCACAGCCGATGGCGTGGACGACGCGGCAGCGGCCCAGGTAGGGTTCCAGATCGAGCAGGCCCACCGCGACACCGGCATCGTCGTAGTGCAGCGGCGCGTCGGCATGGGCGCCGGTATGCGGCGACAGCGTCAGCGTGCTGACGTTCACCGGGCAGCCGGGCCCGATGCGCGCGGCCCACACGTTGGTGAAGGGCGCATCGCCGGGAAACACCGGCGCGAGCGCATGCACCGGCGGCGAGATGTCCCAGAGGCGTCGGTCCGACATGCTGCCGATGATAGTTTCGCGCGGCGACGCTCGGCACTGCGCTTGCACACTCGGCCATCCCTGCGCCGGCCTTGTCCGACGAGGCGGGTCCGAGGGCCACGAAGGGGGCACGTGGGAACAGCCACGCTGCGCCGCAAGCCGTCAGTGGACTTCGATGATTGATGGCCGACCGCTTCAGCCCTGCCTCAGCAGCACGATGCGCAGCAGGTTGCCGCCGTCGACGGCTTCGTGTTCCAGGCCGTGCGCCATGTCTGCCACCATGCGCAGGCCCCAGCCACCG
>JAHECC010000259.1 GCA_024641965.1 Rubrivivax sp.
AGCCGCGCTCGAAACCCATCGCGCTGCCCGCCAGGTACAGGCGGTAGGCGCGCACGACCTTGTCGCCGGTGATGCGCCGGGCCTCGTCCAGTTGCGCCTCGAGCGCGTCCGACCAGCACCACAGCGTGCGCGCGTAATGCGGCCGCAAGTTTTCGCTATCCAGCCCTTCCAGCCCCTGCTCGGCCATGACCTTGAGCATGTGCGAGATGTGCAGCAACTCGCCGCCGGGAAAGACATAACGCTCGATGAACTGGCCGATGCCCGCGCCAAGCTGGGTGTTGCGCGTGCCGCCGGCGGTGATGCCGTGGTTCAGCAGCAGCCCGCCCGGCTTGAGCAGGCGGCGGATCTTGTCGAAGTAGCGCGGCAGCATGGCGCGGCCGACGTGCTCGAACATGCCCACCGAGGCGATCTTGTCGAAGGGCTCACCCTCGGGCAGGTCGCGGTAGTCGAGCAGACGCATTTCCACGCGGCCGGCCAGGCCGCGCTGCTCGATCAGGCGGTTGACGTGCGCATGCTGGTTCTTCGACAGCGTGATGCCGGTGGCGCGTACACCGTAGTGCTCCGCCGCCCACAGCAGCAGCCCGCCCCAGCCGGCACCGATGTCGAGGAAGCGTTCGCCGGGGCTGAGCATCAGCTTGCGGCAGATATGTTCGAGCTTGGCTTCCTGGGCCCGCACCAGCGGCAGCTCGGGGTGGCTGAAGTAGGCGCAGGAGTAGATGCGCCGCGGGTCGAGCCACAGCGCGTAGAAGTCGTCCGACACGTCGTAGTGGAACTGCACCTGGCGCGCGTCGGTCTCCACACGGTGCCGTGCCAGCGACTTGCTGCGGTGCGTCAGTTGGCGCCACCAGGCCAGCGGGCCGGCAGGCTCGCCGGCACGTGTAGGGTCCTCGCGCACCAGTTCGCCAGCGACATCGACCACATGGCGCATCGCGCCTTCGATGTCGACACGCTCCTCGACATAGTCCTCGGCCAGACGCCCGACCTGCCCGGCCGCGACATGGGCCAGCGGCAGCAGGCTGGCCAGGCGCAAGGTCACGCTGGCGTCCTCGGGTCCGATGCGGTTGCCATTCGGCAAGACCACGGCCAGGGCGTCTTTGGCCGCACCGGACAAGCCGCCCAGACGCTGCCCCACCAGGGTTTCGATCATTGTCATTCGCGCTCACGGGGAACGCCCCGACTCTAGCGAATGACCGGCCCGCCGGGCAAGCCCGTGGCGGGCCGCTAACCGCTGACCAGGCGCACGCGCTGCGGCCGAGTGACTTCGGCTTGCGCTTGCGCAAGCTTCAGCCGCGCCTCGAAGCTCAGGGTGTCGAGCGCTGGCGCGTACAGGAAGCCCTGGAACTCATGGCAGCCGCTGTCGAGCAGGAACCGGCGCTGGCCTTCGGTTTCCACGCCCTCGGCGATGACCTTCATGCCCAGCGCGCTGGCCATCTGCAGGATGGCCACGACGATGGCGCCGTCGCTGTCGTCGCCCGGCAGGCCTTGCACGAAGCTGCGGTCGATCTTCAGCTTGCCGATCGGGAAGCGCTTCAGGTAGGCCAGGCTCGAATAACCGGTGCCGAAGTCGTCGATCGACAGCCGCACGCCGATGCGCGCCAGCGCCCGCAGGCGCTGCAGCGCTTCATCGGCGTCGCGCACCAGGATCGATTCGGTCAGCTCCAGTTCCAGGCATTGCGCCGGCAGCCGCGCCGCCGCCAGCACCTCGGCCACGCGGTCGACGAACTGCGGCTGCTGGAACTGCAGCGCCGAGACGTTGATGGCGATCGGCGTGGCCATGCCGCGCTGCTGCCACAAAGCGCCCTGCCGCACGGCCTGTGTCAGCACCCAGTCGCCCAGCGCGACGATGAAGCCGCTGTCCTCGGCCACCGGGATGAAGCGCGTCGGTGAGACTTCACCCAGGGCCGGGTCGCGCCAGCGGATCAGCGCCTCGGCCCCCACCACGCGGCCACTGCACAGTTCCACCTGAGGCTGGTAATGCAGCCGGAAACGACCGCTGGCCAGCGCCTGGCGCATGGCGTGGTCGAGCTGGATATCGGCGCGCCGGTCACCACCGCTCCGGCCCTTGTGCACACGATAGTTCGCGCGCCCACCCTGCTTCACTGCCAGCACCGCGGCCTCGGCATGGCGCACCAGTTCGTCGGCAGTGTGGCCGTTGTCGGGGCACAGCGCGCCGCCGATGCTGCAGGTGAGCGTGAACTGGGAACCGTCCAGGTTGCAGGGCGCCGCCACGGCATCGAGCACGCGGCGCGCGCTGCGTTCGGCCAGTTGCGTGTCGGCGCCATCGATGAGCAGCGCGAACTGGTCGCCGCCGGTGCGCGCCAGCAGGTCATCGGCGCGCATGCACGACTTGATGCGCTGCGCCACGTCGATGAGCACGCGGTCGCCGGTCTCGTGGCCCAGGCTGTCGTTGATCTGGCGGAAGCGGTCCAGGTCGATCACCAGCAGGGCGAAGCTGCCGCCTTCGCTGCGCGAGCGCTTGCTGGTCCTGGCCATGTGTTCGGCCAGCAGACGTCGGTTGGGCAAACCGGTCAGGGCGTCGGTGAGCGACAGTTCCTCGATGCGTGTCTGCGCCGCCAGTTGCTCGCTCAGGTCGCGGAACGAATACACCCGGCCCATCGCCTGGCCGCGGCACCACAGCGGCCGTGTCACGCGTTCCAGCACCTTGCCCGAATGCAGCGTCAGGCGGTCGGTGGCACTCAGCAGCGTCGCCTCCTGGATGGCGCGCAGGCGGCGCTGGTAGCCGGCTGCATCTGGCACGCTGCGGCGCATCCAGTCGTGCACCGTCTCGTCCTGACGGGATGCGAGCAGGTCTTCCGGGATGCCCCAGGTCGTCGCGAAGCGCCGGTTGAAGGCGCGGATGCGCCCGACCAGGTCGGTCACCAGGATGCCGTCGGCGGTGGATTCCAGCGTCGCCTGCAGTTCGGCCACGATCTGCTCGCGCTCGTTCTCGGCCTCACGCCAGGCGCTGCGGTCGCTGACCACCACGGCATAGTGCCGCGCCGGCCCACCGCCGGCATCGACCAGAGGGCGGATGCAACGCGTGACATGCACGGTGCGGCCGTCGGCGGCGCACAGCGTGGTGTCCGATTGCAGCGCGCCGGCCGTGCAGCCGGCCGCTTCGTCCCAGAAGGCCATGTCCTCGGGCGTGGCGATCAGCGACTCGGCCGGCTCACCGATCAGGCTGCTGGCGCCGCGACCCAGCAACTGGCGTGCAGCGGCGTTGTCGGCCACCACGCGGCGCGTGTGTGCATCGACGAGCCAGGTGGCGTCCGGCAGGCTGTCGACCAGCGACGCCCACGCGCCAACCAGCGCGCGATCGTCGTCGACCGGCGGCGAGGCCGCAAGCTTCACTGCTGCGCCCTTCGGCCTGCGGCCAGTCCCGTCGAGCGGGGTCTCATGCGCTCACCGTTTCCTCGTGCGCTGCGACCCCGGCATGCACCGACTCGAAGAAGTAGGCCACCCGCGGCCGCGGTGCCAGGTAGTCCAGCGCGTCGCCAGGCAGCTGGGACGGCTTCAGGCTGCGCCGGATGCCGAGGTCGGGCGTCGATATCAGGTTAAGGTGCAACGCCTCGTCACGCGGTCGTTTCGGGTCGTGCACCAGCACGTTGGGCTTCAGCGGCCGTGTCGAATTCACGCTGATGACCAGCGCGTAGCGGTCGTCGGTGAGCTGCACCACAGAGCCGGCCGGGTACACGCCCATCATGCGGATGAAGGAGTTCAGCATGCTGGCGTCGAACTTCGACTGCGCCTGCGCGAACAGCAGCGACAGCGACTCGTGCGGCGTGTGCGCCTGGGCCAGCACCGGCGGGTTGCACAGGTTGTCGTAGCGGTTGACGAGCGCGACGATGCGCGCCGCGACCGACATGCGCTCGGTCTTCACGCGCAGCGGAAAGCCCGAGCCGTCGGCGTTCTCATGGTGCTGCGCCAGCACCAGCAGGGCACCGGGCTTCATGCCCATGCGCCGGCCATGCGCCACGCCATGGGCCACATGGTCGCGGTAGGCGGCCAGGTCGTCCTTGTCGAAGCGCTCGTCGAAGTGGCGCACACGCTCGTGCAGGTCGATCTTGCCCACGTCGTGCATCAGTGCGCCGGTGCCCAGGTCGAGCATTTCCGCATCGCTCAGGCCGAACACGCGGCCCATCAACAGCGAGATGACCGCCACGTTCATGGCATGTGACCCGGCGCTTTCCCCGGCGGCGCAACTGAGCAGGCGGATGCACATGTCGCCGTCGACCAGCATCTTGTCGAGCAGCGATCGGGTCAGGTCCTCGGTGTCGCGACAGGCCTGCTCCGGCAGGGCGAGCACTTGGTCCTGGGCGCTGCGCCAGGCCTGGCCGGCCTCGTCGAACTGGCGCTGGCACAGCGTGGACGCCGCGCGCTGCGCCGACAGCAGCTCGCGCCGCTCGCGCTCGGCGGCCTGCACCGGCGACTCCTCGATCGCCGTGGCGGCACTTTGCTCTGTCTGCTCGGCCGTTGCGCAGGCAGGCGCCTGGGGCGGCGCCAGCTCGCTCCTTTCGGGGCTCCAGCGCAATTGCGTCAGACCCAGGCCGCGGATCTTGTCGATCTGCTGGGGATGGGTGATGCGAAAGCTTCCCACCGGGAAGGGGTGCGCCATCCAACCCAGGTCGAGATGGATGAACATGCCCACGCGCAACTCGTCTACATCGATCTTGCCAGGCATCGGATGCGTCCTGTGATATCGGTGGCCGGCATCGGGACCGGCCTGTCCTCAGCCTTTTCGGCATTTGCGGGTCGTGACTTGAACGCAGCGGGCCGGGCGCGGCCCCATCGACGCCGGCTGGGCGCAGGGCTTACATTGCGTAGCCCGAAAAGCCAGGAGACCGCGGCATGAGCCTCTATGTCGATGGATTCGTCGTACCGGTGCCGAAGAAGAACCTCACGGCCTATCGCCGCATGGCGCGCAAGTTCGGCAAGATCTGGATCGAATACGGTGCGCTGGAGGTGCA